>DATAED010000148.1:0-10940 GCA_036258195.1 Ktedonobacterales bacterium
ATAGGCGGTCAAGATCGTTGGAGCTTATCGAGAACGCCGCATAACTGCCCTGCCACTTGAAGAAGCGGTCAGGAGCGACCATATGCGTCGCAAGGTGCGCCGATGAGCCTTTGACGTGCTTCACGAACAGCGAAGGAGCCAGCGTGGCGGGAAGTCGCACGAGCAGGTGAACATGATCCTCGACTCCGCCCAACGCAATTACCTCTGCGCTCAGTTCCACACAGGTCGCCTGAATGCTATGGTATATTCGCCGCTCTGTCTCTTCTGTCAGGAGCGGCATACGATCCCACGTTGCCCACACGAAGTGAACGAACAGCGCCACTTTTGTCCGCCGCATCCTCCTGCACACCTCGCTTTCACATGCCTATTCCCAGTCCGCGCAGGCGGCAGGCGGAGCCGAGCTTCGCGGCGGCCCGCAGGCCGCCTCCCAGGCGCGATTTCAATCGCCAGCCACCCAGCATGCAGGTCGCGGCGCCCACCACGTCACGCAGCGGGCGTCGCGATGCGTGGGAGGCAGAAGTTGAAGCGAGCGCCCTGCCCCACGCCGCTCTCCACCCAGATGTCGCCGCCCATCGCCTCGACGTATTGGCGGCAGATCCAGAGGCCCAGGCCCGTGCCGCGCACCGGCGTCACCAGCGACTGCGAGAGCCGCACGAACTTCTGGAAGAGCTTGGCCTGATCCTCTGGCGAGATGCCGGGGCCATCGTCCTCGACCGTCACCACGATCCATTCCTGCGCGTCATCGCCTGCGGGGGCGGCAGAGAGCCTGCGACCGTCCGCCGCCAACGTCGCGCGCGTCGTCGTGCGCGCCAGGATGCGGCAAGCCTTGCCCGATCCAGCATATTTGATGGCGTTGCTGATCAGATTTGAGAAGACCAGCGGCAGCCGCTCGTCATCGCCGTTGACCCACAGATCATCCGCCATGCGCAGCTGGATGCGCTCCTTCGCGTCAGGCGCCTGCGCGCCCATCGCATCGCTGGCCACCACCCGCAGGTTCAGCGGACGCGGCGCGATGCGCAGCGGCTGCGAGCTGAGGCGATTGGCGTCGGCCAGCATGCTGATCATCCCGGCGAGCTGCATCGTCGCCTGATGAATTTCGCTGGCGAATTGCTGGAGCTTCTCCTGATCGAGTTTGTGGCCATGCTTGTTGATGAGCGTCACATAGCCTTCGATGGCGGTTAGCGGCGTGCGAAACTCATGCGAGACGGTCAGAATGAAGTCGTCTTTCAGGCGGTCAAGCTCCTGCAATTGCTCGTAGGCGTCGTTCAAGTCGGCGTGGGCGCGCGCATTGCTGATGGCGATGGCGGCCTGGCTCGCCAACCCCTGCAATGGCCCAATCTGTTCCGCGCTATACGGGCGCGACTGGTTCGGCGTGCAGATGACCAGCGCGCCGAGCTGCTTATTCTGGTGGGTGATGGTCGCCACCACCAGCGAGGCCACGCCCAGCCGCGCGATCCTGGCGGTCGCGGACTCCGGCTCGCCCGCGTCCTGCGCCAGCCCCTCGATGATGACAAACTGCTCGTTTGCCAGCACAGCGCCCAGCGCCCGCCACGCCAGCGGCATGCGCGCATCCAGCAGCGCCGCTTGCCCCTCCAGATCCTTCGGATGCGCGGCGCGACAGACCAGATCATCCGATTGATCGTCGCGTAGAAAGACCGCGCAGATGGGCGCGCTGGTGAGCAGCGAGGCCTGCTCGGCCACAGAATTCAGCGTGGCCTGCACATCGAGCGACGTACTGAGCGTCTGCGCCGCATTGTTGAGGGCGGAGAGCTGCTGGCGCTGATCATACAGCCGCTTGACCGATTGATGCGCCTCCTCGACGAGATGGGCATTCTCGACGAACGTGGTCGCGGCCAGCGTCAGCGCCTCGAAGAGCGCCGCAGCGTCGGCGTTGAAGGCGTCGCGCTGGGGCGAGGTGATGACGAAGACGCCCTTCACCTGTCCGCCTGTGATGAGCGGAGCCGCCAGCGCCGAATGTGGGATGGCCTCGTGCGTCCAGCCGAGCGCCGTCAGCGCGGTCGGCGCGCCACCTTGCGGCGCCGCTTCATTGACCAATTCCGGCGCAAAGGCGCGCTGCAGCCACTCTGGCAGATCGCTCAGTGGCAGCCGCCCGCCAGCCTGGGGAGCGCCCGCCCGCAGCGCCAGCTCTACGTTGACTGCGGGCGCCTCGCCATCGCGATAGGGCAGCGCCGAGAGCGCCGCGAAGGTCAGCGCATTCATCTGGCGCATGGCAAGCTCGGAGACGCGCGTATAAAGGTCGCGGCTAGTCGGGCCAACGCCGCTCAGGTCGCGCAGCGCGCCGATGAGGTCGCCACGCCGCACCGAATCGCTGGAGGTATCGAGCAGCGCCAGCGCGCGCCCCAGTCGGTCGGCGTGCAGCTCCAGCATGATGCGATCATTGTTGGTATACGACCAGAGTTCGTCGCGATTGAAGACCCGCAGCACGCCGATGACAGGCCCTCGCCCACTCAGATGATCGAGCGTGCTGGGCCGAAAGATAGGCACAGCCAGATGTTGATGCGCCTCAGGCTCCAGCAGCAGCGTACTGGCGGCTCCGGCGGTGTTGGCGTCCAGTCGCGCCTGCATCGGCTCGCGGCGCTTCCAGACTTTGCCAATCAGCCCCTGATCAAGCGCATAGGTGCGCGCGAGTTGCGCTGAGGGCAGCAACTGCGTCACCTGGCTATCGATGGGGTCGGCGGCATCGTAGGGCGACTGTGGCGGCATCGGCTGCGAATTGCGCGATGGCGCGCCGAAGCCTGGCGCGCGCGGCGGACGCTTGCGGCGCGCGCGCGTGACCATCGCCGTGCCAGCCGCATTCAGCGCCGCCACCTCGCCGCCATCGGCGCGCACAAGCTCCAGCGCGCCATCGAGCGCCTCCAGGCAGAAGGCCGTGATGCCGGGCAAGTCAGGGTATCCCTTCACCACGGGTGATGGCGTCGATGGCGGCGCCGCCTGCCTGGACTGCGTTTGGCTACCGTCTTCCGTGCGGAGTGATCCACTCACGCTGGAGCCTGCCGGGCGCGGTGGCCATTGTGGGGCCGATGTCATGCGCGCTCACCTCATCCCTGGCTGCGACGCAGTTGTCCAACCGCAACGCGCTGCTATCTTTACCTTCTGCTCAGGGTATGATACCCAGCGCGACCGCGACAAGAATCCAGGACCAGCCACAGGAGGGCGCCCACGCCAGGAGGTCACTCAGCCGCGCAGCGCGTTGCTGAGGATGAACATCAGGTTGGCGGGTCGCTCCGCCATGCGCCGCGTCAGATATGGGTACCACTGTGAGCCGTAGGGGATGTAGACGCGCACGTTGTAGCCCGCCGTGGAGAGCCGCTCCTGCAAGTCGCGCCGGATGCCATAGAGCATCTGGAACTCGAAGCGCGCGCGTGGGATGTCGCGCTCGTGGGCGATGCGGATGGCCGCATTGATCATGCGTTCGTCGTGTGTGGCGATAGCCGGATACACGCCGCGCTCCAACAGTGGCAGCAGCAGGCGCTGATAGGCGCTGTCCACGTCGGCTTTGCGCTCGTAGGCGAGCGACGGCGGCTCCAGATAGGCGCCCTTGACCAGCCGCATCCGCACGCGCTCACTCAGCAAGCGCTCCACATCGTCGGGCGTGCGAAAGAGCGCCGTCTGCATAACTGTACCAACGTTCTCGAAGGTGTGATGCATGTCGCACACCAGATCAACCGTGCGTTGCGTGTACTCGGAGCCTTCCATATCGACCCGCACGAACATGCCATAGCGCTGGGCGCGCTCCAGCACACGGGTCAGATTCTCGCGGCAGAGCTGCTCTGAGATGTCCAGCCCCAACGCGGTCAGTTTGACCGAGATGTTGCCCTCGACGCCCTCCGCATGGATGCGCTCGACGATGCTCACATAGTCGTCAGTGGCGGCGCAGGCCTCGCGCTGGTCGGAGGTATTCTCGCCGAGGTGGTCGAGCGAGACACTGATGCGCTGGTGATTGAGCGCGTGGGCCACCTGTATGGCCAGATCGAGCGTCTCGCCTGCGACGAAGCGGCGCGCCACTCGCTGCCCGATGGGGTTCGTCTGCGCCATGTGGCGGATGGCGTCTTGCCGCGCCAGAAACAACATGCTCTCTTTTAGCATCGCTACGTACGTCTCCTCATGCGCCTCAGCGTCGAGCCGCGCCCACAGGCGTGTCCGGGCGCCGCTCGCCATCGAGCAGGCGCCAGCGTTGATTATACTCCTCGTCGCGCCGCTCTCATAGCCCCTTTGGCTCTCCCGCTCCCGCTGGAGCGGGGCTTCTGGCTCCCCCTGTCCCGCGGGAGTGGGGGCTGGGGGTTGGGGTCGCGGCGCCCCAATAGTCCAACATCCTGTGTACAGGTCGGCGGACTCACCTACAATGAAGGAACATCGCGCCTACCTGACTTCGGGCCAGCGCGCCCGATCCAGCCGCCTAACCCCTGGAGGATGCCCATGCCCGCCGCCAAAGGTCGCGCCGCACGCGCTCGCGGTCGATCACGTGTGACGCAGGCGCCTGGCCGCACGCGCTCGCGGTCGATCACGCTGCTGATCGTCGGCCCGATGCTCTGCGCCCTCGTCCTGACCACCCTGGCCTATCTGGGGATGAGCCAGCAGGCTCAACGCGACACGCTGGCGCAGGTGGGGGTAGCAGCACAGGCCGCGCGCGGCGCGATCCGCGCCAACATGGGCGACCTCAAGTTGACCAATGGGCAACTCACCAGCGCGCTCCCCGCCAACGTGACCACGCTCAACAACAATAACGCCGAAGCTGGGCAATTGCGCTCGCTGGTCGGGGTAGATACGCTGATTGCCCAGCGGGAAGCGAGCGGATTCGTCGTCATCGCGTCGAGCATGGCGCAGTCTGGCGCGGTGGGCGACACACTGGGCGGCTCGCTCGCGGCCAACGCCTGCGCCCATTCCAGCAGCCCCAGCGCTGGCGCTCTGTCTGTCGGCGGTGTGGACTATGTGGCGGGCGCTGCTCCGCTGATCGATGGCGCGGGCGCGTGCGTGGGCGCGGTCATCGCGCTGACGCCGGTGAGCGTCATGCAGCATGTGACGCTCGAATATACCGTCATTCTGGCGATGGCGGGCGCGCTGCTAGCGCTCGTCACGGTAGCCATCGGGCTGATGCTCACTGGCCGCGAGCAGGCAGCCCAGGCGTCACTGGCGGATGATCGCCTGGCGGATGATCGCCAGGCGGATGATCGCCTGCGCGCCGCTGTCGAGGCGCTGACCGCCGCGCAGGCCCACTATCCGATGCAGCGCGAGCAGCGCGAGTGGGTGGATCGCCGCCTCAACGCCGCACGCGACCACCTGGAGCGGCTGATGGCCACGCTGGCCAACGACCGCGTCGCGCTGCAGGAGGCGACCTCTGATATCTGGGCTGGCGTCTCGCATCCCGGCGCGCCGGTCGATCCGGCCACGGCGATGCGGCTGGCGCGCGAGAACGCTGTGGTGGCGGCGCGCATCGGCTCGCGCCTGAACGATGTAGACACGGCAGTGGCTGATCTCTTCGCCGACCTCGACACTGCCGAGCAGTTCGACCAGATGCTCGACGGAGCGCTGGCGCAGACCGAGGGCGCCATTGACGATCTGCGCGCGCTCGTTGGGTCATCATCCAGCGTGCCGCTCGCCGCCCGCGCGAACGTCAGCGATCCCTTCGCCACGAATGTGCTGGAGGCGCAGCAGCCCCGGCAGGCCGCCCACCAGGCGCCGCGTGTGACGCCGCAACCCACGCCAGACGCTCCACGCTTCAGCGGTGGCCAGCAGGCGATGCGCCGCGACTCCGGTCAGCATCGCGCAGCGCCCGGCGACTCCGCGCAGCGACGCGCCATGCGACCAGAGGCGGGCCAGCCAGAGCAATCCGGTCAATATGGGCAATCCAGCCAATTTCGCACGCTCTTCAATCAGGGCGCATCTGGCAAGCGGCCAGCACAACGCCGACCAGAGCAGCCTGGGGCCAGCGACGTCCAGCGGGCGCAGTGGCAGGCGGCCAGCTCCAGTGGCCGCCACCGCGCGCAGCAGCCTCCGCAGCAGCAGCCACCACGCAACGCCTTTGACATCCCACAGGATGGCCGCGACCGTGGCTCCAGCGGCTCCCGCTGGCTCAACGACTGAGCGACCGCCGAAGCTACCCAACCTCCGGCTCCTTCGATACGCTCTACTGGCTGCGACCAGCTCGCATGCGCGGCCTGATCATTCCTGCGCGTCGTCTTGCTTGACTGCTGCTGGATTGTCCTTGGTCGCTGTGACACGCCACGGTCGCGGCGCTGTCCAACGGTAGCGCAGCGCGGCGAGCCGCAGCGCAAACACGAAGACGGCGGCGAGCGTTGCTGCGAGTGTGCTGTAGGCCTCCAGGTGAAGGTAATGGACGGCTACCACGATTGCTCCGCCCAGTATCGCCGGAACCACGTACAATTCGCTGTCCTCCTGCAGCACTGCCGGCTTGTCGTTGGCGAGCATATCGCGCAGAATCCCGCCGCCTACTCCAGTCAGTGCGCCCAGCGCTATTGCCTCAACCGGCCCTAGCCCATAGGCGATGGCCTTGGCTGCGCCCGAGACACAGAAGACCGCCAGCCCTGCGGCATCAAAGATCAGCACGGCAATGCGGAGGTGGTTCCGATAGCGCTGCGCGAAGGCGGTTTGCATCTGATAGCGCCAGGTGTGCGCAGGGGAAGTGGAACCCTGATCTTGATCCTTGCCCTGGCCTTCGTCTGGCATGACGTACCGATACACGACAAAGACGAGCGCCACTGCGCCAAGTGGCAACAGAAAAGTCACGTGATCGGTGAAGGACGCAGGGGGCACGGCGCCGAGAATGAGGTCGCGGATCACGCCTCCGCCGATGGCGGTAATCTCAGCCAGCACGATCATGCCGACGATATCATAGCGTTTGTGGACAGCCAGCAGCGCGCCAGAAATCGCAAAGACAAAGGCGCCGATCAGATTGAGCGCCTCTTGCAGACTGGCATTGAAGACGACCGGCTGCATCTTGATCAACCTACCTGGCGTTGTACTCAGTGAAGGGCGACGGCAAGGGATAGCGGGCGCTTGCCCTTGCGTCGGTGTGGCCGCCGATAGCCGCCATACTTGCGTCCCACACAGCGTACGCCCGCTGCTGCGATGCAGTCAACGGACGACACGACGGCGCTCCCAAACGGCAAGCGCAAGGTAAACGCACGCCATCTCCAGGCCCTCTGCGGGACGTCGGCTCAGGGCGCCAGCCAGGCCCGCACGGCGGTGACCAATGCGGTGACGCCAGTCTCCAGGGTCGGATGGATGACCGGCGCAAAGCCCGGATTGTGATTGGTGGGAATGTCGTCGAGTGTTCCCGCTGCCTTCGCTTTCGCGTACCTGTCGGGGTCGGTGCAGCCGATAAACCAGAACACCGATGGGGCGCCCCACGCGGCGCCGAACAGCCCGAAGTCTTCGCTCGCCGAGGTCGGCGGCGTCTCCACGACATGGGCGTCGGTAAACGCCTCGCGAAATGCCCCCACAACGCGCTCGGTTGCCTTGGCGTCGTTCGTGACGGGCGTATAGCGATCCAACGCCGTGAACTCTGGCGGCGTCGGCGCCCCTGAGGCTTCCGCTTCGGCGGTGACGATACGCTTGATGGCGGCGAGCACGCGCGCCCGTACTCCTTCGTCAAAGGTGCGGACATTCAGCTTGATGATCGCATCGTCGGGGATGACGTTCTCCTTGGTTCCAGCTTGCAGTGCGCCGACCGTGAGCACGGCGGCATCAGTCGGCGAGACCTCCCGCGCGACGATTGTTTGCAGGCGCAGCACCGTAGCGGCGGCCATCACGACGGGATCAATGCTGGCCTGGGGCATCGAGCCATGCGCGCCTCGCCCGAACAACTGGATCTGCATGCTGTCGGCGGCTGAGGTGATGACGCCAGCGCGCCAGCCAATATCGCCCGCTGCCCCGACCATGACATGCTGGCCGAGCACGACATCTGGTTTAGGGAAGCGTGTGAGGAGCCCATCGTCAATCATCGCCTGGGCGCCTTGCGCCGTCTCCTCTGCAGGCTGGAAGACGGCCAGCAGCGTGCCGCGCCACGTGTCGCGGGCCTGCGCGAGCAAGGTAGCCGCGCCCACCAGACACGCCACATGCATGTCGTGACCGCAAGCATGCGCTACCGGCGCTATCTTCCCATCGTCCGTGGTCGTGGTGACCGTGCTGGCGTAGGGCAAGCCGGTAGCCTCCTTCACCGGCAGCGCATCCATGTCGGCGCGCAGCATCACCACTGGCCCATCACCATTGCGCAGCACGCCGACCACACCCGTTTTGCCGACGCCCGTGGTGACGTCGAAACCGGCAGCGGACAGCCTATTCGCCGCAAGGCCCGCCGTCCGTGCCTCATGCATCGACAGCTCGGGATGCGCATGAATATCCTTGTAGAGCGCTACGAGTTCCGCCTGTATGCTGCGAAGTCCATTTACCTTGCCCCGTGATCCGCTAGCTTGCTTGGCGCTCACCATACGTTCCCCTTGCTCGCGCGTGCCGTGTCCACAGACTCGCGGCGCCACGCAAGACGTGTCTGGAACCGTCCTCATCGACAATACTCTGGCGTTCAGAAGGGGGAGCGGGCGGTGATCGTCTGTTCCTATGGTTTGCCGAGCAGCGAGTCGCATGTCGCCACAGAGACGCGCCCGCTCTACTCCCGACGCAGCATGCTATGATCGCTCCATGAACCTGCTTCACGGTATCACGCACGCCTCGTGCCCACAAACAGGATGGATACGGCCAGCATCGCTACATTGTGGTGTCGATCACGCAGAAGCGATTGCCCTCTGGATCAGCGAGGATGATGTAGTCGGCGTCCGGCGGGCGCTTGCTCCAGTGCACCTCGGTGGCGCCCAGCGCCAGCAGCCGCTGCACCTCGCCCGCCTGATCGTCGGTATAGAGGTCGAGATGGATGCGCGGCGGGATGTGAACCTCTGAGCGCATCTGGTCGAGCGAGAGGTTTGGCCCCACGCCATCCTTGGGGCGCAGCAGGACGAAATCGTCGTCCTCAGTTACTTCGTCGCGCGGCGCGTAGTCGAGCGCGGCCATCCAGAATGCCTTCTGGCGCTTGATGTCATCCACTCGCAACACGATGGAGCCGATACAGACCTTCGCCATCTCGTCTACCTGCCTTTCCGGCGACGGATGGGCGGCGCCGCCTCAGGACGTCAGCGCCGCGCCCGTCCGCCGCAGCACAATGACCCCGTGCGTCTCGCCCACCACGACATAGTGGCCCGACGCCTGCATGCGCTGAAGCATCTTCGTATCGCCCGCGCGCACATTGGCGATGGCGTTGGGCAGATCCATCGCCACATACTGCGCCTGATAGCACAGTGTGTCAGGCGCCAGATAGAGATCGTAGCGGTCGCTCAGATGCGGATCGAGCGTGTCTGTGGCGCACACCGAGGCGTCGGCGGGAATCTGCGCCAGCAGCGCGTTGACCGCCGCCATGCGCGCCTCCAGCGCCGCCGGTGGCGGATTGCCCGCCGCCCAGAACGGCGGGATGCGCCCGACTGTCGAGATATTCCACAGGCTGAAGGCGACCAGCCAGACGACCAGCAGTGGCTGCAACCAGCGCGCCGGAATCGGAATGCGCTCCAGCAGCGCCGCCCACAGCACGCCAACTGCCCGCCCGAAGCGCGCCAGCCCGCCCAGCGCTCCACGCCAGCCGCTCGCCCATACGCCGCGCACGCTCTCACGCGCTGCGCTGGCCGCCGCCCCCAGCCGCTGCGCATCTGGCTCGCTGGCCGCGCGCTGACGGGCGTGCGCCAGCGCCGCCGCGCCATAGACCGCCGCGCCCAGCAGATAGGGTAGAATGATGGCGTTGTACTGGAAGAATCCGCTGTACTGCTCGGTGTGCGAGCTGAGCAGATTGACCGCCAGATCAGGCAGCGCCGCCAGCAGCAGCGGCGGGGCCAGCAGCCCCAGCCCGCCCGCCGAGCGCAGCACGATGGCGAGATAGCCCAGTCGCCCGGGAATCAGCAGGTAACCCAGCACGATCCACGGCTTCGTGATGGCGTTGACCAGCGCCTCCTGCGGCGTAGCGCCCAGCCAGCTATAGCGATACCAGTAGTTGTTGCCGCCGGCCACGCCGACATTGTAGTGCGGCAGAATCAGCTTGAAGCAGATGGCCACCCACAGCAGCGAGCCGAGCGCCACCAGCAGCCCGAAGCGCCGCTTGTCTGGCCGCGCCACCGCCAGCAGCAGCGCCACCACCGCGACCGAGAGACCGACATCCTCTTTCGTCGCGATGGCCAGGATGGCCGCCACCAGAAACCAGCGATAGTGGCGACTATCCAGCGCCCACAGCGCGAAGAGCAGCAGCGGCGTAGCCAGCGTCACGGCGTGGAAGTCCCACAGCGCCTCGCTCACGGTGAAGGGACTGAGCAGATAGGCGAAGACCAGACCCACGCCGACGAAGGGAAGCTGTGGCAGGCGGCGCAGGCTCAGCGCGAATAGCGGGATGGCCCCCAGCGCCAGGGCGATGGTCTGCGTCGCCAGCAGCGTCACAGGGCCGGAGTGGATGAGGTAGAGCAGCGAGAGTAGCAGCAAGATCGGCTCGACATGGATGCTGAGCCGCGTTGGCGGCCCAAAGTCGTCGTTGCCACGATTGGTGAAGCGGAAGGGATGGCCGTGCAGCGTATTCCACACCGCCTGATCCATGTTGCCCAGATCGAAGGCGTCGGTGTGGAACTCCAGATGGCGGAAGATGGCGTGGTAGCCAACCAGAATGGCAAAGGCGAGCGCCATCAGCCCGACTAGCCCCCAGGCAATGCGCCGCTGGGTCAGCCAGGACGAGAGCCACGCTGGCGCCCAGGCGCGCAGACCGCCGCCGCGCGCAGGCGTCTTCTCTGCGCCAGACTCGCGCGGCGGCTCCGTAGTAATCGAGTCAGGACGCCTGGACACGAATCAGCGCTTCGCCTTTCTGCACGAGCTGGCCATTCTTC
>DATAED010000149.1:0-18528 GCA_036258195.1 Ktedonobacterales bacterium
GGCGTGATCTTCTGGATCGTCGGCGACCAGCGCGATGGCCTCGGTCAGGCGCAGTTGGTGCAGTTCGCCAGCCAGATGGCGCCCGCGACGATGAGCTCGCTCATGCAGCCCAATCTCTTCAGTGTGCGCATGATCGGCGCGGAGCTCAGCGCCAGCCTGCGCGATCCTATCGGCTATAACACCGAGGTGCTGTCGTTGATTCCCCGGACTTCCTCGCCAGAGACCGCCGCTGGCGAGTTCGTCACTCCGGAGCAGCCGCCGCAGCCCACCACGCCGCTCAACTGATGCCCCCGACGACGCGATGGTCGTGGCCTCATGTGGGCCGGCCTCGTGACCAACGCAGCGCGCGCGCCCGGCGGGGGCGTGGCGCGGGCGGGCGTCGCATGGCGGGTGTTCCGGCGGTGCTCGTGCTGGCGCTGGTCGCGCTGATGGCGGTTTCCTGCGGCTCGACCAGTCATACGCCGACCATTCAGCCAGCGCCCGACACTCAGCAGATCCTGCGCAATGCCCTCTTCACCACTGCGACCGATAGCGCGGGCGCTCCCACCATCGCCACCTATGATCCCATCCAGGCAGACGACCCGGCCTCGACGACGCTGGCGACCCTGATCTATCCGTCGCTCGTCACGCTCGATTCGCAGCTCAACGTGCGGCTATGGGCCGCCGAGAGCATGTCTGTCAGCCCGGATGGCAAGACGATCACCTTTTCCCTGCGCTCTGGGATGCGCTTCAGCGATGGCGAGCCGATCAACGCGCAGACCTTCGCCTTCGCGCTCAATCGCGCGCTCGATCCGTGCAACGCGGCGCCGCTGGCCTGGTACCTCTACCCCATCGCCAATGCCGTCGCCTTCAATCAGGAGGCCTGCGCCGCGCCCGCGCAGGATGGCATCGCCGGGCCGATCACCACGCTGATCGGCATCGGCCAGCCCATCACGGTGGTCGATCCGCTCACCCTCACGCTCACGCTGGGGCAGCCAGCCATGCGCCTGCTCGCTGCGCTCACCCAGCCCATCGCCTTCGCCGTGCCACAGCAGCTCGTGCAGCAGTATGGCGCTCAGTGGACGAGCCATCTCACGGATGGCGGTGGCATCGGCGGGAGCCTCTTTCTGCTGAAGCGCTCTCCCACCGCCGGGAGTGTGCTGCTGGCGCGCAACACCGCCTTCTGGGGAGCGGCCCCGCGCCTGCGCGAGATCACCTATCAGCTCTACAGCGCCAGCGGCGCCGCCCAGGCGTACCAGGACTATCAGGCGGGCAAGCTCGACATTGGCTACCCATCGCCCGCGCAGGCGGTCGCGCTGCCCAAGAGCGCGGGCGCGCAATCCACGCCGTTGCTGCGGGTCGTCTACCTCGGCCTGAACTGGCATATCGCGCCGTTCAACGAGCAGAATGTGCGCGAGGCCATCGCGCAGGCCATCGACAAGCAATCCATCGCCACACAGACGCTCGGCGGGCAGGTCATCGCGACCAACCACATCATGCCGCAGGGGATGGTGGGCTATAATCCGGCGCTCGTTGGGCCAGATTCCTCGCAGGCGCTAGGTGGCTCAACGGCACAGGCTGTAAAACTGGCGCAGGCGTTTGCGTCTAGCGCATGTAGTGGCGCCTTTGCCAACTGCCCGGCCATCACGCTCGAAGCGCCTGCGGAAGATCCCAATGCCAGTGTCGTCGCCGCAGACATCGCGCGGATGTGGCAGCGGGTCGCGCCGGAGTACCCGCTGACGGTGCGCATCGAGCCGCTGGCGGAGCTTCGGCAGCGCGAGCAGAGTGGCGCGGCGCAGTTCTATCTGGATACCTGGGTGGCTGACTATCCCGATGCGCAAAACGCGCTGGGGCGGTTCATCCCCAGCACGCCAGGGGTCAGCGGCACTGTCAATCTACCCGACGCCAAGGCGTTGCTCGCCACCGCCGATGCCGAGCAAGACCCGACCCAGCGCGCGAAGGATTATCAGGCGGCAGAGCAATTGCTCATAAGCGCAGTAGCGGTCATCCCGCTGTATCAGGAGCAACTGTACTGGCTGGCGCCCGCGCGCGTGCAGAACGTGGTCTTTGATCCGCTGGGTCAAATCTCGATCTATGATGCTCTGCCGACGGTCGTCATCATGCAGCGCACCTAGCCTGGCGGTGGCCTGGCCCGGCTTGACGAGATATCGCTGGCCGGGTGGGGTACCGTGCACAGGCGCCTGTGAGACATAGCCGCTTTGCGGTGTAGTACCACGTAGTATCGGGTGGTGGAACGAGCAGCGTTTGCTAGCGTCATGCGGCGCGGCAGCGCTGCGCAGGCTGAGTGAATTCCGACATGAACCTTGAAACGACGTCTGGCCGATCCGCAAAAACGCCTATCGACACAGGTGTTAAACTGGTCGCCAGCACTGATTCCTTGGCGGTTGCGGGCATGTACGCCTGCCCTGTGTATGGTATAATGCTGCACAACTCGCCCCCGTTCCGAAGAGCCAGTAGTGGGCCGACACTGGTTTCGCGTGGATCACGCCGCGAAACCAGTGAGCGATCCGTGGTGGCGCCACGCGGAGAGCGGAGCGGCGGGCCCGTGTGATCTGGCCTGTCATCAGCGCCCTGTGCGAGGACGCAGGAGCGCGCAGCGACAGACCAACGAAAGGCGACGTATGGACCAGATTCTCTCGAATCTCCCCGTGCTCATCATTGCGGTGCTGCTCGTCGGGTTCCTGGTATACACCGGATTCCGCATCGGCCCGCGCTTCCTGATCCGTCGTATTGCAGGTCTCGTGTTTGTGGTTCTGGGTGTCACGTTCGTCACCTTCATTCTCGGGTACTTTGCCCCCGGCGACGTCGTCGTCAACCAGCTCGGCGTCCACTACACTGTCCAGGGCGCCCGCGCCCTCCGCCACCTCTACGGCCTCGACCAACCCTGGCTCGTGCAGTACGGTACCTACCTCAATCAACTGCTCCACTTCGACCTTGGGCGCTCCTGGTTGAACTACTCCGAGACCGTGTGGAGCATCCTCAGCCTGTTCGTTCCTGTCTCGGCGACGCTGGGACTTAGCAGCCTTACGCTGGCGATCGTCATTGGCATCCCGTTGGGCATGGTCGCTGCCGTGCGCGCGAACACCCGCTACGACACCGTCATCCAGACCTTCTCGCTGGTGTTCTTCGCGCTGCCCAGCTTCGTCATCATCCCCTTCTACCAGTTGGCGATGATCTGGCTCAACAACCAGGGGCTGCCGCATCTGCAAGTCTCTGGCTGGGGCACGTGGGATACCATGCTCGCCCCCATCGTCATCACCGCTATCAACAGCTTCGCGGGCTACCTGCGCTTCACGCGCACCAGCTTGCTCGAAGTGTTGCGCCAGGATTACGTGCGTACGGCGCGCGCCAAGGGCCTTTCGGAGCGCCTCGTGCTCTGGCGCCATGCCTTCAAGAATGCGCTGCTGCCGCTCATCACCATCACCGGGCCGTCGATCGGCTTCGTGGTGACGGGTCTGTTCATCACCGAGAACCTCTTCAACATTCCTGGTATCGGCCAGGAGGGAATCAACGCGATCATCTCGCGTGACTTCCCCGTCGTGCAGGGCATCACCATCTTGCTGGCGGTCACGGTCGCCCTGATGAACCTGGTCACTGACGTGGTGTACGGCTTGATCGACCCACGCATCAAAGTCTCGTAGAGTCGCCCAGCCGCAGGCCTGCAATGGCGCGGACCTGCTGAGGATACGGAGGATATCCCCCGGCGCTATGCTTGCAGGCCAGGTCCGGGTGAGAGGAGTGTCGAATGAGGATTGAAGAGCAACCTGATAACTTTCAGGCGCTAGATACGGTCGGAGCGGTCGGCCACGAGGTCGATTCGCCCCAGGGCATCGCCGCGCTCGGTGGGCCAGAGGGCGGACTAGGTACCCTGTCGCAGGCCGACCTCGACCGCCGCGCAGAGCAAGAGACGCGCGAGGCGACGACCGAGGGCCAATCGCTCTCGCCGCTGGCGGCCTCCATGCGCCGCCTGGGGCGCGACCGCCGCGCCATGTTCTTCCTGGCGCTGGTGCTGATCATGGTCGTCGTCAGCTATGTCGGCCCGCTGATCTACACCCGCGTTGGCCCCCACATCCTGGGTGGCCCAACTGGGCTCGATACGCTGACGCCACTGCAGTATCACAACTACACCAGCAACGACCTCAGCCGTCCAGATAATCTCAGCTCCGCCATCCACCCGCTGGGGACTGACGCGCTGGGCCGCGATATTCTGGCGCGCCTCTTCGCTGGCGTCAACGTCTCCATCGAGGTGGCGGTGCTGGTGGAGATCATGGATGTGGGCCTGGGCGTCACCATTGGCGCGCTCGCCGGCTACTATGGCGGCTGGCTGGCCACTTTCCTCGATCGCTTCACCGACCTGATGTTCGCCTTCCCTGGCCTGCTCTTCGCCATTCTGGCGGCGGCGACCCTTGGCCCAGATTTCCAGAATAAACTTGGCCTGCCTGGCCGCCTGATCCTCGTCAGTATCGCGCTGGGTATATCCGTCTGGCCCTTTATGGCGCGTCTGGTACGCGGCCAGACGCTGCAGTTGCGCGAGCAGCAGTTCATCGAAGCGGCGCGCACGGTGGGCAGCTCGAATCGCGGCATCATCATGCAGCACATCGTGCCAAACCTCTTCAATATCGTGATCGTGGCCGCCGCGCTCGACGTGGTGAATACGATTGTGAGTGAGGCGGTTATTTCGCTGCTCGGCCTCGGCGTGCAGCCGCCAGGCTCTAGCCTGGGCCTGATGATCAACGACGCCACAGCGCAGATCGCGCTCAACCCGTGGGAGGTCGTCTGGCCGACCATTGCGCTGTCGATTCTCGTGCTCGCCTTCTCCTTCCTGGGCGATGGTGTGCAAGACGCTTTCAATCCGCGCACGAAAGACTAGCGAGACCTGTCCCAGTACATCCGGCTCACCCCGGAATCCCAGAGGCGGCGCGCCTCAGTGCGCGGTTCACCTGACCAGGCGACGAAACGTCAACGTATGCAGGCGTTTGGATCTGCGGACATCGGCCAATGGGCGCCAGAACAGGCGCCAGGCCGATGGCGCCCGGACGCCAGCGTCGCACCAGTTACAGAGCCAGAGATGGCGGAGCATATTCGAGCATGGCTGAACGACTGCTAGACGTGCAGCACCTCCAGACGCACTTCTTCACCCGTGGTGGTGTCGTGAAGTCCGTCGAGGACGTGTCTTTCTACATCAATGAAGGCGAGACGCTCGGACTCGTGGGCGAGAGCGGCTGCGGCAAGAGCGTGACCTCGCTCTCCATCATGCGGCTGGTCGAGAGCCCTCCGGGCAAGATCGTCGGCGGCAAAGTCCTCTTCAAGGGTGAGGACATCGTGCAGATGGAAGAGGACGAGCTGTATAAGCTGCGTGGCGGCAAAATCGCCATGATCTTCCAGGATCCGATGACCTCGCTCAACCCGCTCTTCACAGTCGGGTTCCAGATCTCCGAGGCCGTCAAGACGCATCTGAAGCTCGACGACAAGGCGGCCAACGACCGCGCCGTGCAGATGCTTGATCTGGTGCGCATCCCTGAGGCGCGGCGGCGCATGAACCACTACCCGCATGAGTTCAGCGGCGGCATGCGCCAGCGCGTGATGATCGCCATCGCGCTCTCGTGCAACCCTAGCTTGCTGATCGCCGACGAGCCGACGACCGCGCTTGATGTGACCATTCAGGCGCAGGTGCTGGATCTGATGAAAGGTCTGGCGCAGGAGTTCAATACCGCGACGCTGCTCATCACGCACGACCTGGGCGTGGTGGCTGGCACCTGCGAGCGCGTCGCCGTCATGTATGCGGGCCGCATCGTCGAGACGGCGCCGACCCGCGCCATCTTCAAGAATCCGGCGCATCCCTATACGCAGGCGCTGCTGAACGCGGTGCCACGCGCCGATATGCCGCGTGGAGCCAAGCTGGCCGCTATCGGTGGTCAGCCGCCGAACCTGGTCAATCTGCCGAAGGGCTGTCCTTTCGCGCCACGCTGCCGCAAGGCGCAGGCGCGCTGTCGCCAGGAGCTACCGCTGCTGGAGACAGTCGGGCCAAATCAGCAGGCCGCGTGCTTCTATCCCTACTAATTCGCCAGTACCCCTGCTGAGCAGGCATTGAAGGGAGCGTTTCCTTTGGCGACGACTATGCCACAACCTGGCGCAGCCGCCCCCCGCCAGAATGATGTTCTGATGGACATTCGCGGGCTCAAGGTCCACTTTCCCATTCGCGGTGGTCTGTTTGGGCAGACTGTCGCGTCGGTGAAGGCCGTGGACGGTGTGGATCTCCAGATCAAGCGCGGCGAGGTGCTGGGCCTGGTCGGCGAGAGCGGCTGCGGCAAATCGACCCTGGGGCGCGCCGTGCTCCAGCTCATCAAGCCGACGGCTGGCACGGTAAACTTCGACGGTGAGGAGCTCACCACGATGGGCGCCGGCCATCTGCGCCAGAAGCGCGCCGACATGCAGATGGTCTTTCAGGATCCGTTTAGCTCGCTCGACCCACGGTTTACCGTTGGTACGGTCATCAACGAGCCGCTCGACAACTTCAACTACGGCAACCGTGAGAAGACCGACGAGCGCATCCGCTATCTGTTGCGGGTGGTGGGCATGAGCCCGAATATTCTCAACCGCTACGCGCACGAGTTCTCTGGCGGCCAGCGCCAGCGCATCGGCATCGCCCGCGCGCTCGCGCTGAACCCGAAGTTCATCGTCGCCGATGAGCCGATCTCGGCGCTGGATGTGTCGATTCAGGCGCAGGTGCTCAATCTGCTGGCCGACCTGCAATCTGAGTTCAACCTGACCTACATGTTCATCGCGCACAACCTCTCGGCCATCAAGCACATCAGCACGCGCGTCGCGGTGATGTATCTGGGGCATATCGTCGAGCTGGGTGGCGCCGACGATATCTACGCCAACCCGCAACACCCGTATACCATCGCGCTGCTCTCGGCCAGCCCATATCCTGACCCCGACATGGAGAAGACCCGCAAGCGCATCATCCTGACGGGTGATGTGCCAAGCCCGGTCAATCCGCCGTCAGGCTGTCCGTTCCACCCGCGCTGCTGGAAGGCGCAAGCCATCTGCCGCGAGCAGTATCCGCCGCTGGAGCCGAAGCCTGGTACGACGCCTGGCCATGTGGCGGCCTGCCACTTCCCAGGACAGTAGGAGCGACCTCTCTCTGACCCCCTCCCCTTCAGGGAGGGGGGACCCAGGCCAGGATTGGCGCTGATAGCGAGCGCTAAGCGAAACCTGTCCCCCTCACCTCACCAGGCGAGGGGGACGTTGTTTTGGGACAATAGACGACATCTGCTCCGGCTCCCCCTCTCCCCGTGGGAGAGGGGGCTGGGGGTGAGGTCGCCACGTGCCACGAGGGGGCGCTATCGCGCATCATCCAAGTGGACGACACTGTAATGATCGAGGATGCCGCTCGACGAAACGAGGAGGTTTCAGCCCGATGCCCACGCGCGATCAGATTACGACCGCCCTGGCGACCCAGCGCGAGCGAGTCGAGCGCTGGTTCCATGCGCTCCCAGACGACGAGATGCTGCGCCCGCTGACCAAGAGCGAAGTGGAGGGCGGCGCCATGTGGACGCCCAAAGACCATCTGGCGCATATCGTCGGGACGGAGCGCTACTTCCAGGGTGTCATCCGGCGGGCGCTGGCAGGGGCAGAGGATCCCTGCGGCTTCTACACCGTCACCGGCAAGGATGGCGACGAATCGCGTCTGGCGGTGGCGAATCCGGCGAATGAGCAGGCGCGCGCCAAGTACAACGATCAGTCCGCCGAGGACATCCTGGGGCGCATCGAGGGCACGCGCCAGGCGACGCTGGAGCTGCTGGCGGGAGTGGACGACGCGCAGCTCACGCAGCCCGTGCCGCACAGCCCCTTTGGCGACGGCACGCTCGGCACGCTCTTCCTGACGATTGCCCTGCACAGTCGCCAGCATCTCGGCTGGCTCGACCAGGCCCGCGCCGGGCAGCAGGTGTAGCGTCAGAGCAGGGTCGCGGCCATGAATGGCCGACGCACGGCGCGGATGGGGCATCAATGCCCCTGGACGCTGCCGCAGGCAGGCGCCCTGCGGCTTTTAAGCCGCCGTCCGCGTGCTCCGGCCTTTCAAGGCCGAGAGCAGCCCGGGCCACCAGCCCCTCATTGACGCCCGACGCGCCCTCCGCCATAATGGGTGGACGCGCGCCAACACGCGACCATCCGGGCAGCGCGGCGGACGCGCAGTTGAAGCAGAATGGATGCGGAATCGGGAGGCGTGGGCCATGACGAATTGGGCGCCACGGCGGGGCGCTGGTGGCAGCGACCGCGACGCGAGCCGAGACGTGAGCCGACGCATGCGCCAGGTCAAAGAGATGGTGCGCCTGGGCGCCGTGCTGCGCGCCGAGCTGGGCCTGGAGCGCATCTGCGCCGAGGTGGTCGAGTCGGTGAGCGCCTCGGTCGGCTTTCGGGTGGCCGCGCTGAACATCGTGCGGCAAGATAGCGACTACGTCGAGGTGATGGCGACGACGGGCCTGAGCGAGGACAATCGCCGCGAATTGAAGCAGCATCCGCCGCGCGTCCAGGCGCTCATCGCCGTGATGCGCCCGCAGTTCTGCCGCAGCCGCTCCTACTTCATCCCCCACCAGTACTACCTGCAAGTGGTCAACGCCGTGGGCGGTGTCATCCAGGGGCCGCCGCCGGGGCAGACACCCATATCCAGCTCGTCGCCCGACGCCTGGCATCCAGAGGATGTGCTGCTGGCGCCGCTGGTCAGCCCGCGCAACGGTCGGCTGCTGGGCGTGCTCTCGCTCGATCAGCCCGATGACGGCCTCACGCCCTCGCTGGAGACCATCGAGATCATCGAGCTCTTCGCCAACCAGGCGGCGCTGGCGATCGATACCAGCCGCATCTTCGCCGAGCGTGACCACGAGCGCCAGATGATCGCTCAGGGCCTGCGCCGCCTGCGCTACCACCTGGATCTCGCCCGCAACCGCGACCTGCGGCTGCCTGTGCCACCGCTCAACAACGCGCTCGATCCACTGGCCATCTCCCTCAATGACGTGCTCGATGCGTTCAATGCGATGCTGGCAGATGTGCGCTCGGCGAGCGAGATGGTCAACCAGCATGCCTCGGAGGTGCGCTCCGCCGCGACGTATCTTGCTGAGAGCGGCGTGGAGCAGGCCGGGCGCAGTCTGGATCTCTCGACCTCGGTGGATAGCGTCTCGGAGAACGTGCGCCACATCGCGACGTCCGCCAGCCAATCGAGCGAGGTGGCGCATCTGGCCAGCGAGCTGTCACGCACAGGCGCCGAGCATACCGCGCTGGCCAGCGAGGGCATGGCGCGCGTGCGCGAGCTGACGTTGCAGATGAAGAAGAAGGTCAAGCGGCTGGGCGAGAGCGCCCAGGAGATCGGCGACATCGTGCAGCTCGTGGGCGACATCGCGGCGCAGACCAACCTGCTCTCGCTGAATGCCTCCATCGAGGCGGCTCGCGCGGGCGAGCATGGGCGTGGCTTCGCGGTGGTCGCGCAGGAGATTCGGCGGCTGGCGACCAACACCTCTGACGCCACCCGCCAGATTCAGACACGCATCCAGGGGGTGCAGAACGAGACGAATCAGGTCGTGGTGCAGATCGAGCACGGGGTCGAGCAGGTCGTGATGCAGTCGGAGTTCGTCACCCAGGCGGGCGCTGCGCTGGCCGAGGTGGAGCAGCTCAACCAGCGCCTGGCCGCCGATGTGCAGCAGATCAGCGATGTCGCCAGCGAGCAGGCGCTGGCCGCGACCCACGTCGCCACCGACATCAAAGAACTGGCGGATGTCTCGACACAGATCAGCCAGAGCATGGAGCAGGCGCGCGCCTCGATGGATTACCTCGTCGATCTGGCGGACGCGCTCCAGCGGCAGATTGGCGCTTTCCGCCTGCGCGAGAACGCCCTCGGCTCCCTGGGGCGACCCACCACCCCGCTCGATGCCCCCACGTCTCCGGCATTGCCGCAGATCGGCCAGCTCTCACCGCAGTTGAATGCGCAGAGCGGCTGGCTACATCGCACCACACTGGCTCCCACCGCGCCACCGACGCGCAATCTGGCCAACCATCCTGAGCCGCCGACGTTGCCGATGCCGAACGCCAGCCTGCCACGCGCAGCCCTGCCGCTCACGCTGCCAGACCTGCTCAGGCTGAACCAGCAGGAAGCCGAGGGCTCGGCCACGCTGGCAGAGACGGTACCAGCGCTGAATAGCGCGCATGTCGGGCTGGAGGAGCTGCTGGCGTCGTCGGGCGCACTACGCGCCACCCCGCTTCCCGAGGAAGAAGCGGCGCTGAGCGCAGTCGAAGCGTCGCTGCCGGTTCTCGAAGCTGAGGCCAGCGCGGAGAGCGATACGCCAACAGCCAGCGGAGACGCCGAGTAGACGCGGCCCCCCTCTCCAACCCCTCCCCCGCCAAGGCGGGAGAGGGGCTTTTGGCGTTTCATCGCCCGAGCCTGTGCTCCCCCTCTCCCACAGGGCGAGGGGGCTGGGGGGTGAGGCGCCCGACACACAAAAAAACAGGACGCCAACCAGCGGCGTCCTGTAAGCAATTTTGGTGGGAACTCACGCGCCGTGCGCGGTCGCGAGCCAAACCGTGGCTCAGACGCGCATCAGGCGGTGGTCTTCAGGGGAGCAGGCTCCGCGCCCACCAGCTCGGCGACGGAAACGCTGAGCGCCCGCGCCAGCCGACCCAGCGCATAGGGCTGTGGCTCCTCGCGACCGTGCTCCAGAGACGTGATCGTCTCTCGGCGCAGCGCTGTCTCTTCGGCCAACTGCCCGATGCTTAATCCACGGCGCTGCCGTGCATGACGCAATCCGCGTAGCTTCATTACGACCCTCCACATTGAGGTGGTGTTGGCTCCGGTCAGGCCACGCTGCCTGGCCGTCTACCAGAGCGACGAGCGACGCAATCCCCGCGTCGCGCCCCGCTCTACCTTCACTATAGCAGACTCCGCGCCAGAGCGCTAGCGCTACGGCGCCCCTTTATACGCAGGCGCGCGCAGCATGCACGCAACGGGATGGCGCGCTGCTCATCTCCTCTACGCGCCATCCCGGCCCAGGGTTGTCCCGCCCCCCGAGGGTCAGCGAGCGGATGCGCGCCGCAGCGTCGTTCGAGGTACGCGCGCAGCGGCGACCACGCAACCCACTCGATAGAGAAAACTCAATAGATGAACTGGACGCCTGACCCGACATGAACATAGCGGAAGTCCACGCGACCCCAGCCGCCACCGTTCCAGTAGAAGTTCATCTCGGAGATGATGAACCAGCCGCCGCCCAGCAGTTGCTCCACATGGCCGACGTGACCGCCGCTGCCAGCGCCCTGCACACCCGGCGCGAAGACCACCGTGGCGCCCACAGTCGGCGTCGAGCCAACACTCATGCCCAGCGCGCGCGCGTTGCTGATCCAGTTGGTGGCCATGCCCAGCGTGCCGAGCTGCGGCTCATCGCGGCGGGCATACCACGCCCACCACGTGCAGACGCCGAACTCGGAGCTGTGCGGATCGCCTGCGTAATCGCCCATCGAATACGTCGGATGCCCTGGAACGGGCGTCCAGGCGCTGACGCCACCAGCCGACGTGTAGTAGGTCGCCGCTGGCGCCGCCGTCTGCGTGACCGGCTTGGGCTTTGGCGCGATGGTGTGGATCACCAGCACTGATGCGATGGTGGCCTTCTTCGGCGTCGCTTGGGTCGCCACAGCCGCCAGCGCAAGCTTGGGCGATGACGCGCGCAAGGTCATCGTATCGAGTGTCGAAGCGGTCAGGACTGGCCAGTCTCCGGTTGGGTTGGGAACCCAGGCGGACGCATCGGAGATGAGGCGTCCATCGGAGGCGATATGCCATTGGGTTGAGCAGTGCGTGACGCCTCGCTGCGTTCCCTGCGCCAGCGTGGTCGTATCCTGCATGCTCTGTGCGAACGTCACGCCAGTGGGGCGTTGACTCTGTGTCGTAAATGAGAGCGGAACGGCGTCCGCAGTCGAACTCATGGCGACGGGAGGGATTGTCGATGCGCTGGCGCTCAGCGGCGCGCCCCAGGTGCGGCAGAGCCAGCCACTTTCGAGCGTGAGCCAGGTCGAAGACGCCGCCTGTTGCGCGTGCGCATCGATCGTTTCGATGGGCGCCCCGGCGGCATTGAGCGCCAGGCCACCGAGTAGCGCGACTGAGAGCAGTCGCCCTCCATTCCTCCACAACACGTCGGATCGTAGCAAAATCGCATCCTCCTCAGATAGGCGGATGCGGCGCGTCCACCGCATCGGCCCATCGTAGGGGGCGTCGATCCTCGTACCCGACTGCCCAGCGGGCGGCAGGCTCCCTGAACCTAAAGCCGCACTGGACACAGGCGATCGGGCGCCTGCGCCGTAGGTCGGACGAGTCTGTCTTCGACGCCTCCTCTTGTCTCGCTCACTGAGAGGAGGTTCGCGCGCCTGCCAGATGCCTGCCCGGAGGCTGCCCGATGGGCGCTTCGGTCATCGACAGACGTTGATGCGCGAATGGTGCGAGCGCAGCCAGTGCGAACGATCCGGGAGCCGTCGCTACAACCGGAAGACTGTTCTGCGCTCTCCCTCCCAGGAGTGAAACCCTGCTCCAACTTGGAACAGATGTACTCGAACATTTCGACTTGCCAACTATACCCGCGACTGCAAGGCTCTGGCTCGTGCGCCCCCTTGCTTAGTACTTTCGGATTGGACTATTTCGGCCTTTCTCGTCCAATCCGCGCAACTCTGGCTTTTTACACGATTCCAAGGCGTTGGCGCTTCTGCTGTTCGACTGCCAAATGTGGCGTAACTCACACTTTACGCCGATGTCTACCGCCTTGAAACGAGATCAACCTGCTGGCGGTCACAAGTAGGAGGTTTGGCGCGCCGCAGCGGCGCTGGGCTGTTGGCGCGCCATCTGGCCACAGGAGTACACTACAAGGCGACGCACAGAGACATGGCCAGATCGCCAGGGAATAGAGAGGGAATGCGCCAACGTGGGAACCGTCGGACAGGATGCGCCTGCGCGAGGCGACGTGCGCAGCGGCTATGCGGCGCTGTGGGATGTGGATGGCGTCATCATCGACAGCGGCGAGCAGCACCGCCAGTCGTGGGAGGCGCTGGCGAGCGAGCGCGGCTACCCGTACACCGATGCGGCCTTCTGGGCGGGGTTCGGCATGCGCAACAGCGACAGCATCCCGCTGATGTTTGGCGTGACGGATCCTGCGCTGATCGTGACGCTGAGCGAGCGCAAGGAGGCGATCTATCGCGAGCTGCTGCGGCGCGAGGCCACAGCGCTCCCCGGCGCGCGCGAGCTGCTGACGACGCTGCACGCGGCGGGCTATCGGCAGGCGCTCGGCTCATCGGCTCCGCTGGTCAATCTCGAAGCGATCATCAGCCTGCTCCAGATTGGCCCGCTGCTGGATGGCTTCGTCTCGGGCGAGACGGTGGCCCATGGCAAGCCCGCGCCCGACATCTTTCTGGCGGGCGCCGCTCTGCTGGGGGTGGCGCCCACGCGTTGCGTCGTCTTCGAGGACGCGCCCGCAGGCATCGCAGCGGCCAGGGCCGGCGGCATGCGCTGCATCGCCGTGCGCCGCGCTGGCCAGCCCGACGCCCCCGGCCTGGAGCTGGCTGACCGCATCGTCGATACCCTCAGCGATCTCACCCTGGCCGATATCGACCATCTGCTTGGCATTGAGCCGGGGTGAGCGACCTCACCCCCCAGCCTCCTCTCCTTTGGGAGAGGGGGAGCCGGAGCGCGTCTAGAAAGCGACCTGCTGCCCATCACCACTATGTCTGGCCTAGGTTCCCCCTCCCTCGGAGGGGAGGGGGTCAGGGGGAGAGGTTCCGCCTGCCACAAGCACAAAAAAAGTGGGCCAGTCACACGACTGGCCCATCTCATGGCTCCGGGACGTGGATTCGAACCACGGCTGGCTGATCCAGAGTCAGCTGTCCTACCACTAGACGATCCCGGAATAGTTGCTATGCTGGATGAGGCGCTTCCCGCTCTCCAGCCCTTGTATAGTACCATACCCATCCCGCTGGCGCAAGGGCGATGTAGCGCCTCGCAGCGCTGGCCGCACGATTGACAAAAGCGGCATGGCCGTGCGTACATGCTTCAGGATGACATGCGCGCCACTCGCGCCGCATGCCCAGCCGCAGGATGAGCGGCTTTTTTGCGCTCTGGAGAGGCGATAGAGGGTTTGTATGGCGTACTCTGGCTATATCCGCTTTCCCACGATCTCCGGCGACCAGATCGTCTTCACAGCCGAGGATGACCTCTGGCTGGCCTCGCGCAGCGGTGGCCGCGCAGCGCGTCTCACCGCTGGCGTCGCGGAGATCACCAACGCGCGCTTCTCGCCCGATGGCAAGACGCTCGCTTTCAGTGGACATCACGAGGGGCCGACCGAGGTCTATGTGATGCCGTTCGAGGGTGGCGAGGCCCAGCGCCTGACCTACAACGGCGCTGGCGCGCGCATCGCGGCGTGGCGCCCCGATGGCTCGGCGATCATCTTCGCCAGCCCTGCCTACCAGCCGATGCGTCGCTGGTGGGCGCTATCAGAGGTCGCGGCGCAGGGTGGCCCCACCCGCGCGCTGCCCTATGGCCCCGCGCACAGCATCGCTTTTGGGCCAGAGGGCGCCGTCGTCGTCGGGCGCAACACCGACGAGCCGTCCCACTGGAAGCGCTATCGAGGTGGCACGGCGGGCTATCTGTGGATCGACCCGAATGGCTCGGGCGAGTTCCGCCGCCTGCTCGACCTCAAGAGCAATGTCTCGTATCCCACCTGGGTCGGCGACCGCATCTACTTCATCTCTGACCACGAGAACGTCGGCAACGTCTACTCGTGCCTGCCCGATGGCGGCGATCTGCGCCGTCACACCGACCACCAGGACTACTACGCGCGCGGCCTCTCGGGCGACGGCGTTTCGCTGGTGTACCACGCGGGTGGCGACCTCTACACCCTGGAGCCGAACGCGACGCAGGGGCGCAAGGTCGAGCTGACGCTGGCGGGCGCCCGCACGCAGCGCTCGCGCCGCTTCGTGTCCGCCGGGCGCTGGCTCGAATCGTGGACGCCCACCCAGCAGGGCGACCGCGTCGCCTTCACCTCGCGTGGCAAGGCGTTTGGCATGGGCGCCTTTGGGGGCGCAGCCACCCAGTTTGGCGAGCCAGAGTCCACCCGCTATCGGTTGATCGCCTGGCTGGCGGATGGCAAGCGCCTGGTGGCCATCGCTGATCATGGCGAGGAGCCGCAGTTGGTCGTCTTCTCCGCCGATGGCTCCGCCGAGCCGCGCACGCTGCCGATCGACATCGGCCATGTGCTGGAGCTTGCCGCCGCGCCCGTCGGGGCACAGGTGGCGCTGGCGAATCATCGCGGCGACTTCCTGATCGTCGATGCGGAGAGCGGCTCCGTGAAGCGTCTCGACCATACCGACTTTGGCCGCGAAGAGGACGCCATGCATCAGCGTGGCCTGGCATGGTCGGCGGATGGTCAGTGGCTGGCCTACGCTTACGCCATCAATCCCCGCCAGGTCGCCATCAAGCTGGCGAAGGTGGAGACGGGCGAGACATGGCAGGCCACCGAGCCGCTGCGCTACGACATGCAGCCATCGTTCGACCCGGAGGGCAAGTACCTCTACTTCCTCTCCGCGCGCGACTTCGATCCCGTGATGGACAATCTGCACTTCGACATGGGCTTCCCCAAGGGCGTGCGCCCATACCTCATCACGCTCAAGCGTGACGAGCGCTCGCCCTTCGCGCCGCTGCCCGCCGCGCCCAAAGACGACGCGAAGGATGAAGCGAAGGACGCCGCAGCCGACGGCGCCAGCGATGGCGCTAAAGCCGATAAGGCGGAGAAGGACGCCAAGGACGAGAGGCCCAAGCCTGTCGAGATCGACGTGGAAGGCATCAGCGCGCGCGTGGTGGCATTCCCGGTAGGCGAGGGCCGCTACAACCGCATCGCGGGCATCCCTGGCGGCGCGGTCTTCACGTCAACGCCGGTCGAGGGGTCGCTCAATGAAAACTGGACGACGCTGACGCCCGCCAGCAGCAATAGCCTGGCGGTTTACCGCTTCGAGGCGCGCAAACAGGATGGGCTGGCCGAGAGTGTGAGCGATTTCACCGTCACCGCCGATGGCAAGTGGCTGCTCTATCGCTCCAACGAGCGCCTGCGCCTGGTGCGCGCTGGCGAGAAGCCCGCCGAAGGCCCAGAGGCCGAGCAGCCGGGGCGCGCCTCGGGCTGGCTTGATCTCGACCGCGCCAAGGTGGCCATCTGGCCGAACGCCGAGTGGCGCCAGATGTACCTCGAAGCGTGGCGGCTCCAGCGCGAGCAGTACTGGAACGCCGAGATGAGCGGCATCAACTGGCAGGCCATCCGCGACCGCTACCTGCCGCTGGTCGAGCGGCTTGGCTCGCGCGGTGAGCTCTCGGATCTGATCTGGGAGATGCAGGGCGAGCTTGGCTCCTCGCATGCCTACGAGTTCGGCGGCGAGTATCGCGAGCATCCCAACTATGCGCAGGGCAGCCTCGGCTGCGACTGGCGGCTGGACGAGGCCAGCGGGCGTTACATCATCGCGCGGATCGTGCGAGGCGACCCCTGGAGCGTCGACGCCACATCGCCGCTGCTGGCGCCAGGCGTGAATGTGAGCGCGGGCGACGCTGTGCTGGCTGTCAATGGGCAGCGCGTCTCGCGCGAACTCAGCCCGATGCGCCTGCTGGTGAATCAGGCGGGCAATGAGGTCGATCTGCTAATTGCGCCGGCGGCGGGCGGCGAGCCTCGCACGGTGACGGTGCGCGCGCTGGCCGGTGGCGACTTCCTCGCGCGCTACATCGACTGGGTGGAGGGCAATCGCAAGGCGGTACACGAGCGCTCTGGTGGGCGCGTGGGCTATATCCACGTGCCAGACATGGGGCCGTTCGGCTTTGCGATCTTCCACCGCTACTTCTTGCAGGAGTACGACTACGAGGGGCTGATCGTGGACGTGCGCTGGAACGGCGGCGGCAGCGTCTCTGGCCTCGTGCTGGAGAAGCTGATGCGCCCGCGCCTGGGCTATGCCTTCCAGCGGTGGAGCGGCGCGTCGCCGTACTTCACCGAGTCGCCGCGTGGCAATCTGGTCGCCATCACCGATGAGAACGCTGGCTCCGATGGCGACATCTTTAGCCATGCGTTCAAGATGCTGAAGCTGGGGCCGTTGGTGGGCAAGCGCACCTGGGGCGGTGTCGTGGGCATCAGCCCGTACATCGCGCTGGCCGATGGCTCGCTGACGACGCAGCCAGAGTTCAGCTTCTGGTTCCGCGATGTCGGCTGGGGCGTGGAGAACTACGGCACTGATCCCACCATCGAGGTGGACAACGCGCCGCAGGACTACGCGCGCGGCGCCGACCCGCAGCTTGAACGCGCGCTCAGCGAAGCAATGCGCCTGGTGGACGCGAATCCGGTGAAGACGCCGACGCCCGGCCCGCGCCCCGTGCGCGGTGTGCCAGCGCCCGCCACCGCGCCTGCCGTCGCGCAGAGCGAGCAGCGCGGCTAACCACGCCGCCTGCGCCAGACAACCAGACATCCCTCCCCTATCGCATAGGGGAGGGATGTCCGTTTCTGGGTCGTTGTAGGAGACGCCGCCTGCCACGCGCTGATACCCTGGTCTGGGTTCCCCTCCCCGGAGGGGAGGGGGGCAGGGGGAGAGGTCGTCGCGACTATGAGATGACGGCGAACAGGTCGAGGATCACATCGGCGCTGCCGCCGTTGCCCATGATGATGTCGAGCACGCCACCGGAGAGCCCGACGTTGGCCGAGTTGCTGACGATCTGCCCCGGCGCCACATTCAGATTGGAGGTTCCCGAGAAGCCTGCGCCACTGGGAACGAGCGCGACGTAGTTGCCACTGCTGGCGTTGAGCACGGTCAGGTTGACGACCGCGCCCACGCAACTGGTGGGGACTTGCACCCCAGCGTAGTTGACCCCCGCGATCGCGATGTTGTGGGTGCTGCTGGTGGTGTAGGGCGCGCCAGGCTGGTTGGCGGCAGGTTGGCCGGGGCGGGTGTCGAGCAGGCGGATGGGTTTGCCCAGATACGTGATGGCGCCACCTGCGTAAACGCCTGGAGCCACCAGTGCGACTCTGGCCCACTGCCCCAGAGTGGTGCCGTCGCCAGAGATACACAGCCACAGATCGCCGAGCGCATCGCGCAGGGATTGGCCCGCCATATACGTTCCGCTGGTGGGCGGCCCGGGATTCCTACTGAGCTTCTGAAACATCAGACCTGTGCCAGTCGCCGCCAGGTCATCGCCAGAGACAGATGCTCCCGCCACCCCATAGCCCGACTGCGATTGGCCGAGGATGCCCTGAGCGGAACTGGAGCTACCAAAGACCGCCGGGCTGGAGTTTGACACACCATAGACGCCGTAGCCCGTGCTGGTTATGCCGAACACGCCCGTCCCGCCAGCAGAATTGCCATAGATGCCCGTCCCACCTCCGGTATCGGTGGCTGAGAATCCCGTACCCATCGCGGTGTTGGCCGTGAACGCCGCGCCAAACCTTACGGAAGTCGTGATGGTCAGGATCGAGGAGGGGGTGGAACCACTGG
>DATAED010000150.1:0-9812 GCA_036258195.1 Ktedonobacterales bacterium
CAAGCTTCTCATGTGCGCGTGTATTGCCGATGCCCGCTGTGGTGTACGATTGGTAATCCTCGTGCGCGGCCCATCGGCGTGCCTGTCGAGCGGGCTATAGCGTCGGACGATCAGGCGCACGCTGCGGCGTCACGCGGGAACGGAAGGGCTATCGGCGGGAGTGGGGGAGGCCCAGCGGGCTCAGTCGCGGGCGCGCTGCCAGGCGACCTGCGCCTCCAGCCCCTGGCGCAGCGTCATCTGCGGGACGAAACCGAGTCGCTCGCGCGCCGCTGTCATGTCGGCCAGAGCGCGAGATTGCTCGCCGGGGCGAGATGGCGCATGTCGCACGTCGACGCGCTGGCCGATGATCTCTTCGAGCAGCGCGATCACCTGATTGGCGCTGACTTCCTCCGCGCCGCCGATGTTGTAGACCGAGCCAGGCTCGAAGCGCTGATGGGCGAGCTGCGTGGCGCGCACGATGTCGCCGACGTAGGTGTTGCCGCGCAACTGATCGCCGGTTCCAAAGATCGTCAGTGGCTGCCCCCGCAGGATGTGGTCGATGAACAGGTAGTAGCCCATATCAGGGCGCTGGCGTGGGCCGTAGACGGAGAAGTAGCGCAGGATCGAGGTAGGCAGCCCGAATTGCGCCTGGTAGACCTGCGCCAGATGCTCGCCCGCCAGCTTGGTGATGCCGTACGGCGAGACGGGCTGGGGTTTGGTCTGCTCATCGCCCAGCACCAGGCTGCCATAGACACTGGAGGTGCTGGCGTGGATGAACTGGCGGATTTGGCCGCTGTCGCTGGCCGCCTGGAGCAGGCGCTGCGTGGCCTGCACATTGCACGTCATGTACATGTCGAACTGTTTCCAGCTTGCCAGCAGACCCGGCATCGCTGCGATGTGAAAGATGATCTCGACGCCATCGAGCGCTGCGCTGAGGTCGTCAGCGCGCAGATCCAGCTCGTGGAAGGTGAACGCTGGATGCTGTCGGCTGGTCGCCAAGTTGGACTCCTTGACGGCGCGCGGGTAGTAGGGGATGAAGGCGTCCAGCCCGACGACCTCCAGACCGTCCGCCAGCAGGGCTTCGCAGAGATGCGAGCCAATGAATCCAGCCGCGCCAGTCACCAGGCAGCGCATGAGAGAGTACCATCCTGACTATGTCGCACCATGTGCGGCTTCTCTATGTTTGTCGTTGCGTCTGTCGCTAGATCATAAGGTCATACCGCGCGAGTGGCGCCATCATGGCGCGCTACGCGAGGCGTCAGCAGGCGCATCGGCAGCTCCTGAGAGCGAGGCTGGCGCAAATGGTCGCGTCGCCGCCAGCCGGGCGTGCCGCGCGATGCGTCGCCAGCGAGAAGCCTGCGCGCTGCTCCAGTCGATCATGCTCGCGTTCATGTCGTGCGCGCCGCGCTGGCCCTCCGGCACATCACCCGCTTCGATCTGGGCGATGTACTCAGGCAGGCGCTCGTAGAACTCCGCGGTGCGATAGGGCGGGTGCAGCGACCACATGCCCGACGCCGCGCCGAGGAAGTCGATCCGCAGCAGGCGCCGTTCCGTCATCAGGTGAGTGATGATCTCCTCGGGCAGCGCGTAGGGCGGGTTGCCATCCAGCCGCGCCTGCCACGCGCGCAGCGCATTGGGCGCTGGCAGCAGCGGCACGACCGGGAAGAACTGATGGAAGCGCGTGCGGTCGAGCAGGAAGAGGCGCGAGCTGAGCTGCGATACGCTGTACGCGGTCGACGTGTACGGGAACGGCGTCAGCGTCTGGGAGCGCAGGCTGCCATCCCGCGTGGGTGGCCCAGGGAGTGGATTGCAGGCCAGCGCGTCGCCGTGGGATTGTAGCAGGCTGACTGCCTCGGCGACCCAGGTCTGACTGCCGCCACCGAAGAACATGTCGGAATCCATGTGCAGCACATAGGGATGGGTCGCGCTGTACACGCCATAGAAATAGGAGTAGAAGGGGCCGCCGTTCCAGTCTTTCTCCGGCACACGCGCGCCGCCGAAGAACGCCTCAGCGAGCTGGCGCCGCGCGTTCTCGGAGTAATCGACCTCGCTCACCCGCGCCTGCGGATAGTCCGCGCAGAGATCGGCCAGCAGGCGCCGCATGCCGGGCAGTCGCTCGGCCCACGCGGCGGAGAAGCGGCCACGGCTGCGGTGCAGATCGAGCGTCAGCAGGATTTCATCCACCTGACCGGCCCACACCCGCAGTTGATGCGGCACGATGTAGCGCGCGTGGGGAAGGTCGGTGGGCGCCAGGCTGATCTGAAGGGTAACGCCCGCGCTGGCGCTCATCAGGCTCTCCTGTGGTATGCATCAGCCCGCAGCGCGTCCGGCTGGCTGCGAGAGAGCGCCGGACGCGCTGCGGAGACGCGACAAATGATCGCAAGGACTGTTAGCGCTTGGTCGCGCTGAGGACGTAGGACTCCGAGAAGATCAGGCTCAGCCGCCGCGCGCCGAGTGGGAGACGGCTGGCGAGTTTGCGACCTTCCTCAAACGCCCACATGAACGGCGGCTCGGCGAACTGCGGTACCAGCGGATACTGACAGGTACCCCGCCAGAAGATCGGCAGGCCATAGATGGCCGGAGCTATAGAGAAGTCGGTAAAGCCAGACTGCTCCAGCACAGCTTGCAGCGCGGCGGGCGAGATGTACTTCTGCCAGAAACGGTCGTCGGCGGGCGGTTCTGGCTGGCCGCTCAGGCGGCGCTGTACCTTGCCCAGTGTGCGCTTGACGCCAGTCGTGAACCAGCGTTCGCGCCCGGTGCCACGATACACGGAGATGGGCGTCTTGGTGCAGATCACAGCGCGCCCGCCCGATGGCACGTGCTCGGCGACGCGCTTGAGTGTCTCCTGCCAGCCATCGATGTATTCGATCACGCGAAAGCTGAAGAAGCCATCCAGGCGTCCCTCGGGCTGATAGTGCGCCGCGTCGCCATGCACGAAGGTGACATTCGTGGCGTCGCCGATGTAGCGCCGCGCCTGCTCGATCATGTTGGCGGAGATGTCGAGCGCCACCACCTCGGCGGAGTGCGCCGCGACCACCTTAGTCCAGGTGCCAGGGCCGCAGCCAATCTCCAGATAGCGCCCCTTGTTGTCGGGGATGAACTGGAACTGGTCTAGGAGCGCGGCCTCGGTCTGGGCATATTCGAGCCTGGTGAGGGGGGTCTTGAACCAGCGCAATTGCTGGTAGTAGGACGCCGCCTCATCATAGATCTCCTGGATGCCCTGGTTGGTGTGCTGCTCGACGTTCACTGATTGCGCAGATGTCATGGTCTGCTCACTCCCTGTGGACATTCCCCCGGCGCATGGCTCAACCACTACGGTGTAGTCTGTGCCCCGCGATCAGGTTCCGACTATAACGAGAAGTTGAGTGTCGTGGATTTCAGGCTGGTCGTCGTGGCCGACGAACTCTTGGTCGTAAACCCCGAGGCCGACGCCGTGATCGTGTAGACTGCAATCGTGTTGGGCTCGATCAGCGTGTAGCGCCCTAGGCTGTCAGTCGTCACCGACTGCGAGCCATCGCTGACGGTCGCCCCGACAATCGCCGCCCCTGTTTTGGCGCTCTTGACCGTGCCAGCGATGGTGGTGACGGCCTGCACCTTGACGTTGGCCCAGTTGATGAAGGCGTAGGTCGAGCGGAAGCCGCCGCCGCCAGCGGTGAGGTCGGTCTGGCTGCCGGAGATCTGCCACGCTGGCTCGGCGGCGCCATAGGCCCATACCTTACCATACGAGGTCGTGCCGACAGTCAGTAATTCGGAGTGATACCACTGGTTGGTCTTGAACGGCGAAACGCTGACCTGCTTCAGCATGGTCCAGTTTTCGTTGTTATTGTCCCAGATCTGGAGCGTGTTGGTCGCATAGTTGATGGCGAAGTCGATGAAGTGGTGGCCATCCGTCATGCGGCCCAGCAGCCGCGCGCCATGCTGAAAGGCGTCCTGCCCGAACTGGCTGACGTTGAAGTCGCCCGAAACGAGCTGGTCGGTGGTGTTGGGGCCAAACCACTCATCGCGGTCGGTCGCCGCTGTGTAGGTGTCGGCATAGCCCGTGTTGTTCTGGATCGAGAGCGTCGCTCCCGGGTACGTGCTCGCGTCGTCGAGGAATGCGCTGCCATCCGTCGAGGGATTCCACCCGCTCTGGTTGGGCAGGGTGAAGTTATCCATCGTCGTATTGTTGGGGATGCCGGCCAGCGCGCTATTGGCGGTCGCGGTCGTGTTGTTCGTGACGACCACGCTGGCGACGTGGTTTGCGTTGTAGCCGCTAGCGGTCGCCACGACATCATAGGTATTGCCCGCCAGGCTGGAGAGCGTGAAATTGCCGTTGCTGTCGGTGGTGGTCGTGCGGCTCGCCGGAACCGTCGAGATGTGCGCGCCAGAGATTGCTTTGCCAGTAGCGGCGTCGGTGATCTTGCCGGTGATGCTGCCCGTGCCAAACGGTGTCGCGGTGGGCAGTGGCGTTGGCGTGTTGGTCGCCGTCGGCGTCGGGCTTGGCCCAACCGTCGGCGTGCCGACCGGGGTGGTCGTCGGCGTAGGCGTGGGCGATCCACTGCCAATGGCGGTGACGAGAATGTTATCGAACGCGGACTGGTTGCGTGTCTTCAACCCGATGCTGCCGCTGGAGAACGTGCTATTGTTGGCCGTCGCCAGCGTTACCCCATTGATGCTGGCGCTGATGCTCGTGCCATTCATTGTCAGCGTCCAGGTGTACCAGGTGGTGGTATTGTAGGCGCTCGTGCCATTGGCCAGCGTGTTCCAGTTCCCGTTCTGCTTGTAGCCCAGATACCACTGGTTGCCGTTCTTCACCAGCAGACCGTAGAAGTCGTTGGCGTCCTGGTAGCGCCCCTCGATCGAGACAACGCTCGTGCCGTTGGTGGTGCTGCCTGCGCCCGGCTGCACGCTGGCCGCCAGCGTGTAGTCGGTCCAGGTAGAGGAACCAGCGAAGACACCGTAGAGTGTGCCGTTATTCGAGCTGGTCTGCTCCAGCGCGTTCGAGCCGTTGAGCTGCACTGACCAGTTGGAGCCGGCCTCGATTGTCCAGCCCGTGGGGAAGGAGCCGATGGTGTCCGCCTCGAAGTCGTCGCTGAAGAGCGTTCCCGGGTTCGGCGTGGGCGTCGGCGTGAGGGTTGGCGTGGGCGTGGGCGCCACGGTCGCGGTCGGCGTTGGCGCCGTGGTCGGCGTGGGCGTGGGCGGCACGTTCGTCGGTGTGGGAGTCGGCGGCGCCGGTGTTGGCGTTGGCGGTATGCTCGTGGCCGTAGGAGTCGGGGGTACGCTCGTCGCGGTCGGCGTCGGCCCAATGACGGTCGCGGTTGGCGTCGGCCCAATGACGGTCGCGGTTGGCGTCGGCGCCACGCTTGTCGCCGTTGGTGTGGGCGGGATCGTGGTAGCGGTGGGCGTCGCAGACACAGGAGTCGCCGTCGCGGTAGCCGTCGCGGTAGCTGTGGCTGTCGCCGTAGCCGTTGGGGTAGCTGCAGGCGTGGTCGTCGGCGTCGGCGTGACAGGCAGATTCGTCGTTACCACCACGTTATCGAACGCGGACTGGTTGCGCGACTTCAGCCCGATGCTGCCGCTGGAGAACGTGCTGTCGTTGGCCGTCGCCAGCATCACCCCATTGATGCTGGCGCTGATGGTTGTCCCGACATTGGACAGCGTCCAGGTGTACCAGGTGGTGGTATTGTAGGCGCTCGTGCCATTGGCCAGCGTGTTCCAGTTCCCGTTCTGCTTGTAGCCCAGATACCACTGGTTGCCGTTCTTCACCAGCAAGCTGTAGAAGTCGTTGGCGTCCTGGTAGCGCGTCTCGATCGCCACGACGCTCGTGCCGTTGACATCGCTTCCGACGCCGGGATACACGCTGGCCGAGAGGGTGTAGTCGGTCCAGGTGGAGGAGCCGGCGTAGACGCCATACAGCGTGCCGTCATTCGAACTGGTCTGCTCCAGCGCGTTCGAGCCGTTGAGCTGCACCGACCAGTTGGAGCCAGTCTCGACATTCCAGCCCGTGGGGAAGGAGCCGATGGCGTCCGCCTCGAAGTCGTCGCTGAAGAGCGTGGAGGTCGTCAGCGCGCTGCCCAGAACTTGATTGCTCGCGCGCGCCTGTGGCGGAATGGTCACGAGCATCATGCAGAGCGCCACGGCCACCGCTACCACCGAGAGCGCGATGCGAGGAGTATTGCGGACCACGACTTCGCGCCGCGCCCGCAGCAGCACCAGGCCGCCGCACAGCACGAGGAACAGCAGCACGAACAGTGCAGCGCCCATCCACGGCGCGAACGCGAGCCACTGCGCAGAGTGCGGGGCGTTCGACACGGCAGATGACGCCTGTGAAAGCGATGCGTTCATATGCGAGAGGGTAGACGCCGATGCGCCAGATGCGCCAGATGCGCCAGATGCGGGAAGAATAGCGAATTTCACCGGGCAGACAGATGATGTCGAGAAGGCGGCGGCGTCGCCAGCGGCGGCATAGATGAGATAGGAGCCGGGGGTGACCGCCTGATTGATGGTCTGTGGAGCGCCGTTTCCAGTCGTTTCGTCGCCAACCGCGTGGAAGGCTACGACGCCCGGCACGGTGACGTTCGCGCGCCAGTCTCCACTCGACGCGACGTTCAGCACTTGCAATGTCACCGGGCGCAGGTGGTGGCTGGGATCGACGAGGTAGACGCCCACCGATTTGCCTGCGGGCCAGGAGCTGCCCTGCACGCTAAATGGCGTGCCTGCCGCGCCACTGCTCGGCGACACGCTGAATTTCGCTGCGCAGGTCGCGCCGTTCTGGTTGGCCTGGTTGGGCTTGGTGGTCTGTGGGGATGCGCCACGTGCGCCTGGCAGAATGCCAGTTGCGAGGAGGATCACCGCCAAAACCAGGACAGCGGCGGCGGCGAGCGCTGGCGCCAGCCATCGGAGCAGGCGATGGCCGTCACGCATATTCATCGATCTCTCTCCGTCCAGTTATCTTCGGCTCACGCCGCAGCAGTTCCAAATGGTTCAATACAATAGATTGTTACAGTGCGCCCATACGGGCGAGATTGAAGATACAGGTTTCTGGTTACAGCGCTTACGCGCGGATCGAAGCCGCCGGATCGGCCTGTAGCCATCGCTCCACCTCACGCATCACTCGTTCGCGGCGAATGAGTGATAGCCCGCCGATGCCGATGCACTCTGCGCGATGGCACTGGCTCAGCTTGCCCCACACGTTGTAGGGACACCAGTTCTCGACGGCGGTCGAGTCGTCGCAGCCCCGCACGATGGTCATCGGCTCGCTGGCCAGCGGCGCCGTCCAGACCGGATTTTCGTAGCCGACCAAATTGACCACGGGCGTCTGCACCGCCAGAGCGATCTGCGATGCCGCGCTGTTGACGCAGACGAGACAGGTGAGCTGCTTGATCAGCGCGGCAAACTGCATGATGCTGGTCTTACCCGTCGCATCGATGACGCGAGCGTCACTGGCGCTCATGCCTGCAACGATGTCGCGCGCCCAGGCGTCCTCATCGGCGCTGCCAGTGATGATCAGGCGCGCATGATACCGGGTAACCAGCTCATCGGCCAGCGCGCTCCACTCGGAGGCGCTCCACTGCTGGCAGGTCCAATGCGAGCCGGGGTGCAGGCCGATCAGCGTTTCGCCTTCGGTCACGCCCTGCCCAGCCAGGAATTGGCGCATCGCCTGCATGTCGTCTTTGGATGGCTCCAGCGCGAGGCTCGTTCCCATCGTCGTGACGCCAACAGCTTCGAGTACGCGCCGATTCTCCTCGCGGAAGGAGACCCGCGTCTTCAGTGGCCGCGCCGGACGATTGAACATCGTGAGCCGCCCGCCATCGTCAAACCCGGCGCGAATGCGCGCGCCAGAGACCCACGCCAGCCGCGAGAGGAAGCCCGTCTGCGCGTGCAGCACGAGCGCCATGTCGTAGCGTCCATAGACCTGTGGCGCCAGTCGGATCAGACGAGCGAGCTGCTCCAGTTTGCCACGGCGCGTCCCTTTGTATTTGAAATCCTCGATGACGATGGCCTCATCCACGTCCGGGCAGCGCTCGAACATCTCGCGCACATACTCGACCGCGAAGACGACGATATGGGCCGCCGGATAGGTCTGGCGCAGCGCCCGCAACGCGGCGAACGCAGGCAGCACGTCGGCGATGTGTCCATAGGCTGTCACCATGATGCGCTTGATTTCAGCGTCTGGCGATGGCGGTGCGCTGGGCAGTGCACCGGATTCGGCGTTGGCGGACGTCGGCTGTATCACGCGAGTTCCTCAATGACGCGCATCATGTGGCGTGATGCGTATGGCCTGGTGTGGAGAGGCGCAGGTCTGCTTCGAACTGTCTGTGGTGATGGATGGACAGGAGTGCGCTGCTGCATCATGGAGTCGCTCTTCCCACTTCCCATCTTCCACCACACCGATGCAGATTCGGCGCAGACCCGGACACGCTGCTCCACGCGAGGAATCCGTCCGAGGGCATGCGCGCCCCAGACTACCTCTCCAATACTCTGCGCCAGGCGCGTTGACATCGAGTGTCTATCCCGGTTGAGAGCCGGTACATACGCCCGTCTGAAGCCCTTGGAATTGGCGTCAGGGTCGTCGCTTTACACCTCGTATAGTACTATAAACGCGGTCTCGCGTGAGAGCGTCACGCGAGCGGCGAGTGGGCGGTACGACGGTCGGCCCCTATCGTCGGACACTCCTGCGGTTCGATGATTGCGATACGTCACAGTGTGTCGGGAGAGTCATGAAACCACGATTACTGCTCTATATGACCGCCGACAGCGTTCCTGAGCGCAACGCTGTGGCGGCGACGCTGGCGTGGGCCACCCGGCGCGCTGGCTGGGTGTTTGAGGTGTACTACGACGCCTACCGTCTCGGCGAGCACTACGGCGGAGGCGATCCGGATGAGGCGCCAGCGGGACTGCTGACAGGCGGTACGATGCTTGGCGCGGGACATCATGCGCGCCTCTACCTGCTCCTGCATCGGTTCGACACACTGGTCATCACCCAGGGCGCGGTGGCGTTTGATCTGGCCCTGCGACAGCTTGGCGCCGCGCGGGTCGTCGCATCGAGCGCGCACGAGGTGTATGAGCAGGCGTTTCGAGCGCTGGACACGCCGCTGCCCGACGCCGCCGTCATCCTCGACGCCGCGCCGACGCCCTCGCTGCGTGGGCTCGACGCCTATGGGTATCCAGAGATCGTCGCACGCGAGGCGCTGGCCTTCGAGGCTTCGGCGCTGACAGGGGACACGCTGCGATGGATGAGCGCCCACGGCGTGCGCGACCTCCAGACGCTCTGGCTGGGTGAGCGGCAGCGCGAGCGGCTCGCCGCGCCAGCGCCGCAGGGGCTTGGTTTAGCCAACCTGCCGACGCTCGAAGCGGTCGCATCGGACGATACCTTCCAGTCGGTGACGGAGCGCCTGGCGCGTCGCTGGCTGCCTCAGTACTCCGGCGGATGGATTCTGGCCGACCCGCTGACCGTCTCGGCGTGGCTGCCAGAGGCCGTGCGCGAGCATCGGCTCTCGATCTATGGCAAGCCGCAGCGCGAGATCATTTGCCGCTTGAGCGATGAGCTGGGCGCCAGCCAGACAGCCGTGCTGGGTCGGCAATATGAGGACGCCGACTTCTTCGACCTCTCAACGCTGGGCGTCGCCTTTCAGTTGATCGATCCGGGGCGGCCACCATTTCCGGCGCTGCGCCACGCGGGCTACGATTGGTCGCGCACGACCGCTGTGGCTATCTCGCCGCAGTCCGCCGAGCCAGACGATGCGCAGTTGGCGCGCTGGGTCAGCGAGGGACGCATCCTCACCTCGCTGATCTTCTGGACGGGCATGATCCGCGAGCTGGAAAATCTACCGCGCATCTTCGATCTGGTGGCC
>DATAED010000151.1:0-1610 GCA_036258195.1 Ktedonobacterales bacterium
GTGGCGTCGGTCGGGTCGGCCTTCACGCCCGGATCGATGATGGCGACGACCTTGAAGCCATCGGCGCGCAGTTCGTCGAGCAGCGCCTTTGGCTCCGGGAAGCGCGTCGGGTTCCAGGTGAAGACGCGGTAGCCATCCATATAGTCAATGTCGAGCCAGAGATGGTCGCAGGGGATGCCGCGCTCGCGGAAGCCGCGCGCCACCTCGCGCACGTAGGCGTCTGGGCTGTAGCTCCAGCGTGACTGACCGAAGCCGAGCGCCCAGCGCGGCGGCAGCGGCATGCGTCCGGTGAGCGTGGTGTATTGCCGCAGCACGTCAGCGGGCGTGGGGCCAGCGAAGAGATAATAGGTCAGCGCCTCCTCCATCACCCCTAGGCTCAAGAGTGCGGGGTCGCTGGCTCCGGCGTCGAGGTCGGAGCGCGCCACGGAATCCATGAAGACCCCCCAGGCGCGTCCATCGGGCCGCAGAATCGTCCAGAAGGGGATGGAGGAGTACATCGCGCCAGTCGTGGGGCCGTGCGGATGCGGCGGATCGACATTCCAGAAGGTCAGCCGCGCGCCGCGCTTGTCGAGCGGCTCGGTGCGCTCGCCCGCGCCGATGACCCGCTCGCCTGGAGCGAGCCGCTTGTAGCAGCGCAGGCTCCCCGGTGGCAGGCGCGGATCAGGCGGCGAGGTGGGGTCGAGCGCAGCGACGGCGCCCATGCCGCGCGTGTCGTCATCCTCGGCGAATGGCGCGCCATCGGGCCAGCGCAAGGTCAGCCGCAGCGGCGCCACGCCAATCTCCACGCTGAGCGCGCTGGTCGTCAGCGATAGACCACCCGACGCGCCAGCCGCCTCCTTCACCGAGACAGCGTCCCAGGCGGAGCGCGCCACCGCCCACGAGGCGGGCAGCGCGGCGCCAGGCGTCAGCAGCCGCACCCGCACGATGTCCGCAGCCAGCAGCGCCGCACGCGCCTCCATGCCGCCATCTTCCGCCACGAAGCGCCACTCACGTGCGCCATCGCCGCCAGTCGTCGCGCCACGCGACGTCATCGGCCCCAGCGGGGTGTAGCCGCCCGCGTGTCGCCCGCTCGCCTGACTCATGCCTTGCGTCCTTTCCCTGTCGCCGCCTGCTCTGCGCTCACGATACCACGCTGGCTGCGACGCATGCCGCAGGCCACGGCAAAGGGAAGGGCTGGCCTCACGCCAGGCGCAGGCGCACGCGTTCGGCCACGGCGCGCAGTTCGTCCTCGGGCAGCGGCGGAAACTCCGTGCTGGCGATCAGCGTGGCGCCGCTGGGGAGCGTCTGGGCCGTCAGCTCGCCGCGAATCATCTGGTCGTTGAGGGCGTCGCCGGGGCGGTGTGGCGCCAGATGCAGGTGCAGATGCGCCACGCCATCGCCAAAGACGTAGATATACACGCGCTCGACACCCGTCACCTCGCGCAGCGCCGCCGTCACGCGCGCCAGCGTCGCGCCGAGCGTGGCCGCCTCCGCGCCATCCAGCCGCGTGATGTCGGTGATGTGTCGCTTCGGCTCCAGATAGGAGAATCCCGGCGTCTCCGAGGCGATGGCCATCGTGAGCCGCCACAGCTCATCCTCCCAGACCTCCACACGCAGCATCTGCTCATCGC
>DATAED010000152.1:0-13262 GCA_036258195.1 Ktedonobacterales bacterium
GACTTCGAGTTCGCGGGCTACCATGTGCCAGCGGGGACGTTCGTACTCTACTCCATCGCCGCCTCGCACCAACTGCCGGAGGTCTTCGAGCATCCAGAGGTGTTCGATCCGGAGCGGTTCGCTGCGCCGCGCGAGGAGCACAAGCGCACGCCCTACGCGCTGGTGGGCTTCGGCGGCGGCCCGCGCGTCTGCATCGGCATCAACTTCGCCAAGGTCGAGATCAAAGCGCTCGTCTCGCAGGCGCTGCGGCGCTACGAGCTGGAGGCCGTGCCCGACCAGACGCTCGTGCAGTTCTATCAGGTCACGGCCATGCCGCTCTACGGCATCCGCCTGCGTGTGCGCGAGCGATAGCCCCCTCCCCCAACCCCTCCCCCGCTTTGCGGGAGGGGGGAGCCAGACGGCGCCTGCCCACCTCGAAACGAAAAGCCCCCTCTCCTGTGGGAGAGGGGGTTTGGGGGTGAGGTCGCTCCTAGAATCCGGTGGGTTTGAGCGCGACGGCTTTGCGCAGCGACTCCAGATCACGCACAGTGTAGTGCAGCTCGGCAGCCAGCCGGGCGACCTCGCGCATGTTGCCGAAGTAGGTCATCTGCATGTCGATGGCCATCAGCATGCCCAGCAGCAGCGCTTCGGGCAACGCTTCGCGCTCCAGCGGGCTGAGCTGGCGGGCGCGGGTATACGACGCGACGGTGGCGCGCAATAGCGGCGGCCGGCGATCACCCAGCCCCCAGGCGAAGTCGAAGAGCGCCGTATCGACATGGGCGCGCTCGAAATCGAGGATGCCGGAGATGTTCGAGCTGATGGCGTCTCCGCGCCAGAGCACATTCGCTGAGACGAAGTCGCCATGCACCACCAGCTTGGGCAGCTCCGGATAGAGCTCGGCGAAGTAGCGACGCGCCAGGCGGTCGCGCACAAAGCCGAGCAGTTCAGGCGACAGCTCCTGGCGCGGCCCCCAGCCCTCCAGCACGCGATCCACCGTGTCGAGCGACCACGCCGCCCATGGGCCAAAGGATTCGCCCTCCGGGGTGAATCCCTCCAGCGCGGCGTGCAGCGCGCCCAGCGTCTCAGCGGCCTTCGGGCGACCCCACATCCACTCGCGCTCGTTGGCGTGGCGACCATCCAGCGCAGAATAGAGCGCCCAGTAGGTCGCGCCGATGTGAGTAAAGGTGGCGCCCTCGCGGTCGAGCACGACACGCGGCGCTGGCAGCCCTTCCTCGATCACCCGCTGATGGATGCTGTGGACGTACGTGATGGACTCTGGCGGAAACCAGGGATGAAACTGCTTCAGGTAGTAGCGTTTCGGGCCGCTGCTGACCTCCCAGAAGTGCGCGCGTGGGCGCTGCGTCTCGGTCGCGGCGGGCTTGGCGATCTGCCAGCCGCTAAGCGGGTAGCACTCCAGCGCTTCTTCGACCTGGTCGGTCGCGTACCACTCGTCGAGTGAGAGCGCCTCGCCGGCCAGCCCAAGCTCCTCAGCGCACGACTCGCACCCGATCAATTCGCCCGCCGGATTGACCACAAGCTCATGCAGAGCATGATGACAATGTGGGCAGGTGAGCGGCGCTTCCGCATCCGGAGATAGTGGCGCAGTCATAGCTTCTCCTTAGACCCTCGTAGGATACCCGCGGCGCCATTGCTGGCAGGTTCCCGCGCGCTGATCGTCAGTGGCGGACAGATGACGCTCATTGTCTGATTGTAGCTGAAACCTGACGGGAGTGGGGCCCAGCGCCACCGGGTGGTACTGGAATGCCAGTCTCGAGCCAGGACAACCTTGCTAGCACATTCGCGTATCTGGCTTCCTGCCAGATAGACCAGTGCGCGTCGCCAGAGTGTACAGCTAGAAGAGGCGTGAGCTTCGGCTGCGCTCGCGCAGGTGAGCGCAGTTGTGGCATCAGTATAAGCATGTCATCATCGCCTGGCTAGACGCATGGGAATCTTGGCCTAGTGCGCGGTCAGCCAACCTGCTGAGCGCTGAGCCACACGGCGTCGCGCAGTTGGACAAAGGATTGTCCAACCAGGCAGTTGAGCGCACGTTTTGGCTCCTCTGCTTCCCCATCGGAGCCGGGCGGCGGCTGACGGCGGGCTATGCCTCCCACGGGCGCGGCGCGGCGGAGCGGCCATGTCCCTGCGCCTGCGGATTGACCGCCCGCGAGAGCGGCTCACCGCGCAGACCCGCCAGCAGATTGCGCGCCGCCTGCATGGCCATCGCGTCGCGTGTGGCGCGGCTGGCGCTGCCGATGTGTGGCGTGATCAGCGCGTTGGACAGGCTATAGAGCGGATGGTCGGCGGGCAGCGGCTCCGGATCGGTCACGTCGAGCGCGGCCCCGCCCAGCGCGCCATCGCGCAGCGCCGCGACCAGCGCGTCTGTCTCCACGATGGGGCCGCGCGCGGTGTTGATGAGGAAGGCGCCGCGCTTCATCTGGCGCAGGCGATGGGCGTCGATCAGATGGGTGGTTTCATCGGTCAGCGGTGTATGCAGGCTGACGAAGTCGGCCTGAGTCAGCAAGCTATCCAGCGCGGCGTACTCCACGCCCAGCGTCTGCTCCTCCGCTGGGTGGCGCTGGCGATTGTAATAGAGCACACGCATATCGAAGCCCCGCGCGCGTTTGGCGACCTCCGTTCCGATGCGCCCCAGACCCACCAGCCCCAGTGTGGCGTGGTGGATGTCGGCGCCGAGCATGAGCAGCGGCCCCCAGGTAGTCCAGCGGCCCGCGCGGGCGTAATTCGCTGCCTCTGGCAGACGGCGCGCAACCGCCAGCAGGAGCGCGAAGGCCAGATCGGCGGTGGTCTCGGTCAGCGCATCTGGTGTGTTGCCTACGACGATCCCGCGCGCTGTCGCCGCCGCGATGTCCACATTGTCATAGCCCACGGCGAAGTTGCTGATAACGCGCAGGCGCGGGCAGGCGTCGAGCAGGCTGGCGTCGATCTCGTCGGTGAGCAGGGTCAGCGCGCCATCGGCCTCGCGCAGCGCGCGCTCCAGTGTGGCGCGCTGTGGCGGATCATCGCCCTGCCAGACGCTCACCGCGCAGGCGGCATCGAGCAGGCGCAGACCGGCCTCCGGAATGCGCCGCGTCACGTAGACGCGCGGCTTGCCCGCTGGCTGGCGCTCAGTCTGGCTGGCGCTCATCGCTGGCCCTCCTGCTCGCGACGGGCGATCAGGGCAGCGCCTGCGAGAAGACGCGCAGGAAGTTGCCGCCCAGGATGCCGGTGATGTCGTCCTCGCTGTAGTCATGCTCCCGCAAGCCATTGGCCAGCGCGCCGAGGTCGGCGACGGTGTCGAAGGGCTGCGGCGTGGATTCGCTGCCCGCGCCGCCATCGAAGTCGCTGCCGATGCCGCTGTGGCGCGCATCGCCCGCCAGCTCGCGCACGTGGTCAAGGTGGCGCAGCACGGCATCGAGGCTGACGGGGCCCTGCTCAGGCTTCCACCCCGCGACGAGGAAGCCATTGTGCAGCACGACGCCGATCACCACGCCGCGCTGGGTGGCGGCGCGAATCTGGTCGTCGGTGAAGTGGCGGTCGGTGGGCAGGTAGACGCGCGCATTGGTGTGGCTAGCGATGATGGGGCCGCCATAGCGCTCCAGCGCTTGCCAGACGGCGTCATCGGCCATGTGGCTGAGATCGAGAATCATGCCCAGCCGCTCCATCTCGGTCAGCAGGCGCAGGCCCAGATCGGTGAAGCCGCCGGGATGTCCCGTGCCGCCGCAGTAGCGCGAGCCGAGCCAGGTCGGCCCGACGATGCGCAGCCCCGCCGCATACCACTGCTCCAGGTCGTCGGGATCGCGGATGGGGTCGGCGCTCTCCATCAGCGGGAGGAAGCCGACCGGCCGCCGCTCGGGTGAGGGCGCGGCGGCGTGGTCGCGCGTGAGGCGTTCGAGGTCGGCGCGCGAGCCGATCAGCCGCACACCCGCGTCGTCTGGCTCGGCGGCCAGCGTCTGATAGTAGCGCATCTGCGCCCAGCCATCGGCGGTCATGGCCTCCTGTTCCCCTGGCATGCAGAAGATGGTGGAACAGACCAGTCCCACGCCGCCGCGCCGATGCTCTGGCAGGCCAATCATCACCGAATCGCGCATGCCGGAGAGCGAGCGCCCACCGGAGCTGACGACATCGGTGGGCGCATCGGCGGCCTCGCGGGCGCGCTGTTCGACGGTGGAGCGGCGCACGTCGCGGTCGTGGTGCAGCGCGTTGTAGGCGATGTCTTCGTGGGCGTCAACGATGAACATGCGGGCAGACTCCTTCTCATCGGCGAGACGGCGGCGATACCACCAGTGTACGCGACGAGAAGAGGTTCTGTCAGGCGTGTATCAGGGGCCAGCGGAACCTCACCCCTGACCCCCTCCCCTCCGAGGGAGGGGAACCCACGCCAGGGTTTACGGCGTTGGCTCCCCCTCTCGTGTGGGAGAGGGAGCTGGGGGGTGAGGTCAGTCGGTCATGATCTCGCCATCGTGCCACTCTGGCGCGCTGTCGAGCAGCGCCAGCATCGCGCGATAGCGTTGATCCTGCTCGGGGCTTTCGGCATTGGCGCGATACGACTCCTTTGAGTCGAAGACGACCGCCATATACAGCTCCGCCGGATCGTTGTCCATCCGATACACATACGTGCGCTGGTAGCCGGGGATGCGCAGCGCGCTATACTCGCGGAACTGCGCCATCAGCGCCTCTTCCGCCCCCGCTTTGACCTTGAGCCGCGCCACTGTGCCATACATCGAGCCGCCTCCTCCCATCGCGGCGCCATGCGCCACGAACAATCACAGCCGGACTATACCCAGCGAGCCGCACGAGGCGCCTGCGCCAAATGGTGGATGGCAGCGAAGGTGGCGGCTAGCGGCTCACGTTTGCTGCGGCAACATCGGGCGACCCTCTCTCGCAAACCGAGGGGTGTAGCTCCCCTCTCCCGCAAAGCGGGGGAGGGGCTGGGGGTGGGGGCCGCTGGCGCTACTCATCAGGCCGTGCTTTGTGCTACAGTACGGACTACGCGGCTGTTCCGGGTTTGCACAGCAAGTATGCTGTCTTTATGTAGCCGTCTCTGTAGCGCATGCTCCAGCGGCGTCGCGTCAGGCTGCGCGCGTCGCTCCCAATCCGGAAAACCTCTGGACGCCTCCCGATGTCTTCCGGCGTCGCGCTGAACCCTTGCATCCCATCCCGACCCATTCCTCCCTCAGATCGCTTGCGCGGCCCTGCTCGCGTATCGGCGTGGGGTCGCGTGCGATAGATGATGGTTGTTCGCGTAGCGTGTTCGCAGTGTAGACAGACCCTGGAGCCTCACCACGCCATCTGCGGCCACTGTGGCGTCGTCGCCCGATGCCGCCCGGCGCCGCCCCCTGGCGTGAGCGATCCTCCTGCTGGCTCCCAGGCGCCCGCGCGCCCCACACCGGGTAGTTCGCGGTATACCGTCGCGCCAGGCAGCGCCAGGCAAGAAACGAGGACAGCGATGAAGCAGTCGATTCGGGTCACGGTCAACGGAGAGGAACACACCAGCGAGGTCGAGCCACGCACACTGCTCGTGACGTATCTGCGCGAGAATCTGGACCTCACCGGCACACACATTGGCTGTGACACCGGCCAGTGCGGCGCCTGCACGGTGACGCTGAATGGCCAGCCGGTGAAGAGTTGCATGGTGCTGGCGGTGCAGGCCGATGGCGCAAAGGTCGAGACCGTCGAGAGTCTGGCCGCCAACGGCACGTATCACCCCATCCAGCAGGCGTTCTGGGACAAGCACGGCCTGCAATGCGGCTTCTGCACACCGGGCATGATGATGGCTGCCGTCGGTCTGCTGGCGCGTAATCCCAACCCCAGCGAGGCGGAGATTCGCGAGCAACTGGAGGGCAACCTCTGCCGCTGCACCGGCTACCAGAACATCGTCGCCGCTGTGCAATCCGCCGCCGAGGCGATGCGCAGGCAGCCCGTTGGGGCGGGCGGCGCGGCAGGTGGAGAGGAGGCATAGGCGATGTCGGTCACACGGATGTTCGGCGCCTCGGTCAAGCGCCGCGAAGATCCCCGCCTCATCACGGGCGATGGGCAGTTTACTGATGACTTCAAGCTGCCGGGCATGCTGCAGATGACCATGCTGCGCAGCCCCTACGCCCATGCGCGCATCAAGAGCATCGACACCTCCAAAGCCAAGGCGCTGCCCGGCGTGCGCGCGGTCTTCACCGCGAAGGATCTGGAGGGCGTGGGGCCGGTGCCCTGCGCCTGGCTCATCCCCGATTCCGATCTCAAAGTGCCCACCTACACCGCGCTGGCGGGCGAAAAAGTACGCTTCGTCGGCGACGCGGTGGCCATCGTCGTGGCCGATGACTCCTACATCGCCGACGACGCGCTCGACCTCATCACGGTCGAGTACGAGGAGCTGCCCGTCGTCACCAATCAGGAGGCGGCGCTCAAGGCTGGTGCGCCGCAGCTCTACGACGACATACCCAACAACGAGGTCTTCCACTGGAAGTTCCGCAATGGTGACGCCGATGGCGCGCTGCAACGCGCTGAGGTGCGCGTCAAGCAGCGCTTCGTGCAACAGCGGCTCGTGCCGAACGCCATGGAGCCGCGCTCCGCCATCGCCGACTGGAACGCGGGCGCGGGTGAATTGACCTTCTACAACACGACGCAGAACCCGCACATCGTGCGCTTCATGATCTCGGCGACGCAGGGCATCCCGGAGAACAAGATTCGCGTGCTGGCGCGCGATGTGGGCGGCGGCTTCGGCAGCAAGATTCCCTTCTATGCTGGCGATGCGCTGACCATTTTTGCCTCGCGCAAGCTCAAGCGCCCCGTGCGCTGGACCGAAGATCGCCGCGAGAACTATGTCGCCACCATCCATGGACGCGACCAGATCATCGACGTGGAGATGGGCGCCGATCGCGACGGCAAGGTCACGGGGCTGAAGGTGACGAACTACGCCAATATGGGCGCGCACCTCTCGATGGCGGCTCCCGGCGTGCCGACGTGGCTCTTCGCGCTGATCGTGCCGGGCTGCTACACTATCCAGGACTACGCCTGCGATGTGCACGGCGTGGTGACCAACACCACACCTACCGACGCCTATCGCGGCGCAGGACGCCCAGAGGCGGCCTTCCTGATCGAGCGCATGATGGATCTGCTGGCGGGCGAGCTGCACATGGATCCCGTCGATGTGCGTCGCAAGAACTTCATCCCCGCCAGCGCCTTCCCGTACACCTCTGGTGGCACGCTGGCCTATGACAGCGGCGACTACGAGAAGACGCTCGATCTGGCGCTGAAGATGGTCGATTATGAGGGCTTCCGCCAGCAACAGGCCGAGGCGCGCGCGCACGGCAAGCATCTGGGTCTGGGCCTCTCCACCTACGTGGAGGTCTGCGGCCTGGCGCCCTCCAAGGCGGCTGGGGCGATGGGCTTCCAGGGCGGGCTGTGGGAGCCTGCGACGGTGCGCGTGCTAGCGACCGGCAAGGTGATCGTGCTGACGGGTACCAGCCCCCACGGCCAGGGCGAGGAGACGACCTTTGCGCAGCTCGTCGCCGAGGAGCTGGGCGTCCCCGTAGAAGACATAGATGTCGTCCACGGCGACACCAACGCCATCCCGATGGGCTGGGGGACGTATGGCAGCCGCAGCACGGCGGTGGGCGGCACGGCCATCTACAAGGCCACGCAGAAGGTGATCGACAAGGGCAAGAAGCTCGCAGCGCACCTGCTGGAGGCCAGCGTGGATGACATCACCCACGACCACGGACGCTACTACGTGGCGGGCAGCCCGCAGAAAGTCAAGACTATCCAGGACATCGCGCTGATGGCTAATCTGGCGTGGGATCTGCCGGAGGGCATGACGCCGGGGCTGGAGGAGAACCACTTCCACGACCCCACCAACTTCACCTTCCCCTTCGGCGCGCACATCTGCACCGTCGAGGTGGACGAGGAGACCGGCGAGGTCAAGATTCTGCGCTACATCGCCGTGGACGACGTGGGCCGCGTCATCAACCCGATGATTGTGGATGGGCAGGTGCATGGCGGCGTGCTGCAAGGCATCGGCCAGGCGCTCTATGAGCACGCCATCTATGATGATCGCGGCAATCTGGTGACGGGCAGCATGCTCGACTACACCGTGCCGAACGCCACCCAGGCGCCGCACATCGAGACGGCGCGCACGGAGACGCCCTGCCCGCACAACCTGACGGGCGTGAAGGGTGTCGGCGAGACGGGAACAATCGCCTCGACCCAGGCGGTGGTGAATGCGGTCTGCGATGCGCTGGCGCCGCTAGGCATCACGAACATCGACATGCCGCTGACACCAGAGCGTGTCTGGCGGGCCATCCAGGTGGCGCGCGCAGGTGGAACGGGCGTCACGATGGACGCGCGGTAGCTGGACAAAGCGCTTGGGGCGGCCATCTGAGCGACGCCCCAGGCGCGCTTGGCCAACTCGTGAGTCGAGACGCGAGAAGAGAGGTTGAAGCATGTTTCCCGCAACCTTTGACTACAAAGCGCCCGCGTCCCTGAGTGAGGCGCTGACCCTGCTCGGCCAGAACAGCGACGCCAAGGCGCTGGCGGGTGGCCAGAGCCTGCTGCCGCTGATGAAGCTGCGGCTGGCCTCGCCCACCGCATTGATCGATCTGCGCAACGTTCCGGAGATGAAGGGCATCCGCGGGGATGGCGGCGGCGTCATCCTTGGCGCGATGACCAGCTATTTCCAGGCGGTCGATGCGCCGCTGGTGCAACAGAAGACACCGCTGATCGTGCAGGCGCTGCGCCAGGTGGGTGATCCACAGGTGCGGGCGCGCGGTACCATCGGCGGCAGTCTGGCGCACGCCGACCCGGCTGGCGATCTGCCCGCCGTGGCGCTGGCGCTCAACGGTCGCATGCACATCGTGGGGCCGAAGGGCGAGCGCGAGGTGGCGGCGCGCGACTTCTTCGTGGATATGCTGACCACCGCCCTCGAACCGGATGAACTGCTGACCTGGGCGCGCTTCGAGGCGACCGATACCCCGCGCACGGGAACGGCCTATGTGAAGCATCGCCATCCGGCCAGCGGCTATGCGGTTGTTGGCGTGGCGGCGGTCGTCATGCTGGATGAGGCGGGCAATTGCGTGGAGGCGCGTGTCGGCGTCACGGGCGCGGGCGGCCATGCCGTGCGCGCGACGGGCGTGGAGCAGGCGCTGAGCGGCAAACCCTTCGCCGCGACGGCAGCCGAGGCCAGCGCGCACGCCGCCGATGGCCTCGATCTGCTCAGCGATACCTACGCCTCCGCTGAGTATCGCGGCCACCTGACCCGTGTGCTGACCCTGCGCGCGCTCAACGAGGCCGCGCAGAGGGCGCACGGCTAGCGCGCACCCTGTCTCGGTTCACTGATGGCCAGCCCGGCGCTTCCACACGGAGCGCTGTGGCTGGCCATTGGCGCGCCCTCACCCCAGCCCTCTCCCAGAGGGCGAGGGAGCCGGAGCGTTACCGTAAGGCTAGCCGTGTCGCGCCGGGAACGGCCCTCACCCCAGCCCTCTCCTTCTGGAAGAGGGAGCCGGAGCGTTACCGCAGCCAACGCTGCACCATATAGCTCCCCTCTCCCGCTTTGGCGGGGGAGGGTTTGGGGTTGGGGGTCGCGCGTGACACCGCCGCGTGACCATGCTACACTGGGCGCGCGCCATCGCTGGATGACGCCGGATGACGCCGGATGTGCTGGATGACGCTGGATGGATGCGGCTGTGGGAGCGGGAGCGATGCGGCCAGTGACGCAGCTAGGGTTGGAGTGGATCAGCGCGCGACGGTTGAGGCCGTGGCTGTGGGCTGCGCTGATCGCCGCGTGGCTCGTCTGGCTCGGCGCCATCGCCCTCTCGATCCCGCTCGCCAGCGCGCACTCGTATGACTTCGACACCTATTATGCCGCCGCGCAGGCGCTGCGCTTCGACCACAGCGCCGACATCTACCGCGTCGCCACACTGAATCAGGTGGCGCAGGCGCACGGTCTCTGCGCGCATACTGGCCACTTCCTGCCGCCATACGTCTACCCGCCGCTGCTGGCGATCCTGCTGGAGCCGCTGACGCTGCTGCCATGCGGGAGCGCGGCGACGCTCTGGCTGCTGCTCAATGCGGCGCTGTGGGCGGCGGCGACGCTGCTGCTGGCGGATGTGCTGGCGCGACGCTGGCCAGGGCGGCGGCTGGCGGCGACCACCCTGGTGACGCTCATCTCGCTGGGCTGCCTGCCCGCGTACTACGGCCTCTTTCTCGGACAGGTTCATCTGCTGATGCTCGCGGGTTTCGCGCTGACGCTGTGGCTGGTGGAGCGCGACCGCCCGGCGCTGGCGGGCGCGGCGCTGGTGATCATCGCGCTCATCAAGCTCATTCCCGCGCTGCTGCTGGTCGCCTACCTGCTGCGTGGCCGCTGGCGGCTCATCGGCTCTGCGGCGCTGGTGGGCGCAGGGCTGCTCGGCGTGATGCTGCTGGGGTCGTCGCCCGCGGCAGTGGCGCGCAGCCTGCCAGCGGGCGCCGCGCTGCTCTCCAGTGGCCTCACCACGGGCGGCAATGAAGCGCTGGTGGCCATCCTGCCGCCCGCGCTGCATCTGATCGGGCTGGGGCTGGCCGCGCTGATCGGCCTGCTCTGGCTGCTGGCGCTCTGGCGACATCGTGGCGGTGCGCAGAGCGATGATCTGCTCGCCGTCGGCTGGACACTCTGCGTCATGCTGCTGATCTCGCCGCTGGTCTGGTCGTTCTACCTCATCTGGCTCGCGCCGACATTCATCGCCTGCGCCGCCGCGCTCGGCCCACCGCGCCGGAGGGATGCGCGCGCCCTGGGGCTGTGGCTCGTGCTGGCCGTGATGTATATCTGCATGGTGGCGCCATTGGGCGCGCTACACGTCGCCGCCACGCTGGCGCTGTGGGGCCTGGCGGGCGCGCTCTATTGGCGCTCCGGCGCGCCACCATCCACTCTGGCGTCCGCCGCGTCCATCGCGACCGCCGCTAGCGCATGAGCAGGCGGGCGAGCCACTCCAGCGCGAAGGCCAGCCGCGCGTGCATTGCGATATGATGCGGTATGATAGTCACTGAGGATGCCAGAGCAACCATGAAAGGCGCCTGCGATGATTGACCGACTGCGCGCGGTGATTGCCGCCGCCGAACAGCTATCCGAGCAGGAGCAGGAGCAGCTTGCCGCGCTGTGGGAAGAGACGCTGCGCGATAACGTTCGCTGGCGTGAGCTGTTTCAGCAGCCCGGCTCACAGGCGTTCTTCGCGCAGTTGCGCACCGAAGCCGCGAAGGCCGAAGAGGACGGTACCGTCAAGGACAGCCCCGACGAGGACTGGGCGTGAAGTCCAGGACGACGCCGAGCTTCCGGCGTGCTTATCGCAAACTACCCCCTGACATTCGAGTGGAGGCGAAGCGCGCCTATAAGCTCTGGAAGGCCAATCCGTTCCACCCCGGCCTGAATTTTGAGCTTATCAGCGCCGATCCTCCACCCCCGCTGTGGTCGGTTCGCATCACGCTCAACTACCGCGCGCTGGGTACTCGACAGGGCGACACGATGACCTGGCTCTGGATCGGCGACCATCGCGAGTACGAAAAGCGCATCTAATCCAGCGACGCGCCATCAGCGCATGAGCAGGCGGGCGAGCGATTCCAGCGCGAAGGCCAGCGCCAGGCCAGAGAGCGGCCCGATGGCCCAGCCGCGCAGGATGCCGATGATCTGCTTGCGCTGCACCGTCTCGCGGCCCCGCGCCAGGCCCGCGCCCGCCATCGCGCCGATCAGCGCCTGATTCATCGAGGTGAAATAGCCCTGCGTGGCGGCGACGATCACCACCAGCGCCTGCACGCCCTGCGCCGCGCTGGCCATCGTCAGATCCATCTTCACCACGTCGAAGGCCACGGTGTGCAGGATGCGCCGCCCCCAGGTCAGCGCGCCAATCGCCATCGCCACGCCGCCGATCAAGCCAGCCACCGTCAACGAGAAGAGGTGCGTCAGGATGAAGGCGCCCGTCGCATTCGAGACATCGTTGGCGCCCAGGGTGAACGACGCGAAGACGCCTACCACGACCAGCAGCGCGGGCAGCCAGCGCAGCGCCACCAGCGTCAGTCCCGCAGCGCCACCTCCCACGCTCGCCGCCGCGTACACCCCTGGCGGCAGACGGCGCGCTAGCGCTACGCCGGGGAACCAGCGCGCCCAGCGGGTCGTCGCGCTCGACGCTGGCGCCTTGGCGAGCGCGAGCTGCGCCTGCGCCTCGGCCCGCGCCGCCTCTGGAGGAATCAGCAGATCGAGCTGGCGAGTCAGCGCGAAGCCCAGCGCGAAGGCCAGCAGCGGCGCGATCACCCAGACGACCGCCAGCGCGCCGATGGTGGCCCAGTGGATGGGGATGCCGCCGCCCAGCCCAACGCCGACGACGCAGAAGACGAGGATCTGGATGGTCGAGGTGGGGATCTTCCAGTAGTTGTACAGCATCGTCAGTGCGCCCGCCGCCAGCACGATGACGATGGCGTCCGGAACGCGCACGAAGCGATCATCGATGATGCTATGGCCAACGGTCGTCTCGACCCGCCCGCTGGCGAAGGTGGCGCCGAGGATCGTGAACACGCCGATCAACAGCAGCGCGGGCCACTCGGCGATGGAGCGCGCCGCGAAGGGCATGCCCATCACCGCGCCGGTGTAGTGGACGCCCAGATTCCACGCGAACGCTACGACCACCACGACCAGGATGATGAGCGCCAGCATGGCATCGCTCCTTCTAACTCCATCTGCTCCGCTGCCTCTGCTGGGGGCAGCGCACGCCAGCCCCCATACTGCGTTTCCAGCGAGCGGCGCGCCAATCGGAAGCGCGCCTCATACCTCCGATTGTCAAGACAGGTCGGTAGCTGATGTAACGACAGTAAGGCCACATCTGTGGCTAGGATAGCCTCATGGCGTGTTCAGAGGCGAACTCAGGAAGCGCCTCGACTCTGGCAATTGCGCGGTATACCTCGTCCCAGCGTGTTGGCTCTCGCTTTGCGATAGTCTCGAGGCATCGCGAGAGCCGACTTGACCGCGCGAGTTGTTCTTGGTCGATTCCAGGGTCAAGCGCCACGTCCGGTCGCGCCCACTCAGCCTGAGCGAGTGCGATCCGATCGCGCATCCTCGCGACGAAATGGGCATCAAAGGCGCGCACTTCCGCTAGGAAGTCGATCTCAGGCGCCGTATGCTGGCCAAGATCCGCCTCCCACGCCGACTGGCCGTCGAGGATGAGATCGCGATTGTCCCACTGTAGATGTACATTGATCCCATCGCTCCAGCACCAGATTCGTGGGCCTGCTTGCAAGTAGGCAGTGTCAAGCCTTCGTGCCCACCACCAACCCGCAGC
>DATAED010000153.1:0-3083 GCA_036258195.1 Ktedonobacterales bacterium
CGCGCCCACCGTTCCCAGCGCGAAGAGATTGCGCCGCCACCACGGCGGCTGAGCGTAGCGGCTGGGCTGCGGGCGACCGCCGCGCGCGGCGCCACTGCTGCGCCCACTGCTGCCCGTTCCCGACGCCTGGCGGATGGACGCCAGCCGCGACGAGCCACCCGCCGCCGTTGAGCGCGCTGTGGTGGGTTTCGCTGTGGTGGGTTTCGCTGGCGAGGCGGGCGGGCGGACGCTGGGCTGCTGCGCGCCGCTGGTTGCGCCGCTGGTTGCGCCTCCGGAGGCTGGCTGCTTCGGCTGGGGTCGCTGGGGCTGGCGTTTCGCTTTGGCCATCGTGTCCTCTCGCTGCCTTCTCTGGCTCTCTCTGCCGTTTTACTCTGCCGTCGAAGCGGCGCGCGGCGATGGCTGGATCGCCGGGTCATCGGTCACTGCTTCGGTCGCTGCTACCGTCTCAGCTTCTACGTCAAATTCGCCCGCCGCCTCACGCTCGGCGCGGTCGCGCTCGCCCACCCAGAGGAAGAATGCGGCGCTCAGCGCGACCAGATAGGGGATATTGGTGGGCAGCCACATGATCAGCCCGCCGAGCTGCTGGTCAGCAAGCGGCGAGAGGCCCCAGACGCGCGGCGCATCAATATAGGGCGCGTAGAGCGGGCGCGCCGCAAAGGTCAGCAGGGCGCCCAGCGCCACCATCGGCTGGCAGCCGATGAAGAGATAGAGAATGGCGAAGCCGCGCGAGATGCGCGGGATCAGCGGTGTGGGGCTGAGAATCGGTAGCCAGTACATGAGCCCGAAGATCAGGAAGGTCAGATGCTCCAGAATGTGGACGGTGTCATTGGCCAGCGTCAGGTCATAGAGCGCGGGCGCATGCCACAGCCAGATGTCGGCCTGGAAGACGCCAAACGCGACGATGGGGTTGGCCAGCCAGCGCGCCACCGTGCGCACGCTCATGTTGCGCAGCGGCAGCTCGGCCAGCCAACGCGGGATGCCCAGCAGCAGCAGTGGCGGCGCGACCACCGCGATCAGCATGTGCTGGATCATGTGGGCGCTGAAGAGGTACTCGTCGCCCAGCGGATCGAGCGGCGAGACGAGCGCCAGCGCCAGCGTCACCCAGCCCAGCACGAAATACGTGATCTGCGCACGGGTGGCCGCCTCGCCCAGATTCCAGCGCCGCCGCGCCGGGCCGATGGCGTACAGGTAGCCGCCGAGGATGACCGCCAGGCCGATCAGCAGCGTGGGATCTAGCGTCCACGCCAGCCAGAGATTGGGGACGTGTTTACCACTGTGCGCTGCGTGCGCTACGCTGGCCAGAGTAAAAGGAGACATCGCGTCAGAGCTTCGCTTTCAGGCGTCCGCGCGCCCTTGCCGACCCAGACAGGGACGCCGCGACGCGCGCTATGGCACTCGATCATCGCTCCTATTGTATGCGCCATCCCCGCGATGACGCTATAGGGCAATGACCTGAGAAGCGCCCCTGCATGGCGAGGCAGTGGCGAGACAACAGAGCAGCGTGTCAGGCGAAGGCGGTCTCGCGGCGCGGTGGCTCTTTGAGTGTGGCGCCACGCGATGATAGAACGGCGCATGCTGTGGGCAGTCCAATGGTGCAATCCGCGAGGAGCAGGGCGATCAACTCTTGATTAACAGCGTGTGCTAGTATACTATTAGTTAGCAGGCGGAGATTTACGTTGGGTAGTTCAGAAAGATGTGTGGAGGTGAGATTGCGCAAACGGATTGGGGCAGTGATTGTACTCGCTGGAGCGTTGTTATTGTCAGGTTGCGGAGGTGGAGCGGCATCTGCAAGTGCGACGGCAACGCCCAAAGCAACCGCGACGCCCGCTGTGCCTCATGCCGGGCAGTCCGCTGATCAAATCGTGGCTGGTCTGAAAGCTAAGGGATTGCCCATCGGCGATGTATTTACCTACACGGCGGCGAACGACCCGAACAACCTTCTTGGCCGTCCTGGTCAGTATGTCAGCAAGGATAACTTCAAGGATACTCGGATCTCCAGCACAGATGCAGGGGCGGATATAGAGGTGAGTGATGGTGGCGCTGTTGCAACCTTCGCAAACCCAACAGATGCTCAGAAGCGCTTTGCATATCTCCAGAGCATCTCTACATCCGGCAATGCGTTGTTCGCTGAGTACGAATACCTGGATGGAGATGCGATCCTTCGCATTTCAAGTCAGCTAACACCCGATCAAGCGCAGGCGTATTCGGCTGCGTTCAAGTCACTGCCTTGAACGACAGTCAACCATCGCACTACTCAATCGCCGTCCACTATTCTCGTGCAGGCTGGCTGATTGTGCGGGCCACTTCGCTGCTTGACAAAGGCCCGCGCATCAGGCGATAATCCTGTGTGCGTCACAACGCCACCAGGTAGGCGTGGATGGCGATTCACTGGGGCAGTTACCGAAGCGGCCAAACGGGACTGACTGTAAATCAGTTGGCTTACGCCTACGGAGGTTCGAATCCTCCACTGCCCACCGGCGACCTTCTGGGTGGTTCAGCCCGAGCGATCAGCGATGCGCACGCTTTGTCGCTCGTTCTCTTCGCGAGGCGCGTTCGCGCGTCCATGCGAAGGGGATTTGGCGCCATCCATCCAGCGGGTACTGTCGCCCACAGGAACGCCGCGATTCACGCCCGAGTAGCTCAGGGGCAGAGCACAATCTTGGTAAGGTTGGGGTCATGGGTTCAATTCCCATCTCGGGCTCCAACAGTCCCGCACTGTCCGCCGCTCCCGGCCCGGCATTCATGCGCGTGTGAAGCGCGCTGAATGCGCATCTGGAGACGGCGCTCAGGGTGGGACGTTGTTATGTCTTGCGCGCGTGGGAGCTATCGCGCCCGCGTCGGTCGCCGGAATGACGCGCTGGCCCACTTGCTTTGGCGTCACTCATCCGCTCGATGGAGCGAGCATGAGCGCGCCGCGATTGGTTTGGAGGAGCTGAGTAGCTCATGGCGAAGCAGAAATTTGTGCGGGACAAGCCGCATGTGAACGTCGGGACGATCGGGCACATTGACCACGGCAAGACGACGCTGACCGCCGCGATCACCAAGGTGCTGGCGACCAAGGGCTGGGCCAACTACAAGCCCTT
>DATAED010000154.1:0-1897 GCA_036258195.1 Ktedonobacterales bacterium
TCAGCACGACCAGATAGGCGGTCAGCGCGAACGCGAGCAACGCCCAGCCCTCGAATGCGGGCAAGCGCAGACCAAGCAGCGCCGTCACCATCGCGACGAGCAGCGATGAGGCATAGGCGTGCCACGCCCAGCGCCAGCTGCCAACACGACCAATCGCGACGCCAATCGCCGCCAGCGCCAGCGCCAGCGGCAGCAGCACATAGGCGTCTGGCTGCACGATGGCTGCTAGCCCAACATAGGCCACCGCGATGAAGCCAGCGTTGGGGGCATGCTCGACCAACGCGATGCCATAGGCGGTAACCGCGAAGATGAGCAACAGCGCCTCGGCGACACCATGGGTGTTGGGCGTGACGCGCGAAATGGCTAGCAGGGATGGGAGGATGGCGGAGAGGTAACAGGCCAACGCCCAGCGACGCCCAACGCTCAGTCGCAGCGCCAGCCCAATGATGACGAGGCCATACGTAATCGCCCCAATCTTCTCGAAACCGTGCGGGTCGCGCGTTGCCACCGCCGCCAGGAAGACGAAGAACGGGACCGCCGACGCGACCCACGGCTGGCGCTCCACCACCGCCGCCAGATACGCCACGAGCGCGAAGACGAGCGCAATCGCCATCGCCCGGTCGGGCGGCGCAGAGCTATTGATCAACGCATGAACCATGAGGACTAGCAGTTGATACAGTGAGGCGAGCAGCGCCGCGAGATACCACACAAAGCTCCACTGCCAACGCCCACGCACCTGGCGCAACAGCATCCCGGAGGCCACCAGCGCCACCGTCAGTGCGACGCCGCGCAGACCCGGCGCCGCCAGAGCCGCCGTCATCCCGAAGAGCGCGGGAATGAAGACCGCCCAGCTCAGGTTGTCCCAGAGGACGGCAACCGTCGCCAACACCGCGAGGGCCAGCAACAGCCAGGCGCTAAACGGGAGGCCGAGCGGACCCCATTCCGCTGGCACGGATGGACTGGCAAGCGTTCGCAGGCCGACGACTAGCGCGGTCCAGAGCGCGATCAGATACATGGGCAGGGCCGATGCGCGCCCCAGTAGTCCGCGAACGGCCAGCCCAGCCAGCGCTACCACCAAGGTCGTAATCGCCGCGGCGAGGATGAACCGGCTATCACCACCCGCGACGGAGAGCGGAAACGGCAGCAGCGCGCCGAAGAAGCCAGCGACGACGCCACCAGCCAACGGCTGATGCGCGCGCCAGCCCGCCAGCAGCGCCAGCAAGACGAAAAGGCCGAGGATGAGCGTGGCATAGATCGCGTCATGCCCGAACAGCCTGGTCGTCACGTAGAGCGCATTGCCCAGCGCAACCAGATAGACGGGCAGGGCGAAGCGTTGCGCGCGTGGCGAGGGCGCGGCCACCAGCCAGGGAATCACCAGCGCGGCCACCAGCCCAGTTGTCGCGACGGCCCAGAAGGTGGCCATCCGCTCCGGTGAGGCGAATGCGTCGTTGATCGCTGGGGTGAAGAGCGCATCGAACAGCGCATGGTAATCGAGTGAGAGAAAGACGCCAGCAGGCAGCAGCCAGAGCGGCGCAGACTCGATGACCGCCAGCCCAGCGGTGACGACCACACCGGCGGTGAGCGCCAGCAGGTACGGCCAGTTCGGCGCCGGATCGCTGATGACTCCCAGAGCGCCGCCGATGGCCAGCAGGAGCGCCAGCGCCTCCATCAGATAGCGCAACTCGGTGCGCTCGCGCGCCCGCCGCCAGAGGACGAAGAGCACGGCCACCTCAGCCAGCGCCAACGCCGCCAGCACAAGCGACATCGCGCGGCGATCGGCGCCCAGCCAGGCGGCCACCGCAATCGCGGCATGGGTGGCGGCCACCACAATCAGCCAGTCCGTCACGTTCAGCCGTCCCGCGCGCGCCGACTCATCGAGCGAGCTGGTCAGCCCGCG
>DATAED010000155.1:0-10281 GCA_036258195.1 Ktedonobacterales bacterium
CCAGTCGACTATTGGTCACTGGCGTCTTGAGTTCGTGCGCCGCAATGCTGAGAAACTCATCCATGCGTCGCGTCGTCTCTGCCATGGCCAGGGCGTGGGCGTAGGCCACCGCGCGATCATGCGCCAGGCGGTCGCGCTCGATGATGAGCGCCGCCAGCTTTGCCACCGCGCCCGCCATGGCGAACTCCTCGGCGCCGGGCTGATGATCGGCGGCGCCGTAGTCCAGCGTCAGGTTGCCCAGCAGACGCCCGCCAACACGCATCGGGATGACGAGCATCGTGCGCGAGCCAAACGGGTTGGCCCAGCGATTGAAGGGCGACTGGGTGCGGTCGATCTGAATGGCCTCGCCCAGACGCAAACGCTCGATGAACGCATCGGGCAGGAAGTCGCGCATGTGGCCAGCCGTCGGCCAGTTGGCCAGCCAGGTGCGCTCTTCGTCTGGCGTCAGGCCAGCGACGGCGACCGCCCGCATCTCCTCGCTCTCTGGCTCGAACGCCACGATGTCCACCCGTCGGCAGGCCATCACCACGCGCGTCAGCTCAGCCAGCCGCCGGGCCACCTGTGGCGCGCCCACGAAGCTATCCACAGGGACATACTCCGCGCTGCTCACAGCAGCGGCGCCACCGAAGGCGCTCGCGTCGCCAACAAGCGTCTCGGCCATCGCCATCAGAGCGTCGAGCGCCTCGCGCGTCTGCTGTTCCAGGCGGCGGCGCTGGGTCACGTCGCGCCCGATCAGCACGCCACCGACGATCTCACCATCTGCGCTGCGCACAGGCGCGCCGCTGGCATTGAGGATGAGCGCGCGACCGTCGGGGGCGCCCATGGTGATATCCATAGCGCTCGCGCCGCGCAGCGTTTCGCCCCGCAGCACCCGCGCGAAGGGCCAGCTTTCAGTCGGGCTGGGCTGGCCACGCTCATCCAGCACGGTAAACAGGTGATCGCGTTGATCGAGCGTCCTCAGGGGCGTCTCGGTTGCGTCGGATGCGTCAGACGCGCCCAGCAATTCAGCGTCGGCGGCGTTGGTCTGGACGACGTTCCCATCGCGATCAAAGACGATGATCGCGTCGGCCATCGACTCGAAGATAGCCATGAGCTGGCTGGCCTGCGCCGCCGCGCCGCGTTCGGAGCGCCGCAGCGCCTCATCCAGCGCTTTGTGTGCGCTCACATCATGGAAAGCGAGCACAGCGCCCGAGACGACGCCGCCTGTCACGATGGGCGCCGAGACATAGGAAACGGGGAGCAGCGAGCCATCGCGGCGAGTGAACGCATCGTCGTCGATGCGCTCCACCTGGCCTGAGCCAATCACCCGTAGCAGCGGACACTGCTCTCTGGGGAAGGCGCTACCATCCGCATGCTGAAAGTGGATGGTCGCGTGCATGTCTTTCCCGCGCAGCTCGTCCAGTGTCCAGCCTAGCATCGCCTCCGCCGCCGGATTCATGAAGGTGACGCGCCCAGTGGTATCGAGCGCATAGACGCCTTCGCCCAGGTTGTCGGTGATGGCGCGCAGAAAGTCGAGCAGGCGAGCGCGGCTCTGCTCGCTGGCGACAGATTGCTCCGGCTCACGTTCAGCGATGTCTGACCCGCCGCCTGCCGCCTGAGATTGCGATGTTCTGGAGGGATGTTTCATGCCTGTGACGTCGAACCTCACGGCTGATGACGCACGCGCGCCAACCCCATCCACCAGCGCGGGCGCCGCCCTGCCAGATCAGCGCCACTCGCGCGATGCGCTGTCCGGGAGGGATCATCCAGGGTCAACCAGCATAAACCAGGGTGATGCAAGACGCCTGTGAGATATGTGTGAAACTCGCGAAGAAATTGGTCGCCAACACTTTACCACTTCTGGCTCATTTTCGCGCCAAGGCGGCGGCGCTCCTGCTGCCCTCAGTTAAGGATTTGTTCACTGCGCGCAATCAAAGGCTAATATGGGTCGCTCATCATCTCTGTGTGACCGCGCCTGACGCGCGGCGCCAGACGCCAGCGCCAGACGGCAGCGGCGCTTAGTACATGCGGGGGCGCGCTCCGCGCAAGGATGCGCTCAGCGCCCCTGGCCCAGCGCCTGGAGTCGTATACTGTTCGTTGCGCGACGTCAGAGCCAGTCGTGAGAAGCAGCAATGCGCACGATGCTCGTCGGGGAGGCGGAACGATGCGCAGACCAGATGAATCGCATGCGGGTGATGATGCGGTTTCCACGTCACGCCGCCGCATTCTGGTCGTTGATGATGAGGCGACCGTGCGCGAGGTGGTTGGGCAGTATCTGGAGCTCGAAGGCTACGCGGTGTCGGCGGCGGCGACCGGCCTGGACGCCCTGCGCGAGGCGGCGGCAGCCCCGCCTGATATGGTCATCCTCGACATCGCGCTCCCCGGCGTCGATGGGCTGGAGGTGCTGCGGCGGCTGCGCGCGGTGAGCGCGATCCCCATCCTCATGCTGACGGCGCGCGCCGAAGATGTGGATAAACTGCTCGGTTTCGGCCTCGGCGCCGACGACTATATGACCAAGCCATTCAACCCACGCGAGCTGGTCGCGCGGGTGCAGGCGATCATGCGCCGCCTGGAGGCGACCAGCGCCCCGGCCATGATCTTCGACGGCGACATCCACTTTGGCGACATCACCATCCATCAGCAACTGCGCCAGGTCGAGCGCGCCGGAGCGTCTATCGAGCTGACGACGAAAGAGTACGATCTGCTGCTGTTCCTGGCAACCCATCCGCGCCAGGTCTTCACGCGCGAGCAACTCTTGCAGCACGTCTGGAACTATGACAACTACGGTGACGATAGCACCGTCACCGTCCATATGCGCCGCCTGCGCGAGAAGATCGAGCGCGACCCAGCCCGGCCACTGCGCCTGCGAACCGTCTGGGGAGTGGGCTACAAATTCGAGCCATAGGGCTGGCCGCTGGTGCGCGCCCCATCGCCGCCGTTCCCCCAATTTCTGTAATCATCTGCTCATATTTGTCCCATCGCGTGTAAGCCTTGCCATCTACGCTGAGATTGAACGGCCAGCAGCGTCGAGCGCGCAGAGTATCACCATCTTCCCGCGCGATGCGGGCGCTGCGCCGGGAGGTCTGAAATGGGCAAGAGCAATGACACATGCGATGAGCGCCAGCAGGCGTCCAGCTTGACACACGCTGCGGCGATGCCATCGCTATTTACCGCCTGGGAGTGGAGCATGCTCTTCCTCCTGCGGCGGCGCTATCAGCAGGGGCGTGATCTGCTGGACAGCCGTGAGCTGGCGCGGCTGAGTTTCGTGCGCTGGCTCGTCAGAACGGGTCGCCTGGATCCGTAGCCTGTATGTCTGAGATCGGGTGAGCCGCACGGCGCCGCGCGGGCGACCATCGCCAGAGGCGCGAGCTTCCAGGATGAGGCCGTGCGAGGAGAGAGCCGACATGACACAGCATCACCGATTCGATGAGAGTCAGGTGCAGAGCATCTACCGATACATGTACAGCCATGTGGGCAATCGCGAGGAGGCGGAGGCGCTGACCGAGCAGGCGTTCTTGCAGGCGCTCCACGCCACAGCTTCGCCCAGCGCCTCCAGGCCATCCACGCCGCAGAGCATGGATACACCGCTCTGGCGCGCGGCGACCGCAGTGGTGAGCGCATATCTGGGGCAGTTCTACGCGGGCTGCCTTGTTGGTTCTGCCATTCCGTGCGCCCCAGACGCCAGCGGCGCCGCAGAGCTAGCCGAGCGCATCCTGGCGCAGCTCGCGCCGCGCGACCGCGACATCCTGACCTCGCGCTTGCTGCACAATCGCTCACTCGGCGAGACAGCAGCCAGCATGCGCATCAGCGAGCAGGAAGCGCTGGCGCTCCAGTGGCGCGCGCTGCGGCATGCCACGCAAGTCGCCGCTGAGCAGATCGCTACGCCGCGCGCAGCGTCGCACGCCGCATTTGCGCTGCGCGTGACCGATGCGCAGGAGCCACCATAGCTGTGAATCGGGGAAGCCTCACCGACGCGATGTGGTTGCCCTTCGCCGCGCCGCCTGCTATGCTGGCGCCTGGGGATGGACGGCCAGTCGAGCGAGCGGAGGCGTGGAGACGCATGGCAGCGACGCCGGATGAGAGCCTGGGGGCGGATCAGCGCCAGGCGGTCGAGTTTCTGCTGCGGCTGGGGCATGCGCTCAACCAGAACGGCTACCCCGCCGAGAGCCTGAAGGCGCTGCTGGGGGCGGCGTCGCTGCGGCTGGGGCTGCCGCATGTGGAGGTCTACACCACCGCGACGGGCTTGCAGATGGCGTTTGGCGCGCTCAGCCGCCAGCGCACCTACCTGATGGCGGTGACGCCGGGCAGCCTCAACCTCAGCCGCATGACCGGGCTCGACCGGGTGGCGCTGCAGGTGATGGATGGCAAACTGACCCCCGCGCAGGGCATCGAGCGCATCGAACGCATCGCCGCCGCCGCCTCGCCGTATGGGGCGATTCCCACGGCGCTGGCCTATGCGCTGGCGTCTGGCGCCTTCGCGCAGCTCTTCGGCGGCGGGCTGCGCGAGATCACCCTGGCGCTGGTGATCGGCGGACTGACCGGGCTGCTGGCGCTGGCCGCCGCGCGCTCCGATCGCGCCGAAGACCTCGTCGGGCCGGTCGCCGCCTTCCTGTCCGCCTTCATCGCCGCCGCCGTCGCCGCGCGCTTCATGCCGCTCTCCAGCAGCATCGTCACGCTGGCCGGACTGGTCATCCTGCTGCCGGGGCTGACGCTGACCATCGCGCTGGAGGAGCTCTCGACCCGCCATCTGGTCACGGGAGTGGGGCGACTCAGCGCGGCGCTGGTCGCCTTCCTTGGCATCGTCTTTGGCGTGGCGCTGGGCAGCCAGCTCGCGCAGGTCAGCCTGGGCCAGCCACGCATCGTGGCGCCCACCCCGCTGCCAGCCTGGGCCACGCTGGCGGCGGTCGCCGTCTCCATCCCGGCGATCACGGTCATCTTGCGGGCGCCGCCACGCGACATCGGCTGGGTGGCGCTAGGCGTGGCCATCGCGTACGGCGCCAGCAGCCTCGGCGCGCTGGCGCTGGGGCCGCTGGGCGCGTTTCTGGGCGCGCTGGCGCTCGGCGTCGCCAGCAATCTCTTCGCCATCCTGCGCAATCGGCCTGCGCTGCTGATGCAGGCGCCCGGACTCTTCATCCTGGTACCTGGCAGCGTCGGCTACCTCGGCCTGGCGGCGCTGCTGCAATCCAATACGCTCACTGGCGTGCAGGCGGCGTTCCAGATGTTCCTGATCGGCGCGGCGCTGGTGTATGGCCTGCTCTTCGCCAATGTCATCTCGCCCGACCGCACGCTGGGGCGCATCATCGGGCGGGCGGCCCATCGCGCGCTGAAGCCGACTCCGCCAGCGCACGACATCACCCCCATCGAGAAAGAATGAGGCGACATGGCGCACACGAGCTTTGAGCAAAGTATGACGGTCGCAGCTCCGGTCGAGCAGGCGCGCGCGGCGCTGGTCACCCTCACCGCGCATGATCGCCTGCACCCGCTGATCGTCTCCGTCCAGGCGCTGCCCGGCGGCGTCGCGCCGGATGGCTCGGCGCTGAGCCGCTATCGCATCGTCGATCGCGTGCACATGGGGCCGTTCACCCTGCGCGTCACCTATCGTGCGGAGATCGCGGTGGATGCGACGGGCGCGGCCGTCTCGGACGCCTACCAATCCCCCGGCGTGCATCTGCATGTCGTCGCGCGCTTGACCGCGCTGCCCGCGACCGCTGGCGTCCCGCAGACGCGCGTGGATGAGACGGTGACGGTGGAGGCGCCGCGCCTGCTGCTGGGCTACGTGCGAGCGCAGGCCCAACAGTCACATCAGGAGCTTTACGCCAATCTCAAGCGCTGGCTGGAATCTGCATCCGTCAGCCATGCCTGAGCGCGCCCTCACACCAACCCCTCTCCCAGAGGGCGAGGGGAGTTCAGTCGGTTCACCAGACTGCCGCCTCTGGAGAGGTGAGGATTTATCTCTCCTTGTGCGAACGCGCACGAAATGTGCGAAGCACATCCACCTGTGGCGCATGCTATGGAGCGCCACAGGTGGATTGCAATCGCACACAAAGGAGCGCGTCAGGTATGGACAAGGATGAGAGCGCCAACCGCATGCCCTATAAAGACACGCCAGAAGTCGTCCCCAGCGGCAAGCGTATGCCCATTCGCGATAAGGACGCCAACACCGCCGCCAGCAAGCGCTCGCGTGGGGCGCGCGGCACAGGTCGGCGCTATGACGAGCAGCGCCAGGGCGACACGGCCCCCTACGACGAGGTAGCGAAGGGTCAGCGTAACGATGACCTGGAGGTGCAGACCGCCCGCGAGCTGGCTGCCCGCGAGGAGGAGGCCGACGACTTGGCCGAGAGCCTGCGCCAGGAGCTGCGCCGCGAGGAGCGCCACAGCGAAGGCAGGTATCAGATCCCCACGGCGCCCCCAGCGCCCTCAGAGCGCTGAGCGAAGGAGTCGCATGAAACAGGACAACACGGATACCCGCCATCGCTCAGCCCGCGCCAGCGCGAACGGCGACGGGGCGCTCGACGCCAGCCACGCCGATGGGCAGCAAGACGAGCAACAAGACGAGCAGCAAGACGGGCAGCAAGACGACCATCAGCTCGCTGATGCGCCCGTCGCCAGCGAGGCGCTGCAGACCGTCTTCCACAACACCATGCAGGAAGGCGAGGAGCGGCTGGCGCGCAGCTTGCCCGCGCTGCTGGCGACCGGAGCGGTCGGCGGCATCGATGTCGGCATGGGCGTGCTGGCGCTGCTGCTCGTGTTGACGCTCACCGGAAACGAGGTTGCCGGAGCGCTGGCCTTCGGCATTGGCTTCATCGCGCTGACGCTGGCCAATAGCGAGCTCTTCACCGAGAACTTTCTCGTGCCCATCGCGCCGATTGTCGCGAGGCGGGCGCGCATCCGTTCGCTGCTGCGGCTCTGGCTCGGCACGCTGGTGATGAACCTCATCGGCGGTTGGGTCATCACGCTGATCGTCATCACCGCCCTGCCCGAGACGCGCCCCGAGGCCATCAAGCTGGGCGAGGGCTATGTGCATCTGGGCATCGGGACGACCTCGTTCGCCAGCGCCGTGCTGGGCGGGGTAGTCATCACGCTGATGACCTGGATGGAGCGCGGCACAGAGTCAACCGTCGCCAAGGTCATCGCCGCCGAGGCCGCCGCCTTTCTGCTGGCGGCGGGCCACCTGAACCATGCTATCGTCGCCTCGCTGGCGATGTTCGCAGCGCTGCACGCGGGCGCCACCTTCGGCTACGGCGTCTGGCTGGAGCTGCTGGGCTGGGCGGTGCTGGGCAACGTCGTAGGCGGCGTGCTCTTCGTCACGGTGCTGCGGCTGGTGCAGGTGGGCGCGCACACCATCCGGGTGGAGCGCCATCGCGCCCAGCGCGAGCGCCCCGACCTCTCGATCTAATCCGCCCCGTGCTCTGACCTCGGGAGATAGTGCGGCGGGGAGCAACGGGCGGGTAAACCCGCAGCTAAGTGGCCTGCGGGCCGCGAAGCCCGCCTGCGCGGGCTAGGACAGTCCCTGTCGTCTCCCAGCCCGCGCAGGCGGGCTTCGCGGCGGAACGCCTTTAGCTGCGCGGCTTCAGCCGCCCCGTGCATGACCTGGTGGCGTCCGCCAGCGCGCTTGACATGATGCCTCTCCACGGACTACCATTCCGCTTACGTCGATGGAACAGTGTTCTCTTCACCGGAACACTGACGCTCTGCCAGCGCAGGGCCAGGAAAGCGGGGCTGAGTCTGTATGTCCGTGAGCATGCCAGCGCGTCAGACGCGCGGTTCCGCAGGCGCCCAGCCGCAGTTTCGCGCCGAGGCGCTGGCCACGCACGGCATGGTGGCGGCGCCGCATGCGCTGGCCGCCCAGGCCGGGCTTGATCTGCTCAAAGCAGGCGGCAACGCCGTTGACGCCGCCATCGCCGCCAACGCTGCGCTCCAGGTGGTCTATCCCTTCGTGTGCGGGCTGGGGGGCGACCTCTTTGCGCTGGTCTGGGACGCGCCGACGCAGACGCTGATCGGGCTGAACGCCAGCGGGCGAGCGCCACGCGCCGCCAGCATCGAGCGCTACCACGCGCTCGGCTACACCACGATGCCGCAGCACGGCGTCCATTCCATCACCGTGCCGGGTTGCGCCAGTGGCTGGGGCATGCTCGCCGAGCGGTTCGGCAGGCTGGGGCTGGCGCGCGCCCTGCAACCCGCCATTGGCTACGCGCGTGACGGCTTTCCCGTCGGGCCGGGGCTGAGCCACGCGCTCGCCCGCATGGACCAACTCCCCTTCACGCATCGCTCGTTTCGCGAGCACTACCTGCCAGATGGACGCATCCCGGTGGTGGGGTCGCTCGCCACGGCGACCGCGCTGGCAGGCTCGCTCAGCGCTATCGCCGCCGATGGGCCAGCGGCGTTCTATCGTGGCGAGCTGGCCGAACGCATCGCCGCCTTCTTCGCGCGCGAGGGCGGGCTGATCACCGCAGATGATCTCACCGCGCACCAGGCGCAGTGGGTCGCGCCGCTCTCCGTGCCGTTTGCCGGGCTGGAGATCTGCGAGCTGCCACCCAATACGCAGGGCGTCACTGCCCTGCAAATGCTCGGCATGACTGATGGTCTGGCGCTGGGCGATGACCCGCTCAGCGCGCTCACCGTCCATGTGGGGGTCGAGGCGAAGAAGCTGGCCTTCGCCGATCGCGCCGCCTACATCACCGACATCGCGCGGATGCGCCTGCGACCAGAGGAACTGATCGCTCCGGCGTATCTCGCCAGCCGCCGCGCGCTGATCTCCGCCGAGCGCGCCAGCCCGGTCGCCGCCGCCGCCGGGCATCAGGGCGACACGGTCTATCTCTGCGCGGCGGATGGCGAAGGCTCGGCGGTCTCGCTAATCCAGAGCAACTTCTCTGGCTTCGGCAGCGGCCTCGTGGTCGATGGCGCGGGCATCTCGCTGCAGAATCGCGGCGCCTTCTTCTCGCTCGATCCCACGTCCGCCAACGCGCTGGAGCCGGAGAAGCGCACGCTGCACACGTTGATCCCCTCGATGGCGCTACGCGAGGGTCGGCCCGTCGTGGTCTTCGGCGCGATGGGCGGCGATGGCCAGCCGCAGACGCACCTGCAAGTCTATACGCATCTGCTGCGCTACGGCATGAACATCCAGGCGGCGATTGAGGCGCCGCGCTGGGTGCATGGCGCGGATGTTGCCGGAGAGGCGGAAATGCTGCGCCTGGAGCCGCGCTTTCCGGAGGCCACGGTAGAGGCGCTGCGCGCGATGGGGCATCAGGTCGCGCTGACCGCGCCGCTCGACTCAGCGATGGGACACGCCAACGGCATCGTCATCGACGCCGAGGCAGGCGTGTTGCACGGCGGCTCCGATCCACGCGCCGAGGGCGCCGCTGTCGGCTGGTAGTCTATTCAGGCGAGAGAGCAACGGCCCAGCGCGGGCGCCTTGACGCGGCGTCGGTCGAATAGGTATGATTGCTTGCATATTCCTGGATATGGAACGCCGTTCCATTTTTCTGTGAGGAACTGTACCCCTCACAGCGTATCTGGTAACAGAGAGGCGCGCAGCATGCCACCGACGCGATCAACCATCGATCCGCTCCCAGGCGACGCGCACGACACTGCCAGGGCGACCGCTGCCCGCGCAGGCGACGACGTCCGGGATGTCCAGGAGGGTCAAGAGGAGCGCGATGGCGAGTCGTTGCGCGGCGTCGATCGCACGCTCGGTGTGCTGCTTGCGTTCTCGCGCGAGACGCCAACGCTCGGCGTCACGGATCTGAGCGAGCGGCTGGGGCTGACCAAGAGCACGATTCACCGCATCTTGCGTTCGCTGGTGGCGCATGGCATGGCGACACAAGACCCTGAAACGCGCGCCTATTCGCTGGGATTCCGGGTGCTGGCGCTGGCGGCAGGCGTCCCGGGCGAGGCGAATCTGCGCCAGATCTGCCTGCCACACATGCAGTGGCTGCGCACAGCCACCGATGAGACCATCGGGCTGTATGTCATCGCGGGCGATGTTCGCATGTGCCTGGAGGAGCTGGAAAGCCCACAGCCTCTGCGCATGGCGGCTGGTGTTGGCCGCTGTTTCCCGCTGGATGCGGGCGCATCGAGCAAGGCGCTGCTGCTGGCTGGAGAAGAGGCCAATCCTGACCTCTGGCGGCGCGCGACGGGGCGCGAGAGCGTTGAGCGGCGCGCACGGTTCGAAGCCGGCATTGCAGACCTGCGGGCGACGGGCTATACCGTCACGCGCGGCGAAACCGTCGCTGGCTCGGCGTCGATGGCCGCGCCCATCCGTGTAGGAGCGCGCAACGAAGTGATGGCCGCGCTCAGCATCGC
>DATAED010000156.1:0-3938 GCA_036258195.1 Ktedonobacterales bacterium
CCGATGCTCTTCGCCTATCCTGATGACCCAACCGTCGCGGGGATTGAAGATCAATTCCTGGTGGGCGGCGATCTGCTGGCCGCGCCGGTCGTGCTGCCGCAGCAATATCAGCGCGAGGTGCGCTTCCCCGCTGGCGCCTGGCGCGACTGGCAGTCGGGGCAGCGCTACCTCGGCCCGCTGAGCGCCCTGGTCGACACGCCCGTGGATGTCTCGCCGCTCTATCTGCGCGAGGGCGCCATCGTGCCGCTCGGCGACGTGACGCAGTACGTCGGCGAGGTCGCCGAGGAGCCGCTGACGCTGGTCTGCGCGTTGGGGCCAGAGGATGGCGCGCGCGCCGAGGGGTCGCTGTATGAGGATGACGGCGCCACCCGCGACTACGAGCGTGGCGCGTGGAGCCGCACCCGCTTCAGCGCCGAGCGCGCCGGGCAGCGCGTCACCGTGCGCGCCGAGCGGCCTGAGGGCGCTTATCGCGCTGCACGCGGCGTCGTCACCGTCGAGCTACGCCTGCCGCTGACCGAGCTGACCGCCAACGCGCCCCGCCCGGCGATCAGCGCCGCGCGGGTGGACGGCCTGCCCCTGGAGGGCGCACATCTGGAGGTGACCAACCGCCGCTACGAGACGCTGCTGCAGCTCACGCTGGGCCAGGTCGAGGCGCCCTTCACGCTGGAGGTCGAGCTGGCCTGAGGATGGCCCCCTCCCCAACCCCTCCCCCGCTTCGGCGGGAGAGGGGCTTTCCGGCTCTCCCTCTCCTCGCGGGAGTGGGGGCGAGGTCGCACAGAAAGGCGCCCCTCTCAGGTGAGAGGGGTCGATAGATGAGCACATGGGCATTGGAGGAGCTCCAATGCGCTAGCTGCTGATCAGTACCTCCATCTCGTGGCGTCGGCTGGCGCCGCCGCCCTTGCGCCCGGCCATACGCGCCTCGTCGCTCGTCCACTCATGGGCGGAGCCGTGTTCGTGCGCCGCTCGTCCACCCTTGCTGGCGATTTCTCGCTGCTTCTTGGGATCCATCGCCGCAAATCCTCTGCGACGCCCCTTCCGTTCATGCGCCATTGCGCCTTCCTCCTGATCACCCAGTTCGCCCGGCGACTGCGGCAGACGCGACTCACGCATCTGCGGCGCTCCGTCGTTGACCGCTCGCCCACGCACCCACGGCGCCACTTAACAAAGCAAGCGTCATGAGTCGCGCGATTGCGTGTATCGGATCGACGGTTGAGGGATAGCTGAGAGGCGCCTGGAACCGTGGCGCGGGAATAACGCTGGCTCGCTGGCGACGCGACGCCGCCGCGTGGTAGCATCACATGGAAGCTCCATCCCAACCGCGCACAGCCAGCGGGCGGCGCGGTGTCCGGGTAGCGTGCCGCCGCGCTTCGAGGTGAAGCCGCAGGCGCACGCCGAGAAGGCGAGCGTGGCCCCAGCAGCTTTTCAGCCAGGACTGGCGCGCTCCGCTTCAGGGGGTCAGGGTCATGGCGAATAATGGCGGTCGGTCGAAGGGTGGCCCCACCAGCCCCCCACCGCGTCGTATCCAGGAAACAGTCACTCTCTCTGGCCTCACCATCGGTGAGGGCGAGTGGCTGGCTCGGCACGCCCCCACGCTGGTTGGTTCGTCGCAGGCTGGCCAGGACGCGATCTGCGTGCGCGACATCGCTCTGCGCTATCGCCCCGGGCGACTCGGCATCGCCGATGCCCTCGACGCGACGGAGGAGATCTTCGCGCCGCTGGCAGCGGCTGGCGCCAACGTCGAGCCGCGCCACCGCTGGGAGATTGTGGATGATGACGATGAAGGGCTGACGATGTCCGCCAATGGCTCGCCGCGCAGCTTCGCGGAGGCCATGCGGCTGCATCAGTTGCGGGCCAAGCGCATGCCTGACCATGTCGATCTCTCAGTGGACGCTGTGCTGGTGGTGGACGCCGCCGCCGATGACCTTGCCGCCGCCGCGCTCTTCTGGCTGGCGCTGGCCCTGCCCAACCACGACTGGTGAGATCGCTCCTGCGCCTATGTGATAGCGTGGTAAAATGCGCTGCGGCCAGAAACGGGCAGGCGGCGTGAGTAGCGCGCTGTCCAGCAGAGAGGAGCGAGCGACCGTGCGCGTGATGATCTGGGCGGACATGGAAGGCATCGCAGGCATCGAGGTCTGGGAGCAGGTCAACGGCGGCATGCCGCAATATGCGGAGGGTCGCCGCCTGATGACGGGTGAGGTCAACGCGGCGGTGCGCGGCGCGAAGGCGGCAGGCGCGACGGAGATCATCGTCGTCGATTGCCACGGCGCGGGCGGCTCCTACAACTTCAAGACGCTGATTCCCGATCAGTTGGAGCGCGGCGCGAGCTATGTGCTGGGCTATCCGTGGCTGCGCTACGTGGAGCCGCTGCAGGCCGGTCAGATAGACGCCTGCCTGCTGGTGGGCGCACACGCAATGGCTGGCACGGCGGATGGTGTACTCTGCCATACCGTCAGCAGCGAGGCGTGGTACAACGCGCGCATCAACGAGACGCTGGTGGGCGAGAGTGGGCTGGAGGCGGCGGTCTTTGGCGCGTTCGATGTGCCGATCATCTTCGTGGCGGGCGACCGCTCAACCTGCAAAGAAGTGACCGACCTGCTCGGCCCGAAGCTCGTCACCGCTGAGACAAAGGAGGGGCTGGGGCGCTTCTCGGCGCGCTCGCTTGGCCACGCCGACGCCTGCGACCTGATCGAGCGGCGCGTACGCGAGTCGCTGGAGTCGCGCGACTGGCCCGCGCCGTGGAAGCCCGCCCAGCCGCTGACCTTCACCGTGGAGTTGGCCTCGCCCGACCACGCGCAGTCGTATATCGGTCGCCCCGGGCTGGAGGTCGTCAACGCGCGCACGGTCATCGCGCGCGGCGCGCCCGACCAGAATTTCTGGCAGGTGTGGGACAACTTCTGGTATCGTCGCTAGCCCCTCCCCCAGCCCCTCCCCCGCTGTGCGGGAGAGGGGGGCAGGACGGCGCTGCGTCGGCCATGCATGGCCGCGACTCCCTACCATCTCACGCCAAGGAGCAGACATGACGGCCGACCAGTCCACCGACCAGCCAGACGAGCAGCCGATCAGCCCCGATGGCGACGCCGAGGAAAGTGATCTCTTCCCCGGCCCCACCCGCCATCTCTATATTGTCCGTCACGGCCAGTACACGCATGGTGGCCCGCCCGACTACGATGGCCCGCTGACGGAGCTGGGCCAGCGGCAGGCGAGCTTCATCGCGGCACGGCTGGCGGGGCTACCCATCAGCGTGATTCACTGCAGCACGCTCCAGCGCGCCCGCGAGACGGCGACCATCATCGCCGAGCGCTTTCCCGGCGTGGAGCGGCGCGATTCGCCACTGCTCTGCGAGTGTGTCGCCAGCGTGCCGCCGCTGGTCAAGGGCTACCTGGAGGAGCGCATCCCAGCGCATGAGCTGGTGGAGGGGCCGATACAGGCGCGAGCGGCATGGGAGACGTATTTCCAGCCGCCCGACACGGTAGAGGATGTGAGCGAGATCGTCGTGTCGAGCGGCAACCTGATCGGCTATCTGGTGGGCCAGGCGCTGGGCGCGCCCGCCGACGCCTGGATTCGCAGCGACATCCAGCACTGCGGTCTGACGGAGATCACCATCAAGGCGACACGCGGACCGGTGCTGCTGCGCCACAACGACATCGGCCACCTGCCGCCGGAGATGCGCACGTTCGTCTAGCGGCTCACTGATCGTCGTCCAGCCAGGCGAGCTGTTCGTCCATGGGTGGCGTCGGTGGAACTTCGTGGCGTATACGCTCGAAGTAGGCGAATTCATCGTCGTCCTGAAGGTCGCTCCACGCGCCTCCGAGCGACAGCGCAACCCGCACAGAGTGGGGCAGTTGCTCATCCGCAGGCAAGATGTGTAGCATGGAAAGTTCGTCCTGCGGAGCTGATAATGCTTCGATCTGCTGCGCGAGATCAAGTTGCGCCTCTGG
>DATAED010000157.1:0-15489 GCA_036258195.1 Ktedonobacterales bacterium
TTGATAAGATACTTATCGACAGAGATATTGTACCGCGTCAGCCCGCTCCGGCGCAAGAAAGGACGACACTCGTGAGCACGGAAACGCCTGTCAGTGCCCGGCCCGCGGCGACCGGCGCTGGCGAATCCTACACCACCCACACGGTCACGTCGCGCGATGGCACGACCATCGCCTATCGCCAGATCGGGCGCGGGCCGGGGCTGGTAATCCTCCACGGCGCGATGGAGACGGGGCTGAGCCACCTGCAGCTGGCCGAGGCGCTGGCCAGTAGCTTCACCGTCGCGCTGCCCGACCGCCGTGGGCGCGGGCTGAGCGGCCCCAGCGGGCCAGACTACGGCATGCGCAAGGAGGTCGAGGATGTGGACGCGCTGCTGACGGCCACTGGCGCGCACGCCGTGATGGGCGTCAGCGCGGGCGCATTGATCGCGCTGAGGGCGGCGCTGGAGCTGCCTGCCATCCGCAAAGCCGCCATCTTCGAGCCGCCGCTCTCGGTCAACGGCTCGGTTGACATGCGCTGGCTGCCGGAGCTGGATCGCGAGCTGGCCCAGGGCAAGCTGGACGCCGCGCTGGTCACGGGGATGCTGGGCGCGCAGATGGGCCCTTCCTTCATGCGCAAGCTGCCGCGTGGGCTGCTCGCATTGATGACGCGCCAGATGATGGCCAGCGAGCAGAAGAAGGCCAAGCCCGGAGACGTGACGATGCGCGCGCTCGCGCCGACCCTGCGCAGCGACTTCCAGCTCGTCGGCGAGATGGCCGACACGCTGGACGACTATCGGGCCATCCCAGGCGAGGTGCTGCTGCTGGGCGGGAGTAAAAGCCCGGCCTATCTCCAGCAGGCGGTGAATGCGCTGGCGCAGACGCTGCCCGGCGCGCGGCGCGTCGTCTTCGCTGGCCTCGATCACAGCGCGACCGGCCCGCGCGAGATGGGCGGCAAGCCAGGGCTGGTGGCGCAGACCCTGCGCGAGTTCTTCGCCTGAGTCCTCACCCGCGCCAAAACTGGTAATCGCTCACACTTTGCCGCTGACTCCAGAAATGCGCGCGTCAGACAGCGCGCCGCTCGCTTATACTGGTGGCGCGCTGTCTGGCGGCGCACGGAAAACCTGGAGTTCAGCGAGGAGAGCGTGGGCATGCGACGAAGCGTGCGAACACTCACCCAGGGCGGGCTGGCGGCCATGGCGGCCATAGCGCTGGCGCTCACGGCGTGCGGCGGCGCCACGTCGCCGACCAGGGTCAAGGCGCCGATCAACAGCGCAATCGCGACTGCGACGCTCGCCCCCAGGCTGAACTGGCGCGCGCTACCGCTGCCCGCTGGCGTCGGCCTGGGGGCGGGCGACAGCGCCACAAGCACGGGCAGCGCCATCTCGCCAGTCAGCGCGCGGGTGGCGTGGGTCTGCGCGCCAGCGAGTGGTACGGGCTATCAGATCTGGCGCACGCAGGACGAAGGCGCATCCTGGAGCCACATGAGCGACCTCACACCCAACACCTCAGGACAACCCCTCAATGGCTGCGCCGTCAGGCCCAACGAAACGGACACGAACGCGCTCTCTCTCAATATCTCCTGGGGCGTCTTGAATGCGCCCAACGCCACCAGCGCCAGCCTGCAAGGCTCGCAGGCGTACTACTCCGTGGATGGTGGCGCGCACTGGAAGACGCTGCCATCGGGCGACTGGCTCGACCAAACGGTCACCGTCGGCGCCACGACCTACGCGCTGCTGCTGCATCCATCGGGGGGAAGCGCAGAACTGGTCGCCAGCGCCGATCAACTCGCGACGTGGCGTGATCTGCCAACGCCAGACAGCGAAAACAGTCCCATGATACAGGCCGCAGCGGCCCCAACGCCCGGCCAGCCCGATCAACTGCTGTGGATGCGGATGAACGGCGGCGCGAGCTACTCCAACGATGGCGGCGCGCACTGGAGCGCCATCCCGCCGCCAGCCGCAGGCGCCGTGACCGTGACGCGGGCGCAGTGGCTGCCCCAGAACGTCTCCGGCTCGGCGGGCGTCGGCTGGCTCGTCTGCGGCTACCTGCAAACGGCCACCGCCCAGCAGCCAACCAAAAACCTCTGTACCACCTCGCTGGGGAAGACCTGGACGAGCTATCCTGTGCTGCCCAATTCCTGGGATTGCGGCCACTGCGCGCAGGGTGGCGGCGCATCGTCGGGAACCGCGCCATGCCTGATCGCCACCATCGGCCCCGGCGGCGCGCTCTACGCGGACTGCGGCCTTGATCCGCAAGACAGCGGCGACGCTCCGATCCCCTGGACCATCTCGCGCATCGCGCCGGGCGCGACGACCTGGACAGACATCGGCCAGTCGCCCTGCCAGAATAGCCTCAGCATGACGCAGACCGGGCAGGCGTGGTGCGTGGCCACCAGCGCTGGAGCGAGCACGACCTACATCCTCGATCAACTGCCGTGAGTCGCGCCCGACCGTGCGGCGCGTCTCCGTTGCAAGCAATCCAACTGTGAGCGCGGTCACAGTTCACCTTGCGCCGCTCCCGTATACTGAGCGAACAGGCGTCATGGGAGATGCCTGCCCATCGTGAGAGGCGGAGCATGAAGCGTGGGATGACGCGGTTCCCGCGCGCTGGAGTGATCGCGCCGCTGGTGGCGCTGACTCTGCTGCTGAGCGCATGCGGCGCGGGCGCGGGAAGCGGTTCAGGCGCCCAGAACGCCGCGCAGAAGGTCGCGACGCCCACGGCGACGGTGGCGATCCCGACGCTGAACTGGCGCAAGATCACCACGCCGATTGACCTCTCTCATGGCGGCGTCTCGCTGGCCGTCTCGCCAGTCAACGGGCGCGAGGCGTAGGCTTGTGGGCCCGGCAGCGGCGGGAAGTTCCCCATCTGGCGCACACAGGACGCAGGCGCAAGTTGGAGTCAGATCAGCACAATTACTGCTGTGGCGCCTCCACCAACTACCACCTCGACGGCGTGCAGTTTGATCCCTGACCAGAACCTCGCCACGAGCGTCGCGATCTGGCTCCCGACTGGCAATCCGAGCGCCCCTGGGCCAACCTCCAGCGCGCTGGCGTATTTGTCCAGCGATGGCGGCGTCTCCTGGACGCAGACAGCGCAAAACTGGTGGATCAATCAGATTGCCACGAGCGGCGACACCACATATGCGCTGGTAGACGACTTCGCGCATCAGGGCAATGTGAACCTGTTCGCCAGTTCCGACCACTTCGGCGCCTGGCGCTCGGTCAATCCGCAGGCGCAGGAGTTGGAGCAGAATCCGCCGCTGTTGTGGGTGGCTCCCACCTCGACCGACGCGCTGCTCTCGATCAACACGAGCGGCCAGCTTTACCACTCCACCAACGGCGGTGGGCAGTGGACGCTGGTGACAGCGCAGTCGGGCCAGTCGGCATCGGCAGAGCAGGCGGTCTGGCGGGGGCAGAGCGGGGGATGGATGCTCTGCGGCAGCCCGGCTAGCGGCTCCAGCGCGCAGACGCTGTGCAGCACAGATGGCGGCAAGACCTGGACAACGCGACCAGCCACCATGGGTTCAGCCTGCACACTCGTGGGTCTGACAGGCGACGGCTCGCTCTATGACGTGTGCCCCGGCGCGTATGGCGCCGCACAGCCGTATATCTTGATGCGCCTGGCGCTCAACGGCAGCGCGTGGGCAACCGTGGGGACAGCGCCCGACAAATACATCACCGTGACGCAATCCGGCCAGATCTGGTGCAACGCAGGTGATGGATCTGCCACCTGGGTGCTCGACCAGCTTCCCTGAGCATGACGGGCGGCGTTACCTCAGTCGCGCCGCTCGCCCGCTGCGTCCTTCGCGCGCTCGATCATCGTGCCAGCGCCGCGATGCGTGAAGAGCTCGCGGATCAGCACATGCGGCTCGCCGCCATCCACGATGTGTACGCGGTCGGTGGCGTCGAGCGCGCGCAGGCAGGCTTGCGCCTTGGGGATCATGCCGCCGCTGATGACGCCGCTGGCGATCAGCTCGCGCACCTGCGTATCGGTCAGCACGGAGAGCAGCTGGCCATCGCGGTCGAGGATGCCCGGCACATCGCTGATGTAGAGCAGCTTGGCGGCGCGCAGCCCACGCGCCAGGTCGGCGGCGGCGTCATCGGCGTTGACGTTGAGCGCCTCGCCGTCGGGGCCGAACGCCAGCGGCGCCACCACCGGGATGTAGCCCGCATCGCTGAGCGTCTCCACCGGGCCAGGCTCGACCGCGATCACCTCGCCGACATAGCCCAGATCATCGGCGATGCGACGCGCCCGCAGCAGCGCGCCATCCAGCCCGGAGAGGCCCACCGCGCTGCCGCCCAGCCGCTGCAGGAGCTGCACCAGCTCGCCGTTGACCTTGCCCACCAGCGCCATCCGTACGACATCCAGCGTCTCGGCGTCGGTGACGCGCAGCCCGCGCTCGAAGCGGCTCGCGATGCCCAGCCGTTGCAGCCAGGCGTTGATCTCTGGCCCGCCGCCATGCGCCAGCACGGGCTGCGCGCCGAGACTGCGCAGCCACACAATATCCTCCAGCACATGGCGCTGATGCTCCAGTGTGCTGCCGCCCAGCTTGATGACGACGAACTGCCCGCGCAACGCTTCGATATAGGGCAGGGCTTCCTTGAGCACCTGCGCGATGACCTCGTGCGGCGTCATCTGACTCAGCGCCGCGAGATCGCCTACACTCGCCACGGCGTTCCCTCCAACTGCATCCTGAGTTGGGCCGATGCTCGCGCCATCATCGGCGGAACGGTCGCCAGCCATCAGGGGTAGATCCCTTCGGCTGGAAGCCCCAGCGTCTCTGGCAGCCCATACATGAGATTCGCGCACTGCACGGCCTGGCCCGCCGCGCCTTTCACCAGATTGTCCAGCGCGCTGATGACAATGAAACGGCCACTGTGCGGCTCGATCATAGGATAAACGAAGCAGCTGTTCGAGCCATAGGACCACTTCGTGTGCGGCGGCGCGCTGGCCAGCCGCACGAATGGCTCGTCAGCGTAGGCGTCGCGGTAGACCCGCTGGATGTCGGCCTCGTTCACGCCCGCGCTCAGCGTGCCATAGCAGGTGGCCAGGATGCCGCGCGTCATGGGCATCAGGTGCGGGATGAAGGTGACACGCGGCGCGGGTCGCCCGGCGCCCGGCCCCTCCGCCAGCGCCTGCACAATCTCCGGCAGGTGGCGATGGCCGCTGACGCCATAGGCGCTGACATCCTCATTGGCTTCGCTGTAGTGCGTATTCAGCTTGAGGCTGCGCCCGGCGCCGCTGACCCCCGATTTGGCGTCTACGATAACATCCGGCGCGATCAGGTCAGCCGCCAGCGCCGGGCCGAGCGCCAGCAGCGTCGCCGTGGGATAGCAGCCCGGGCAGGCCACCAGCCGCGCAGCGGGCAGCCGCTCACGCGCCCACTCCGCCAGGCCGTAGACCGCCTGCTCCAGCAGCGCAGGCGCGGGATGCGGGTAGCGATACCAGGTCGGGTAGAGAGCGGCGTCGCGCAGGCGAAAGCCCGCCGAGAGGTCGAGGACGCGCCGCCCCTGCGCCACCAGCGCGGGCAGCGTCTCGACGGCGGCGTCATCGGGCAGCGCCGAAAAGACGACCTCGGCGCGCTCCACGGCCTCGCCAAAGGTCAGGTCGATGCCGCTGAGCTGTGGCAAGACCTCCGCAACCGCGCGCCCGGCGTCACTGCGCGCCGTCACCTCCACCAGCTCGAAGGCAGGATGGCGACGCAGCAGACGCAGCAGCTCGATGCCACCGTAGCCAGCGCCATTCACCACCGCCGCCGGAATGCGGGCGCGCACGCTCATGTGTTGGGTATCCTCCGCGATGTGTGAGGGGGAGCGCCCTCACCCCCGGACCCCTCTCCTGTGGGAGAGAGGGAGCCAGACGACGCGCGGCATGCCGCAATCCGTCGGCTCCCTCTCCCTCTGGGAGAGGGCTGGGGTGAGGGCGCGCGCATTTTCGATATGATACCATGCCCGCATGAATGCCCAGCCAGATATGACAACCGAACCCATGGCGCCCAGCCCCCACAGCGGCGAGGCCGACGACACCATCGCCGCCATCGCCACGCCGCCCGGCGTCGGCGGCGTCGGCATCATCCGCATCAGTGGCGCGCGGGCCTTTGCGATTGGCCGCGCGCTCTTTCGTCCGGCGCAGCGCCTGCCAGACGGCGAGCATCCGCCGTCGCACCACCTGACCTATGGCGCCATCGTCGATCCCGCGACAGGCGAGACCATTGACGAGACGCTGGCCGTCTTCATGCGCGCGCCGCGCACCTATACGCGCGAAGATGTCGTGGAGCTGCAGGGACATGGCGCGCCGCTGACGCTGCGGCGCATCCTGGGGCTGGCGCTGGCGGCTGGCGCGCGGTTGGCGCAGCCCGGTGAAATGACGCAGCGCGCCTTCCTGAATGGCCGCATTGATCTGGCGCAGGCCGAGGCGGTGCTCGATCTGGTCAACGCCGACTCCGAGGCTGGTCGTCGGCTGGCTCTGCGCCAGCTCGATGGCGCGCTCTCCGACCACATCCAGCGCATCCGCGCGGCGGCGCTGGGCGCGCTCACCCGCATCCAGGCCAGCATCGACTTCCCAGAGGAAGAGGTACCGCCGCCCGATCCTGCCGAGCTGGCCGCGCTGATCGCTGATGCCTCAGCGGAGGTGGCGACCCTGCTGGCGGGCGCTGACCGTGGCCGCATCGTGCGCGAGGGGCTGCGCGTGGTGATCGTCGGGCGGCCCAACGTGGGCAAATCAAGTCTGCTCAATACGCTGCTGGGCGTCGAGCGTGCCATTGTGACGCCTATCGCTGGCACGACTCGTGATACCATCGAGGAGGGCGCGCGGCTGGGCGATCTGGCGCTGCGGCTGGTGGATACCGCTGGCCTGACCCCCACCGACGATCCGGTGGAGCGACTGGGCGTGGCGCGCTCGCGCACGGCGGCGCGCGAGGCCGACCTGCTGGTCTTCATGCTGGACGCCTCAGAGCCGCTGACGCCGCGCGACCACGCCGCCGCCGCCGAGCTGCGCGCCGCGCTAGAGCTGGCCGAGCCGGGCGCGCCCATCGCTGACGAAGCCGCCCGCCCGCCGCTGCTGCTGGCGCTCAACAAGGCTGATCTGCCGCAGGCGCTGGAGGAAGCGCAGGCGCAGGCGCTCTGGCCCGGCGCGCCGCTGGTTCACCTCTCTACCCTCGCGCGCGCGGGCGCGGCCCCGCTGGAGGCGGCCATCGCGCGGCTGGCGCTCAGCGGCGCAGCGCAGATGGCCGATCCGCTGGTGGCCAGCGCCCGCCACGCCGACGCCCTGCGCCGCGCGGGCGAGAGCCTGAGCGCCGCACAGCAGACGCTCGCCCAGCGCGACCCGCTCGACTTCGTGGCCATCGACCTGCGCGACGCGCTGGAGGCGCTGGGCGAGATCACCGGCGAGACAGCCACCGCCGACCTGCTCGACCAGATCTTCGCGCAGTTCTGCATCGGCAAGTGAACGCGCGCAAACAGGGCTTGACAGGCCCAGAACCCAGCCGCTATACTCTGTCCCATCATGAGCACACTGCCCTTGAACGCCGACACAAACGCGGCCCCCATTGCGGCCTCGTATTATTACTGGTGGCGCTGCCCTCCGGCTAACGGATGGGTCGTTTCCGCCTGGGTAAGAACGGCGGCGTAAACGGCTCAGCAGCCGGAGGGTAAGCAGAGGAGATTACTCCTCTGCTTTTTTGTTGGTCGCGAGGCCGACAGCGACGAACGAGCGCGCTCATGCTCCTCCTCCGGCGAGACTGCGAGCGCCTCCACGCGGTAAGCTTTAGATAGCGCTCAGGCGCAGGTGACGCGCCGAGGATTGAGAGGCTGGCAATGATCACCGTCACACGCGATGGCTCCTTCCCTGACGAACGCTCGCGGCTCGCTGCATCGAGCCGACCGGATGACGTCCTCACGCCGTCTGCGCCGTACCGGCTGGCGAGCCGCGCCGCCTACCCAGAGAAGACCACTGTGCGCGTGGGCGACGCGGTGATCGGCGCTGGTCGCCCGGTGGTGATCGCCGGGCCGTGCTCGGTCGAGGACGAAGCGCAGATCATCGAAGCGGCGCTGGCCGCGCGCGCGGCGGGCGCACAGCTCCTGCGCGGTGGCGTCTTCAAGCCGCGCACCTCGCCGTACAGCTTTCAGGGGCTGGGGCTGGATGGCCTGCCGCTGCTGGCTCGCGCCCGCGCCGAGAGCGGGCTGCCCATCGTCACCGAGGTGATGGAGCCTGCGCTGATCGGCCCCGTCGCCGAGGTGGCCGATGTATTACAGATCGGCAGCCGCAATATGCAGAACTTCCCGCTTTTGCGCGCCGCTGGCCAGGCCAACCGCCCCATCCTGCTCAAGCGCGGATTCGCCGCCACCATCGAGGAGTGGCTGCTGGCGGCGGAATACATCCTGGCGGCGGGGAACCTCCAGGTCATGCTGTGCGAGCGCGGCGTGCGCAGCTTCGATCCATCCACGCGCAATCTGCTCGACCTGAGTTGCGTGCCGCTGCTGGCGACGCTGACCCATCTGCCCGTGCTGGTCGATCCCAGCCACGGCGTCGGGCGCAGCGATCTGGTCGAGACGATGAGTGTGGCCGCTGTGGCCGCCGGAGCCGACGGCCTGCTGATCGAGATGCACCCGCATCCGGCGCAGGCGCTCACCGACGCCGAGCAGGCCATCAGCCCGCAGACACTACGCTCGCTGGTCGAGCGCGCCGAGCGCGTCTACGCCGCCTTGCATCTGTGATCCATCTGACGCCCATCTGAGACAACGGCTGCGCCCAGAGCCAGTCGCCCGTTAGTCCCCCTTTGAGTAACAGGCTGATTGACACTGCGTTGTATCTCTCAGCGCATGATATGTGGAATTGGGCTTTGAGAGAGACAGGCGCGCATGCGAAATCCACCTGACAACAACAGCTATTCCTCGCCCGGCGACCGACGCCCGAAGGCCAAGCAGGGTGGTCGTCGGGCGCGCACCATTCGCGATATGTTCGCGCTTGAAGAGCCGCTGCGACGCCTGACCTCCGCTCCAGCGTTCATGCGGCGACCAAATGGCGCCGCGCCACGCAATCGACGCGGCAACCCTCCTGATCTCTATGATCTGGAAGAGCACGCCGACGCATCGAGCCACAAGCGCCCACGCTGGACCGAGCCAGGTAAGTGGGTGCGCCAGCCGGAGCGGGAGCCAGATCGAACCGACACCCGTCGCCCCAATCGCGGGCCAGCGCCACAGCCAGGCGGCAGAGCGCCCAACCGTGGCGGCCCTTCCGGAGACCTGCGCTGGCGGCAGCCCGACTGGCTCGGCCAGGCGCCCAAGTCCAGTGACATGCCTCACGATATGCCGCCGACCGAGCCTGCGCCACCCACCACGCCGCGCTATGGCCCAACCTACGGGCCGGGCGACTCGGAGACGCCACGCTATCAGCCATCCGACTATGACTCTGGCAGGTTGAAGACCGACTACCGCGCCACCAGTGTCCGCTCGGCGCTGTGGGCTTCGCGCACGCCTGGGTATGAGCCCGATCAACCGCCAGTCGTAGCCGAGCGCGACACCAGCAGCGAGCACCCCTACTTCGACACCTACAGCGCCAGCCAGCAACCGGCCCAGCCGCCAGCCTCGCTGGCCCACGTGGGCGCCTCGATGTCGGCTGACCACGCGCAGGCCTACACGCCGGGCGCCGTCAGCGAGGTGGAGCGCCTGCGCCAGCAAGACCCGCGGGCCGGGCGCACCGGTGGGCCTGCCCCCTACTTCTGGGAGATGGTCAAGAAGCCGCGCCCTGCCTCACCCATCGGTGTGCTGGCCTTCTGGCTCATGTCGGCGCTGCTGATCTGCTCGGCGCTCGGCACAGCCGCCTACGCAGGCGTCTCGCTCTACGCCGCGTCGCAGCTCGTCTATGCGCCGCAGGTTCCCCTCAAGGGGACGCCCGCCGACGCTGGCCTGGCCTACAAAATCGTCACCTTCCCCAGCCGCACCGACCACCTGGAGCTGCGCGGCTGGTTCATCCCTGGCGTCGCCGGGCAGGGCAAGCTCAGCGCACAGGAGACGATCATCGTCGTCCACGGCATCCGCGCCAACCGCACCGACCCGGGCATGGGGCTGCTCGACCTGAGCGACGCCCTGGCCAAGGCTGGCTTCGCGGTGCTGTCCTTCGATATGCGCGGGTCGGGCGAATCGTCGTCCGCGCCGACCAGCCTGGGCTACTATGAGCAGCGCGATGTGCTGGGCGCGGTGGACTTCCTGAAGAGCGGGCCGATGCCGTACCCCGATCTGGGCCGACCGAAGGCCATCGGCGGCTGGGGCGTCTCGATGGGCGCGGCCACGCTGCTGCTGGCGGCGGCGCAGGAGCCATCCATCCAGGCGGTCGTCTCGGATAGCGCCTATGCCGACGTGCTGCCGATTCTGGAGCGCGAGATTCCGGCACGCGCGCATCTGCCACATGCCTTCACGCCGGGCATTCTGGAGGCGGCGAACGTGATGTATGGTATCGACTTCTCGGCGGTTCGCCCGGAGGCGGTGGTAGCGCGCATCGCGCCGCGCCCGATTCTCTTCATCCACGGCGCGGCGGATACGTATGTGCCGCCCGACAACATGACGATGCTGGCGCAGGCGGCTCAGCAGGCTCCCAACGCGCATGTGCAGACGTGGAGCGTGCCAAACGCCACCCATGCGCAGGCGTTCAAGGTCGCCGGAGCCGCGTATGTGAGTCGTGTGGTGGCCTTCTTCAAGGCGAGTCTCTCGACCAGCGGATCATGAGGCTCTGCGGGCCACCCAGCGAGAACGCCTGCCAGGTTCTGATCGCATACAGCACAAGCAGAAAGAGTACGCGCCATGCGTGAGCCGCATTCGGTGATGTCCAAACAGTACTCCGTCAATGAGTATTTCGGCGGAGAGCAGGAGGCGCCACCGCCCTTCGATCCCATGCGGCGCGCCATCCGTGCGGCGCTGGAGGGGCTGCTGCCAGCGGTGATCCTGGCGGCGCTGGTGGCGCTCTTCTGGGAGTTGAGCGTCATCGGACGGCTCTTCGCGCTGCCCTATGGCATCGACATGCTCCAGCGCACCGAGATGGTGACGGCGGGCGGCGGGCTGGTGGTCGTCCTGGTCGTCTATCTCATCTCGGTGACGCGCACGCTGCAAGGCGTGCGTTTGCACCAGCGCATGGGTGAGCAGGTCGAAGCGTGGATCACGCTGTTCTTCCTGATCGGCCCTGCGATTGTCACGCTCATCCCGCTCTTTCTGGCGCTCGGCTTCCCGCAGCATCCGGCGCCGTAGTGATCTGGTCGCTTGCCAGCGACGAAGTTTGACAGGCCGACGCCCGCGCATACTGGGCCACAGATGGCGCCAGGTGCGCGGGCGTCAGGTTGTCTGGCGACTTTCAACGTTACGCTCGTGGAGCGAAAGGATTGTGAGCCATGGCCTGGCTAGCGTTCTGGCGCCGCAGACCACAGACCGCCACGCTGACGCCACCAGGCGCGGCCACGGACAACGTGGACGGACGGCGCTTCGTCGCCAATGTCCCGTACTTGCTGCCCAAGGACCTCGATGAGACCAGCCGCCTCGACTTCCAGCATCACATGCTGCGCTCCTTCATGCGCGGCAACTATCTCGCGCCGATCGCCAAGCCGCGCGACATCCTGGATGCGGGCTGTGGCACGGGTCGCTGGGCGATGGAGCTGGCGGCGCAGTACCCCAACGCCAACGTCATCGGGGTGGATGTGGCGCCACCGCCGCTCAATGAGAGCTCGCCCACGAACCTCAGAGCTGACAACTACACCTTCGTGCAGGGCAACGTGCTGGAGCGATTGCCCTTCGCCGATAAGAGCTTCGATTTTGTCCACCAGCGCTACCTCATCATGGGCATTCCAGCGCAGCGATGGCCGCAGGTGGTGGCTGAGCTGATGCGCGTCACCCGCCATGGCGGCTGGATTGAGTTGGTCGAGACTGAGCCACCCTATGGCGCGCCCGCCCTCGACCAACTGGCCAACTGGGGCAAGCAACTGGTCAGCCGACGCGGCATTGACTTCGCCATGGCGCGGCAGGTCGGCCCGCTGCTGAGCGCTGCGGGCGCCACTGATGTGACCGCTCGCCCGCTGACGATTCCGGTAGGCAAGCCCGGCGGGCGGCTCGGCGCGATGATGGTGGTGGACTATCTCTCGGCGCTCACCGCTGTGCGCGGGCCGCTCACCCGGCTCGGCATCGCCAGCGAGGCGGCCTACGACGCGGCGCTGGCGCAGGCCCGCCAGGAACTCGATCAGATCTCCTTGCCGCAGAGTGTCTACGTCGCCTTTGGCCGCAAGCCCTAGCGCGGCGGGCTGGCTCCCCTCTCCTGTGGGAGAGGGGCTGGAGGTGAGGTTCTCCGCCTCATCGCACGACGCGATACGTCAGGTGTGTGACGTTGCGCATCGGCTTGACCTCGACGCACTCCAGCCGATACTCGGCGTTGAGCTGATCGAAGAGCGCGATGCCCTTGCCCAGCACAATGGGAATCAGGTCGATGTGTATCTCGTCGAGTAGCCCGGCGTTGAGGCACTGCTGCACGATGCTGGCGGAGGCGACGGCGACCTTCTTCTCGCCTGCGATCTCCCTGGCTTTGGCGATGGCGCTGGGCACGCCATCAGTGACGAAGGTGTAAGGCGGCTTCTCCCACTCCGGCGGAATCGAGTGGGTAACGACGATGATGGGCACATCCAGCGGATGCCTGCCACCCCAGCCCTGCGTCTGGTCGAAGAGCTTGCGTCCCGTGACCAGTGCGCCAGTCGCCTGGCTGGCCTGCTGGAGCATTTCGCCGGCGTCCTGGGTGACTGCCATCGGCTGGTCGCCAATCGTGACAGCCAGCGGCGTCTCGCCCTCGGTATACCAATCGAAGAGTGGCCCTACCTGGCCATCTGGCCGCGCGATGTAGCCATCCAGCGACATCGAAAAGCCTGTTCCCACTGTGCCCATGTTGGTGTTCCTCCTGCTCCGTACAGTCAGGTCGGTTGATGCCACATGCGATGGAATGGTTGGCCTCTGGCGCACGGCGCGACCTCTCCCCCTGACCCCCTCCCATTCAGGGAGGGGGAACCTGGGCCAGGGATTGTGAAGAGAGCGGCAGAGGCGTTGTGACGTACGCTTCCTTCTGGCAAACGCCACCTATTCCAGCGATGCGGGCGCGGCGGCGCGCGGGAATCGCTGGGCGGCGCGGGCGTGCGCCCTGGCCGCCTCCTCCGCGCGATCTTTGGGCGGCGCGTTCGTCTCCAGCGCGGCGAGCAGGCGGCGCGAGGTGGCGGCCACCTCCGCGACGGCGGCCTGGAACGCCGCTTCATTCGCCCTGGAGGGCCGGGTGAAGCCGCTGATCTTGCGCACGAACTGGACGGCGGCGGCGTCAATCTCGTCGTCGGTTGCGGGTGGCTCGAAGTTGAAGAGTGGTTTGATGCTGCGGCACATGCGCTCATCCCTCCTGTCGTCTCGTACTGTCCTGGCGTGTCGAATTCAGGCATTTTGGCGATGTGAGCGGTCAGCGCCACGTCGCTTGTGATTCGCGTGCCGCGCGCACTACAATGGGGGCGCGTTTCCCCGCTCGATGGCGCTCCGAGGAGCGTCGGCGTGGAGGAAAGGAGCGCGGCATGATACCCTCAGCCTTCCTCACCTTCTTCGCCGCCAGCGCTGGCGCCGGGGCTGCGCTGGTCGGGCTGCTCTTCGTGGCCGTGTCGCTGGCGCCCGAGCAGATCGTGACCCGCCACGCGCCATTGGAGCGGCAGGCGGTCGCGGGCAGCGCCTTCACTGCCCTCGTCAATGCCTTCTTTCTCTCGCTGGTGGCGCTGGTTCCACGGGTCGATTTTGGCCTGTTCGTCATCCCGATTGCCATCGTCTCGCTGCTCTTCACCGTGCTGCCGGCCTGGGCGCTGCTGCGCGTGCGCAAAGGCTGGGTGAGCCTGCTGCGCCGCGTCGCGCTGATCGCCGCAGGCGTGGCGCTCTATGGCCTCGAACTCTCGAACGGCATCAGCATCCTCACCAATCCCACGCAGGATGGCTACATCTACGCGCTGGTCTTCGTGATGTTGGGCATCGTCTTCCTGGGCCTCACGCGCGCCTGGGAGTTGCTCGGCGCCCAGCGCTACGGCTTCGGCGGCTGGCTCAATCCCCTGCGCGACGTGCAGGATAGCTCATCTGACGCGCACGCGACCGCCGATGCGGCCACCCGCATGCGCCCATGATAGCGGTTTCTCTGCGCGAGCGCCGTCACCGGAATGCTACTCGCCGCCGAGGCGCTGGCGCAAGGCGTGCAGCGCGGCTGGCAGCTCGCTCACCTGGTCGAGCGTGATGTCGGCGCCGCGCTGGCGAAACGTCGCGGCGGCGGTGTCGCTGGCCACGCTGACGGCGAGGGTGGGCGGCAGATCGGGCGCCTGCGCCTGGCGCTCGGCGCGATAGCGCAGCACGAGATCGAGGTCGTCGGCGGTGTCGCCCACATAGACGGCGGCGCGAGCGTCGAGCGTGGCCAGCGCGTGGGCCAGCGCCTGCGGGTCAGGCTTGGCGTAGAGCGAGGCGGGCACGATCACCTCAAAGGGCGGATGCGCATGCGGCCCATGCGGCCCGATCAGCGCCAGAGCCGCGCCCTCTGGAGCGATCACCTCCAGTGCCCACTCCACATAGGGGCTTTCCCTGCCAGTGATGATGCCGTACTTGCGCATGCCCAGCGCCGCCAGCTCGGTCAACGTCTCGGGCGTCAGCAGCGAGCGCTCCGACTGCCGCAGGCCGGGCGCGGCGGGGGCAAAGCGCGGCGCGCGACCAAACGCCTCGCGCAGGGCCACCGCGCCCAGGTAGAACTCATCGTGCGCCCAGCGCGCGTCCTCCCACTCTGGGATGGCGCGGGCGGGGACGACGCGGCGCAACCAGGCCAGGCCGCCCTGCCCCGCGCGGGTGGCCGCCGCTGCGTCCTCCGCCCACTGCGCCAGCGTGCGCTCGGCCAGCGGTGTACCGCGCCACTCGCGTAGCCGCGCCGTCCAGAGCGCCGTGAGCGCCTGCGTCAGGTTCCAGTCGTCGTTGAAGCCACCAGCCAGCTTGAAAAGCTGCACATCCGCGGTCGTCACCAGCGGGTCGGGCGCGTCGCTGAAGCCGCCCGCCACGCGCACCAGCGCATCGGTCGCGGCGATGACGGAGTAGCGGAACGAGCCGCTGGTGTCGAGCAGCACGCCGTCGATGTCGAAGATCGCTGTATCGAGCCAGCGCGCGGCTCCCAGCGCCGTGCAGTCGAGGTCAGGTCGCAGCCAGAACATCGCGCCTCCCTGCAGAGGTTAGATCACTCCCGTAGATTGCTGACGATGGAACCGCGTCTGGGAGCTCGCGTCCTGAGTCCGCGCAGGCGGCAGGCGGAGCCGAGTTTCGCGGCAGCGCAGCCGCCTCCCAGGCGCGGTTTCAACCGCCAGCTACACGCGCTTCCAGTTATGGATGGCCTCGATATAGCGGATGGTGCCAGTCTTGGCGCGCATCATCACCGAGTGGGTGCGCGCGCCATCGGGGGCGAAGCGCACGCCGCGCAGCAGATCGCCCGTCGTGATGCCCGTCG
>DATAED010000158.1:0-11700 GCA_036258195.1 Ktedonobacterales bacterium
TAAGCGCCAGCATGGCGCAGGTCGCGCTTGAGTTGGCGAATCTTGCGCGGCATGACATCTCCCTCACAGGATGTTGTGGCCCAGTTTACCACACCTGTCCGCTCACACCCTCCAGCTACTCGCCCGCTGCGCCCTCGCCATTGGCGGCGCGCTGCCAGCCGTTGGCGGCGAAGATCGCCAGCGTCTGCTGGTCACCGGGGACGTAGGTGACGATGCTGTAGTCGGAGGAGCCGCTGAAGATGGTGATGGTGGTGCGCAAGGCCAGCACGCCCAGCCGCGAGTGGCGCATGTGAAAGACGAAGCTCGGCGCCGTCACCGAGGGCGCTTCCGATGAATTGGCGATGCGGGTGAAGTCGGGCATGGCGCGCAGCGAGCGCCACATCGCTCGGTATTCCGGCAGGAAGGTGATGCTGCGCGTGTTGTGCTTGAAGTCGGCCAGCATGCGCCGCGCCAGCGCCTCCCACGGACGGAAACGTCCGCGATAGGCGGGATCGAAGACGATGGCCAGCAGATTGGCGCTATGCGAGGCAAGCGCCTCCTCGTCCAGCTCGAAGAGCTCGGCGGCGGGCTTGTTCCACGCGGCGACCTGCCAGAGGCGATCCAGGCTGTGCGCAGGGAAGGCGGTATTGTGCACCAGCAGCGCCGCCAGCTCGCGCTGATCGAACAGGTCGAGCTGGTCTGGCTCATCTTCCATCTGCTCGCCCGTCAGCCGCGTGAAGGCCTGCGCGAGTTCTCGCCGCTCGGCGCCGTGCGTCTCCAGCGCCCGCGCCAGCGCCCGCGCCACCTTGGCGGAGGGACGCGCCCGCTGTCCCGTCTCGATATGGTAGACGTAGGTGCGCGAGAGGCGCGCCGCCCGCGCGAGCTGCCCCTGCGAGAGGCCGCGCGCCTGCCGTAGCTGCGCGATCAGCGCGCCGAACTCCTCTGGCTCGCTCTCGATGGCGCCTGCCCTGTTCGCGCCCGCTTTGTCTGATGTTCTGCGTGTCGTCATCGCCTCAAGACTCCTTTGAAGATGATTCACCTTCGAGCAGGTCGAGTGTCTCCCAGAGCGAGCAGATAACCCGCCAGGGCTGCGTCCCTCCCGTCACTGCTGTCTTGCCATCGCGTCGCAGCAGCACGCTGCGCAGGCCAGCGGCGTTGGCTCCGGCGATGTCGGTCGCCAGCGTGTCGCCGACATACAGGCAGTTCGCTGGAGCGCAACCTGCCGCCGCCAGCGCAGGCGCGAAGGCGCGCGGGTCGGGCTTGCGATAGCCCGTCGCATCAGAGATCCAGCAGCCATCGAGCAGCGCCAGCAGCGCCAGCCGCTCGACTTTCGTGCGCTGGCTGTCGCTGTGGGCGTCGTCCGCGCCATTGGTAATGACGCCGACGAAGGCGCCGCGCTCGCGCAGCGCCGCCAGCGCCGCCACGTCGTCGAAGCGGCGCAGGTAGGCCAATTGCGTCTCGCCCAGCAGCGCGTCGAGCTGATCGGCCAGCGCGCCATCGGGATCAGCCACGCCAGCGACGGTCAGCGTGCGGCGGAAACGCAGCGCGCGTACCTCGGCCATCCGTAGAGCGCCCGCCTCAAGCTGCGGCATGAGTTCCGCGTGCGCCGCAGCCCAGGCGCGCTGCAGCGCCTCCATCGAGAGTCCCGGCGCAGCGGCCAACGCCCGCTCGAACGCGGCCTGGCGCCCGGTGGCAAAGGCGGGCGCGGCGTCGCAGAGCGTGTCATCCAGATCAAAGAAGACGGCGCGTTCCACTCGCTCTCCTGTGCACTCTTCTCCGGCGCGCCGCGTTTCAACGGCGGTCGCTCGATATGTTAGCCAGATACCAGTATACACCCAAAAAGTCGTTAGCTGGCAACTGCGCAGGACGGAAAATTGGGCGATATACTGCCACTATCCGAAAGCCCCCTTTCGCTCAAAGAGGAGTGCCGCAATGGAAGAAGGCTTCTCTCCACCCATCCCATCTGGCGCCACGCCCGCGCAGCCGCAGGCTACCGTCGCTGCGGCCAGCGAGCATGGCGACCATCCCTGGCTCGCGCACTACTCCGCCAGCGTCCCAGCCACCGTCACCATCCCAGAGCAATCGCTGGGCTGGCTGCTGGACGAAGCGACTCGCACGTCGAGCGCCTACACCGCCATCGAGTATTACGGCACGCGCATTAGCTACGCGCAGTTCTCGTCGCTGGCCGACCGCTTCGCACGTGCGCTGGCGCGGCTGGGGGTCAAGCGCGGGGATCGTGTGGCGATCAGTCTGCCGAACATCCCGCAGTTTCCGATTGCCTTCTATGGCGCCATCAAGGCCGGGGCAGTGGTCGTACCGACCAACCCGCTCTACAAGCCGCACGAGCTGGAGCATCAGCTCAACGACTCCGGCGCGAAGGTCATCGTGATGGTCGACCAGCTCTATCATGTGCTGGCCGATGTGCGGGCGCACACGCTGGTCGAGCATGTCGTCCTGGCGGGCGTGGCGGACTACTTCCCACTGCCGCTGGCGCTGGCCTATCGGGCGCGCACGGCGCTCACCTCGCGCCATCAGCCGCACGCCGACCCGCAGGTGGTACGCGCCGACAAGACCATCCACCAGTTCAAGGATCTGCTCGGCCATGCTAGCGATAGCAAGGGCTTCGAGGTCTATCCGCTGCCAGAGCCAGCCAGGCCAGATGATCTGGCGCTGCTGCAATACACCGGCGGCACGACGGGCGTCGCCAAGGGCGCCATGCTGACACATCGCAACCTGATGGCGAACGCGGCGCAGTGCCTGGCGTGGAACGAGGATCCGCCGGAGAAGAAGCACATCACACTCTGCGTCGCGCCGTTCTTCCACGTCTATGGGCTGACTGTCTGCATGAACATGACGATGCTGGCGGCCTCGACGATGGTACTGCTGCCGCGCTTCACCGTCGAGGATACGCTGAAGGCTATCGAGAAATATCGCCCCGATCTCTTCCCCGGCGCGCCGACGATGTATCTGGCGCTGGCGCGCGAGGCGGAGCGCAAGCATCGCGACCTCAGCTCGATCAAGGCGTGCATCAGCGGGTCGGCGCCGCTGCCCGCCGAGGTGCAGCGGCGCTTCGAGGCGATCTCTGGCGCGAAGGTGGTGGAGGGCTACGGTCTAACGGAAGCCTCGCCCGTGACGCACTGCAATCCCGTCTATGGCGACAATCGCAACGGCACGATTGGCTTGCCAGTGTCCAGCACCGACGCCGCCATTCTGGTGGGCGAGAGCTGGGAGTTCGCGCCGCAGGGCGAGCTTGGCGAGATCGCCGTGCGCGGGCCGCAGGTGATGCTGGGTTACTGGAATCGTCCCGACGAGACAGCCAACGTGCTGCGCGATGGCTGGCTGCGCACGGGCGACATCGGCCAGATGGACGCCGACGGCTATTTCAAGGTCGTCGATCGCGCCAAGGATCTGATCATCGCCAGCGGCTACAACATTTATCCGCGTGAGGTGGAGGATGCGCTGTACGCCAACCCGAAGGTGCTGGAGGCGGCGGTCGCGGGCATCCCAGACGAGTATCGCGGCGAGACGGTGCGCGCCTACATCGTCGTCAAGCCCGGCGAGCATCTGACCGCCGAGGAGCTGGACAAGTGGTGTCGCGACCAGCTCGCCGTCTACAAAGTACCCAAGTCGTATGAGTTCCGCGAGTCGCTGCCCAAGACGGTGATCGGCAAGGTGCTGCGCCGCCAACTGCGCGATGAGACGCTGGCCGCCCAGCGCGCGCAGGCCGAGCAGAGTCAGCAGGAGAAGCTGGCGTAGAAGGCGCGACCTCACCCCCAGCCCCCTCTCCCGCGAGGAGAGGGGGAGCCGGAAAGGCGTTCAGACAGGTGATACGCTGCCCTGCGCCGCAATCCTGGTCTGGGTTCCACCTCCCTCGGAGGGGGTCAGGGGGAGAGGTTCCGGCAGCAATAGAGAGCAGATAGCGTATGGGAGCATCAATCACGCATGACCCCATGCAGGAGGAGTCCGAGCGTATGGCGACCGAGACGAATAAGCAGACTGGCGCGAGCTTTCTCACCACCCCGGTGACCAGCGCCGACTTCCTCACCCTGGAAAAGCTCACCGACGAGCAGCGCGAGATTCGCGACTCGGCGGCGACCTTCATTCAGCGCGAGGTGCTGCCCAAGACTGACCAGATCGACGCGCAGGAGCCAGGGCTGATGCCCGCGCTGCTGAAAGAGGCGGGCGAGCAGGGACTGCTGATGATCGATGTGCCAGAGGAGTACGGCGGCGCCGACCTCGGCATGATCGTGAGCGCGCTGGTGGCGCAGCAGATGCGCCAGGCGTCGTTTGCGGTGGCGCAGGGCGCACACACTACCATCGGCACGCTACCCATCGTCTTCTACGGCACGGATGAGCAGAAGCAGAAGTACCTGCCGAAGCTGGCCACTGGCGAATTGATCGGCGCGTATGCGCTGACCGAGCCGGGCGTCGGCTCCGATGCCATGAGCATCCGCACGCGAGCGACGCTCTCGCCCGACGGCAAGCATTACATCCTGAACGGCGCGAAGCAATGGATCTCGAACGCAGGCTTCGCCGATGTGATGGTCGTCTTCGCCAAGGTGGACGACACCAAGCACAGCGCCTTCATCGTCGAGTCGGCCTGGAAGGGCGTCTCGACCGGCGCCGAGGAGAAGAAGGTCGGCATCAAGGGGTCGTCCACGCGCACGGTCTACTTCGACAACGTCGAGGTACCCGTGGAGAACGCGCTGGGCGAGATCGGCAAGGGCTACAAGATCGCCTTCAACATCCTGAATATCGGGCGGCTGAAGCTGGGCGCTGGCACGTCGGGCGGGGCGCGCGCCGCGCTGGATATGGCGGCGACCTATGCCAACGAGCGCAAGGCGTTCGGGAAGTCGCTCTCGGACTTCGGCATGATCAAGAAGAAGCTGGCCTACATGGCCGCCGATGTCTACGCCGCCGAGGCGCTGGCCTTCCGCACGGTGGGGCTGGTGGAGGATGCGCGGCTGGCGGCTGGCGCCGACCGCATGGCACAGTTGGCCGCCATCGAGGAGTACGCCATCGAGTGCTCCATCGCCAAGGTCTATTGCTCCGAGGCGCTCAGCCGCTCGGTGGATGAGGGTGTGCAGGTCTTCGGTGGCTACGGCTTCATGGATGAGTACCCCATCTCGCACGCCTGGCGCGACTCGCGCATCAATCGCATCTTCGAGGGCACCAACGAGGTCAATCGGCTGGTGGCCGCTGGCACGCTCTTCCGCCGCGCGATGGAGAACAAGGTCGATCTGTTCTCGATTTTCCCGGAGATCGAGACGCAGGTGTCGAGCGGCCAGGCGCCCGACTTCGCCGGAGCCGGGACGCCCGCCGAGCTGCGCGACACGGTGAATCTGGCCGAGCGGCTCAAGCGCGCCGCCATCTATAGCGTGATGAAGGGCGCGATGAAGTTCATGGCGACGATGCAGGACGAGCAGGAGTTCCTGGAGTACGCCGCCAACCAGCTCATCGCCGCCTTCGCCGTGGATAGCGCCGTGGCTCGCGCGCTGGCCGCTGCCCACGCTGGCGCGGCTGACGCCCACACCCACGCGCTGCTGGCCCAGATCGCCACGATCAACCTCGTGCGCGAGGCCCGCGCCGCGATGGAGGGCGCGCTGACGATGGCCTTCGAGGGCGACGAGCGCAAGGCCGAGCTGGCCAGGGCGCGCGCCTATCTGGGCGACCCGGAGGCCGACATCGTGCCGCTCCAGCGCGAGCTGGCGGGCATTGTCAGCGCGGCCAGCGGCTACCCACTGAAGTAGTGGAGACGACCTCACCCCCTAGCCCCCTCTCCCACGGGGAGAGGGGGAACCGGAAGCGTTCCTGGCTCCCCGCGGGAGAGGGGCTGGGGGTGAGGTTCCCAGATTCAGGGAGGGCTGCGCCATGCTGGACGCCGCAGCGATAAACAGAATATTGGCCGAAACCGTGCCATTCAACGCGCACATGGGGCCGGTGGTGGAGTCCGTCACGCCGGAGCGCTCGACGGTGATTCTGCCGGAGTCGCCGGAGCGGCTCAATCATGTTGGAACCACGCATGCGGTGGCGCAGTTTGGGCTGGGCGAGGTGACATCCGGTGCGCTGACTGCCGCGGCCTTCTGGGATTTGCAGCATCAGGGCTATGCGCCGGTCGTCACCAGCGCCTCCGTCACGTATCACAAGCCGGCGCGCGGCCAACTGCGTGGCGAGGCTGAGCTATCCGCCGACGAGCAGGCGCGCATTCGCAATGAGATCGCGGCGGGCGGGCGACCGCGCTTCACCATCGACGTGCGGCTCTTCGATCAGCAGGGGACGCTCACCACCGAGCTGCGCTTCGAGTGGCTGCTGCTCGCGCCACGCGCCGAAACGACGCCGCAGGGTTAGAAGGCACATGCGCATGGCTGAATCGTGGCGCACGCGGCTGATGCGCTGGCGCTTCAACTGGTTTCCGGCCTATCGCGGCACGGGCGCCTGGGTAGAGTACATCGCCAGCGATTGGCGCGAGGTGCGCATCCGGCTGCCGCTCAACGTCCAGACTTACAACTACGTCGGCACGATCTTCGGTGGCAGCATGTACGCGGCGGTCGATCCGTTCTACATGATTATGTTGATTCGCAATCTGGGCAAGGGCTATGTCGTGTGGGACAAGGCGGCCACCATCCGCTTCAAGAAGCCGGGCCGCGCGACGCTCCATGCCCGCTTTGCGCTGGATGAGGCCGAGCTGAACGACATCCGCGCGGCGCTGGAGCAGGCGCGCTCGATTGATCGCGTCTACCGGGTCGAGCTGACCGACGCGCAGGGCGTTGTCTGCGCTGAAATTGACAAGGTGATCTATATTCGTCGCGCCGCCGATGCGACGGTCGCGCCAGAGCAACGACAGAAAGAAGCGAGTACTCATGCCAGAAGCAGTGATCGTTAGCGCGGCGCGCACGCCGATTGGTCGCGCTAACAAGGGCGCGCTCAAAGCCGTGCGCGCCGATGATCTGGGCGCGGTGGCCGTGCGCGGCGCGCTCTCGCGCATTCCCGCGTTCGACTACACCCAGATCGAGGATGTCATCATCGGCTGCGCGTTCCCGGAGGCCGAGCAGGGGCTGAATGTCGCGCGCATCATCACCGGGCTGGTGGGCCTGCCAACCACTGCGGGCGCCGTGACGGTCAACCGCTTCTGCGCCAGCAGCCTGCAGGCCGTCAACATGGGCGCGCAGAGCATTATGCTGGGCCAGGGCGACATCTTCGTGGCGGGCGGCGTGGAGAACATGTCGCGCGTGCCGATGGGCGGTTTCAACCCCAGCTTCAATCCCAAGCTCTACAACAATCCCAATGGCGTCGAGGCGTGCGGCCTGCCCGGCGAGATGACGACCGCCTTTGGCGAGGCGTACATCCCGATGGGCATGACCGCCGAGAATCTGGCGAAGAAGTACAGCATCAGCCGCGAGGAGCAGGATCGCTTCGCGCTGCGCAGCCACAAGCTGGCCATCGCCGCGCAGGACGCTGGCATTCTGGCGCGTGAGATCGTTCCGGTCGATCTGCCCGACGGCACGCAGATGACGCTGGACGAAGGCCCGCGCCGCGATACCTCGCTGGAGCGACTGGCTTCGCTGGAGCCAGCCTTCCTCGCGGGCGGCAGCGTTACAGCGGGCAACAGCAGCCCGCTGAATGACGGCGCCTCGTCGGTCATCCTGATGTCGGCGGAGAAGGCCCGCGAGCTGGGCGTCAGGCCGCGCGCGCGCATCCTGGCGATGGCAGTGGCGGGCGTTCCGCCTGAAATCATGGGCATCGGGCCGGTTCCCGCCGTGCAGAAGGCGCTCAAGCGCGCGGGTCTGCAGCTCAGCGACATTGACGTGATCGAGCTGAACGAAGCCTTCGCCGCGCAGTCGCTGGCCGTCGTCCGCGAGCTAGGCATCGACCTGGACAAGCTGAACCCGCACGGCGCGGCCATCGCGCTGGGGCATCCGCTGGGCTGCACGGGCGCGCGCATCGTCGGCGCGCTGGTCAACGATCTGGAGACGCTGGATAAGCGGCTGGGTATCGCCACACTGTGCGTCGGCGGCGGCCAGGGCGTCGCCACCATCATCGAGCGGCTGTAGGGAGTCGCCCCCTCCCCCAGCCCCTCCCCCGCTTCGCGAGAGAGGGAAGTTCCGAAGCCCCTCTCCTGCCGCGGCGGGGGAGGGGTTGGGGAGGGGGATCCCAACGACATCGACAGGAACATCTGCATATGAGCTACACCATACAGCGCGCGGCGGTGGTCGGCGCGGGCATCATGGGGGCGGGCATCGCGGCGCTGCTGGCCAGCGCGGGCATCCCCACGCTGCTGCTCGACATCGTCCCGCCAGACGCGCCCGACAGCGCCGACCCGGCAGTGCGCAATCGCTTCGCCCTCAGCGGCATTGACAAGGCGCTGAAAGCCAAGCCCGCCCCGGCCTTCTTCACCCCAAAGGCGGCCAAACTGGTGACGCCCGGCAACACCACCGACGACCTCGATAAGCTGGCCGGTGTGGACTGGATTATCGAGGCCATCGTCGAAGAGATCGGCGCCAAGCGCGACCTCTTCGTGCACATCGAGCGGGTGCGCAAGCCCGGAACTATCATCAGCTCCAATACGTCGGGGCTGCCCGCGAACATGCTGCTGGAGGGGCGCGGCGAGGACTTCCGCCGCCACTTCCTCATCTCGCACTTCTTCAATCCCGTGCGCTTCATGAAGCTGCTGGAGCTGGTGGCTGGCCCCGACACCGATCCTGAGTTGATGCGCTTCATGGGCGAGTTCTGCTCGGCGAAGCTCGGCAAGGGCGTCGTCTACTGCAAAGATCGTCCCAGCTTCATCGGCAACCGCATCGGCAACTATGGCTTCGCGACAGTCATCCGCCGCATGCTGGCCGAGGGCTACAAGATCGAAGAGGTGGACGCCATCTTCGGGACGCCGCTGGGCCGCCCGCGCTCCGCCGTCTTCCGCACGGGCGATCTGGCGGGCGTGGATACGCTGCTGCATGTCGCCGACAGCCTCTACGAGAACCTGCCCGACGATCCCCAGCGCGACCTCTTCAAGCTGCCCGACTTCGTGCGCGAGATGGTGGCGCGCAAGTGGCTCGGCGACAAGACCGGTCAGGGCTTCTACAAGAAGACCAAAGGCGCCGAGGGCAAGACCGACATCCTCGTGCTCGATCCCGCGACGATGGACTATCGCCAGCAGGATTCCGTGCATTTCTCCTCGCTCGATAGCGTCAAGGGTAATCCCGACGCCGCCGAGCGCAGTCGCGCCGTGCTGAGCGGCTCCGACCGCGCCGCGACGCTGGCCTGGGAAGTGACCGCCGATACGCTGCTCTACACCGCGACCGTGGCGCAGGAGATCAGCGACGATATCGTCAACATCGACAATGCGATGCGCTGGGGCTTCAACTGGGAGGCTGGCCCCTTCCAATCGTGGGATAGCCTGGGCGTGGCGGCGCTGATCAAGCGCATGGAGGCCGAGGGGCGCAGCATACCGCCGCTCGTGCGCGAGGTCGCGGAGAATGGCGTCGGCTCGTTCTACCACGACGGCAAATACTGGGATTGGAACAGCCACAGCTATCAGCCGCTGCCAGAGAGCGCACGGCGCCCCAGCATGGTGCGGCTGCACGCGGCGGGCGCGCGGGTGGTCAAGGAGAATCGCGGCGCCTCGCTGATTGATCTGGGCGATGATGTGTTGGGCGTCGAGTTCCACACCAAGATGAACGCACTGGATGACGACATCGCGGCGCTGCTGGCGGCGGGCGTGGAGGAGGCCAAAGCCAACTGGCGCGCCATCGTCGTCACCAACGACGCGCCCGATTTCAGCGTCGGCGCGAATCTGGCGCAGGTGCTGATGGCCGCCCGCATGCGGCAGTTCCCGCTAATCGAGCGCGCCATCAACAACCTGCAGCAGGCCAACATGGCGCTGAAGTTCAGTCCCGTGCCGGTGGTGGTGGCGCCCGCTGGACGCGCGCTGGGCGGCGGCGCCGAGGTCGTGATGCACGGCCAGCATGTGCGCGCGGCGGCGGAGACATACATCGGTCTGGTCGAGGTCGGCGTCGGCGTGATTCCGGCGGGCGGCGGCTGCAAAGAGATGCTGCTGCGCTGGCAGACGCTGGCGCAGAAGGTGACGCACGAGGGTGGCCCATTCGCGCCCGCGCGCCACGCCTTCGAGATCGTAGCGGTGGCCACTGTCGCCACCAGCGCCGACGACGCCCGCACGTATGGCTTCCTGAAGAAGACCGACAGCGTCTCGCTGGATCGCGAGCGGCTGCTGGCCGACGCCAAGGCTGACGCGCTGGCGCTGGCGGCGGCCAAAGCGAGCGGCGAGTGGCAGCCGCCGGAGCCGGGGGTGATTCGTCCGGCAGGCGTGGGCGCGCGGCTGGCGATGGAGCAGCAGGTGGACAATCTGCGGCTGCTGGGCCGAGTCAGCGCACACGACGCGGTCGTCTCTGGCAAGCTGGCCTACGTGCTGACGGGCGGCGAGCATGCCCCCGTCGAGACGCTGAGCGAGCAGGACATCCTCGATCTGGAGCGCGAGGCGTTCCTGAGCCTGTGCGGCACGCCCGCCACCCAGGCGCGCATGGAGCACACGCTCAAGACCGGCAAGCCCCTGCGCAACTGATCGCAACTGATCGCAACGAGCAGACGCCCCCGTGGGCGACGGATCGCGGCCCCTCTGCCTGGCGCCCGTCAGGTGGAGGGGCCGTTTTCTGCCCATCTGTGGAGTATCGCCGCGTGCGCGCAGGCGATATAGTGTAGGCCAGCAGAAAGCGCGTGCGGGAATTGGAGCAACGAACGATGTGGTATGGCGGGTTCGGGAGAAAGCGTGACGGCGAGGAGCATGGCGCCGAGCCTTCCGCCAGGCAGGAGCACAGGGAGACGGGACGGCTGGAGGCGCTGAGCGATGGCGTCTTCGCCATCGCCATGACGCTGCTCATCCTCAGCATCCCGATCCCGAACAGCGAGCTCCTGCAACTGCATCATGAGTCGTTGCAGACGGCGGTATTTAAGAACTACGCCTGGCTGCCGTTCGCCACCTATGTCATGAGCTTCGTGACGGTGCTGGTGATGTGGATCAACCACCACTACCTCTTCCAGTTCCTCGGACGGGTGGATCGCGTCTTCGTGATCGCCAATGGCATGCTGCTGCTGCTGGTGGTCTTCGTCAACTATCCGACGGCGCTGGTCGCCAACTTCATCGGCACCAGCAATGGTCAGTTTGCCGCCATCGCCTACAATGTGACCTTCGTGCTGGTCGCCATCGCCTACAACGTGATGTGGTTGCGCATCGCCCTCCATCGGCGGCTGCTCGCCGCCGACGTGGACGACGCGGAGGTGGCGTCCTTCACTCGCCAGTACCTGCTGGGCGGCCCGCTCTATCTGCTGGCGCTGCTGTTGGCCTTCGTCAACCCGGAGGCGAGCATCGCGCTGGATGCGGCGCTGGCGATCTATTGGGCCTTCACCGGGCACATCATCCGCACGAAGCGCCGGCCAGAGCGCCATGCTGTGGATTCAGAGTTTGTGGGCCACACTCAGCGACCAGGAGATTAACGCTCAGGCAATTGGAGGAGCGGCTCACTGTGTCGCGGTCAATTGGCTGGCAATATAGGTTGCAATGCCCTTCTTGGTAAGCGCCTTGGGCTTGCTACCAGGGTATCGCTCTTGTACGAGTGGAAGCGCTTCCTTGAGCTTGGCGAGCGAATACCGTTCGAGCGCCTGCTGAAGCTGATGGTTGCCATAAAGGATTTGGAGCGCCCAAGGATTAGGCGG
>DATAED010000159.1:0-10203 GCA_036258195.1 Ktedonobacterales bacterium
CCGCGCCCCTCGGCGATCTCCTGGTTGATGAAGCGCGAGACCATGTCGCGCGGGGCCAGCTCTTTCATCGTCGGGGCGTAGCGGATGCAGAAGCGCTCTCCCTCGCTGTTGAGCAGATAGGCGCCCTCACCGCGCGCCGCCTCCGAGAGCAGGATGCCCACCTTGTAGAGTCCGGTCGGGTGGAACTGGTACATCTCCATATCTTCGAGCGGGATGCCGCGCCGATAGGCGACCGCCATGCCATCGCCCGTGCAGGCCAGCGCGTTGCTGGTGATGCGCCAGGCGCGTCCGTAGCCGCCCGTCGCCAGCAGGATGGTCTTGGCATGGAAGACATGCAGCTCGCCATCGCGCAGGTTGATCGCCACGATGCCGACCGCCTGCCCCTCGTTGATGAGCAGATCGAGCATCATATACTCGTTGAAGAAGCGCACCTGATTCTTGACTGACTGCTGGTACGTGGTCTGGAGAATCATGTGGCCGGTGCGGTCGGCGGCGTAGCAGGAGCGTCGCACGGGGCCTTCGCCAAAGTTGCGCGTGTGGCCGCCGAAGCGCCGCTGGTCAATCTTGCCCTCTGGCGTGCGGTTGAAGGGCAGTCCCCAGTGCTCCAGATCGTAGACCGCCTCGATGGCCTCCTGCGCCAGGATCGCGCCCGCGTCCTGGTCGGTGAGGTAGTCACCACCTTTGACGGTGTCGTACATGTGCCACTTCCAGTGGTCTTCTTCCAGATTGCCCAGGGCGGCGGCCACGCCGCCCTGCGCGGCGCCTGTGTGGCTGCGGGTCGGGTAGAGCTTGCTGACGACGGCGATGCTGGCGCTGTGCGCTACCTGCATCGCCGACATCAGTCCGGCGCCACCGGAGCCGACGATCACCACATCAAACTTGTGGTAGTTCATGCGAATTGCCTTTTCCAGTCTCGCGCGACACTCGCTTGCTCGCGGCGCGCGCTAGCGGCCAAACAGACTCATGATCGACTGCGCCAGTGTGTGATTGGGCTGGAACATGATGATCGTCATCGACCCCATCAGCCAGAAGGTCAGCGCGATAAAGAACAGCGCAGAGAGCACCGTCAGGCGCCATCCCCGCGACTGGATGTAGTCCTCGCAGGCGATGCGCAGGCCGTTGAGGCCGTGGAAGAGCGCCAGGGTCAGCAGCACGAGGTCATAGACCCGCCAGAATGGGTTGGCGTAGCGTGCGGCGACGAAGTCGTAGACCGTCTGGGAGACGTCGGTGCTGATGTGCATGAGAAAGACGTGCGCCAGCGCGATGACGAGCAAGGCCACGCCGCTGACGCGGAAGAAATACCAGGAGAACGTCTCCCAGCCATTCGCGCCCTTGGAAGGCTTGGTGTAAGCGCCGTAGCGGGTGATCGTGCGCTGAGGCGTCTGGGTTTGTGTCTCGGTCGCCATGTATCATCTCGATTCTTCTTGGCGGGTTAGCTCTACGTCGGGCCACGTCGCGCTACAGCGCGGGATTGGCGCAACTGCCCTGTGGGCAGACGCCAAACACCGGAGCCATGATGTAGAACACCGTCGGGATGAACAGCACGATAGTGAGGACCAGCACGGCGATGAACATCTGCTGCTGGTATTTGTAGCCCGCAGGCCAGAAGTCGATCAGGATGATGCGGACGCCGTTGAAGGCGTGGAAGAGCAGCGACGCGATGAGCGCCAGCGAGATCACCCGGATGATGCCGGTGCTGAAGATGACGATGGCGTCGTTGTAGATCGTCGGCCCGAACCCGATCAGCGTGATGTCCACGATGTGGACGAGCAGGAACAGCAACACGCCCAGACCGGTGATGCGGTGCAACAGCCAGGACCACTGACCCGACTGACCCCTGTACATGGCGTACTCCTCGGCAGAACTAGGCAGGACTTGAGAGAACGAAGCCGAAACGCGAGAGCGCGCAGCCACGGCGCGTGAGGTGAGCGGGGAGCGCGCGGCGGTAGGAACATCGGGGAGCGTATCGCCAGCCAGAGAACGCCCGCACACTGCGCGGTGTCTCAACTGAGCGCGCTCTCCATTCGCCTCATCGCTAGATCGCTGCCACCTGACGGCGCTGTCGCAGGCGCGATAGTCTCGATCGTGCAACCTGGTTGCGGTGGCGCCGCGCGGCAGGCACATCTGTACCTGGCGTGGGCCACACACGAGAGATTATACGCTGTTTCGCATCCTGCGAGAAGTATACGCCTTCTGGCAAGCGGCATTAGCGGGCGAGTTGGCTTCCTGCAGGATGATCCTGCGCCGGGGCGCCTGTGACATCGCACGCTGTGGGCGCGTACTCTCTCTATACGCTGGCAAGCTACGTTGGCGCGCCTCTACGGAGCGTGAGAGGATTGGCGGCATGGGGCGGATTGGGCGGCACAGGCGCGCCTTTCTGTGGGTTGCAGGGATTCTCGCGCTGCTGATGCTCTGTGTGCTCGCCTCTTATGCGTCGTACAACGGAGGACTTGTAGAGTCGATTGGCGCTGGCGCATATCAGAATACGTCGGCTCCAGCATCCTTAACCAGAGACGGCGTGACGTTGAGCGCGACACACTCGCGCTACGTCGCTGTCGAAACCATCACGCTGACTGTGACGAATCGCTCAAGCGCGCCGATCTATGTGCCAGACATCAGCAGATACTACCCGCTCCATACAGAGTATTCGTCCACACCCTTTTCATGCCTCGCTATTGAGACTGAGTTTCTGGACTCGTACGGCTGGCGATCACTCGGTCGAGGCTGCAACTGGTCGTGGACATGTCCGGGTGGCGCGCTTCGGAGTCTACCTGCCCCCGGCGTGCTGATGATTGCGCCTGGGCAGACTGTCGATTTTCCGCTCTATGACGGAGAAGATAGCTATCCGCCGTGGTCTCCAGGAGCCTACCGATTCGACTTCCTGTTCACCCGCACGCCCTTACAGGCATCACGCGGCGACTGGCCTACCCCACTGGCCATCCCGCACAGTGAACTGCTGACAACCCCTCCAGTGACACTCACGAACGCCTGGTGGATACCGCCGCAGTATCACCACACGCCTCCACGCTGTCCGTTTGCGGCTTGACCGCTTGGCGAGCTATCGATGCGCCTCACCCCACGCGCGTCAATCTCATCTTCACCCCGCCGCGTGGGCGCAGCGTGATGAGCGCTTGCGGCTCGATGGGCTGCTCGGAGAGCAGGCGTAGCTGATAGCGCTGGGTAATGGTGGCGAGGATCAACTGCGCCTCGGTCAGCGCAAACATGTTGCCGATGCACTGGCGCGGCCCACCGCCGAACGGCATGTACGCGAAGTGCGGGCGACCCGCTGAGCGCGCGGGCGAGAAACGGTCGGGATCGAACGCTTCCGGGTCGTCCCAGAAGGCGGGATGCCGATGGATGGCCCACGGGCTGATGAAGACGTTGCTGCGCGCGGGGATGTGATACGGGCCAAGCTCATCGTCGCCGATGGCCCGCCGCAGGATGGCCCAGGCTGGAGGATACAGCCGCAGCGCCTCATCAATTACCATGCGGCTGAAGGGCAACGCGGGTAGGTCGTCGATGGTGGGTGGGCGGCCAGCCAGCGCCGACGCCACCTCGACGCGCAGACGCTCCGCCGCTTCGGGGTGTCGCGCCAGTAGCGCGAACGTCCAGGAGAGCGCGACGGCGGTCGTCTCGTGTCCGGCGAGCATGAGCGTGATGCACTCGTCGTGGGCCTGCTGGCTGCTCATGGCCTCGCCCGTCTCGGCGTCGCGCGCCAGCAAAATCAGCGAGAGTAGATCGCCGCGGTCGGTATTCTCGCGTTGACGCTCGGCGATGAGGCGATAGACGATCTGGTCGAGCTCGCGTCGCGCGGCCTGGAATCCCCGCTTGCCGCGCGCCGGGACGCCCGGCAGCAGAGCGAAGGGCTGGTAGAACGAGTGCGTCAGGAAGGTATTGACGGTGGTGAAGGACGAGCCGACGGCGGCCACATCGCCGCCCATCTCGGCCCCGAAGAGCGCCTGCCCCACCACACGCAGCGTCAGCCCCATCATCTCCGCCGCCACGTCCAGCGGCGCAGCGTCGTCGGGGCGGGCGTCCCAGCGGTCGAGCATCGCGGTCGTCGCGGCGACCATCAGCGTACCGAATCCGGCGATCCGCTGGCGATGAAACGCTGGCTGGATGAGCCGCCGCTGATGCAGCCACGAGGCGCCGTCGTTGGTCAGCAGCCCCTCGCCCAGCACGGTCTTGAGCATCCGGTTGGAGGGCGCGTCTTTGTCGTAGTTGCGATTGTTCTCTTGCAGCACATGCTTGATGTAGTCAGGGTGATTGACGAAGATGCTCGGCCAGACCACGAACCGATAGCCCACCACGTCGCCGGTTGCGGCGAGCACGCGAATGAAGGTCAGCGTGTCGCGCTGGAGGTCGCGGGCGCTGCCGAGCACGAGTCCGCCACGTGGCGCGGACGGCGGTGTCAGGCCGTGCGGCTGCTTGCTGGTCAGGGTCGGGGTGGATGTGCGCTGAGCCATATGCGCGGCTCCTCTCACCGGATGAGCATGCTCTCGCCAGATCATACCTCTGGGGAGAGCATGGCTGCCGCGCGTCCCGGAAGCGTTACGGCGCGACATCGCCGCAGGCTCGGCGCCTCCCACAGCGGGGAAGCGCGCAATATGCGGCGATGGGTGGGCGGGATGCGATGGCGCGCTAGTAGAGAATGACCGGCGTGCCGATGGAGACCCAGTTGTAGAGCCAGGCTGAGTCGCCATTCTGGTAGTCGAAGTTCACACAGCCGTGCGAGCCGCCGTTGAATGCCGAGGGATCGTAGTGTGGCAGGTTCGAATACTTGCCAAACCACGAGCGCCACCAGGCGTCGTGCAGCTCGTAGCCGTAGTACGAGTAGTACATGGCGAAGTGGATCGGCGTCGGCTGGTAGTAGTTCGGCGAAGTCGGCGGATCGGGCGACTTGAAGACCGTGTCGGTCTGCTTATCCAGCACGCAGTGCATGCCGGGGATGGAGGGCAGATCGGGCGCCCCGGTCGTCACATTGAGCGTCTTGACCAGCTTGCCATTGTCGTACATGCGGGCGACCTGCTCGCGCAGCGAGACCACGACCACGCGATAGGGAGCGATCTGGTAGTAGCTGAGCAGTTGCAGGTCGGTCTGGTGTACCTGATTGCTGGGGGTCTTGTCGTTCAGGTTGGTCAGCATCGCCTGGACGTTGGCGGTCATGCTCAGCACTTCGCTGTCGATCGCCTGATAGTCTTCCACCGTCTGCGCGTAGGGCAGTCGCTGGGTCGCGTCGCCGACGCCCGTGTTGGGGTCAGCGTACTCGTAGGCGTCCGGATAGCCGATGCCGTTGGCCGGGTCGATGGTCTTGAGCCCCTGCCCCTGATTGACGAGCGCCTGGAGCGCCGCCACGTCGTTATTGGTCTTGGCCTTCAGCACGGGCAGCTCCAGGCCTTGATCCTGCTTGCGGATGGTGGTGATCAGCGTGGAGTAGCCGTCAATGGTAGGCTTGGCGGCCAACGCCTGCGATTGCGTAGCGTCAGCGGCGTATTGGGCGTCGAACTTCGTGGTATCGACACCCTGCTTCTTGGCGGTGGCGATGTCGTCCTGGAAGTTCTTCAGCTCGTTGGTGGCCGCTGTGGGCAGCAGGTTGATCTCGTTGGCTTTGGCCTGCTGCTGCTGGGTGATGAGCAGACGATTGAGATTGGAGTATTCCTCCGCTGTCGAGGCGTTGCGGAAGGCCAGCAGGTCGTTTTGCGCCCACTGGGTCTCGGGCAGCGTCTTGACATTGGCCTGCGTGCCGGGCAGCGTGATGAGCGGATCATCCTGCCAGTAGACGTCGCTCATGCCGACCGCGCACTGCAAGGGATGCGGGCCATTGTCGACCGCTTTGCCATTCAGCAAGCTCGATTCGTCATCTACCAGCTTGGTGAAGGCTTCGAGACGGTCGTAGGTCGGCTTGAACTGCGCAATGGCGGCGTTCTGCTGCTGCGCGAAGGAATCTACCGCGAAGAAGTCCTTGGTCGTGCTGGCTTTTGAAAAGTTGGTCTGCGCCTGCGCCAGCCGTCCAGAGTAGCCTGACGCCTCGATGTAGTTGCCCTGCGACAGAGTGGCGACCCCCGTGGCGAGGGTGGCGAGGTCTTTTTGCGCCATCGCCTTGGCCTGCTCCGGACTCATCTGCTCGATGGCCTGAAGCTGCTGGATGAGGCCCACATAGGCGCTGGACGCCGCCTGGTAGCTGCCCATGGTGCCGTCGCCGCCCACGCTCGCCTGCGCCTCGCCCTTGATGATGGGCGCGAGCAGGCTGGGCGGCACATGCATGTTTTTGGCTGCGTCGGTCAGTGTCTGGTCGAGCCGCGCCTTGTTGCCCTGCGCCGCCGAGCGCGCGGCGTCGGTGAAGAAGCCTATCGCGATGCTGGAGACGACGACGAGAGCGAGCAGCGCGGAAGAGATACCCAGTATCCAGCCGCCCGACGGTTTGCCATTTGACGCCTGCTTCCTGATCCCTGCGGGCGCGAAGCCATGTTTCATCCGTTCCATCCTCGTTGCGCTGGACTGCGTTGGAAGGCGTCTGCCACTAGGACTGTGTACTACTTATACACGCACGCGGGTACCTGGTTGTCACGCGCAGGCGCGGCGCTTGTGACAGAGTTCACAAACACCGCCAGCCACACCGATTGTCGATGGCGCCATGCACGCATGTCTTCTGCCTATCAGACGCACAGACCGCTGCGAAGTGATTGTATCAGGACTGATTGGTTGAGCGAGAGTCTAGCGGCGAATGGGGGATGAGCGCGTGCTGGCGCGCTGCGGCGTGGTTCTCTGCATGGCCTTCTGCAAGACCCTCCACAGCGCGTCAGGTGGCTACAGCCCGGCAAATACATCACTTTCGGGCATGGCGAAGTCGCCGTCTGAGATGGGCGTGTGCGCCAGCACGAATGCCTCAGTTCCCATGAAATTACGCAGTTGCTCCGGTGTCGCTTGCGCCCATGGGGTGTCGGCGGGCAACTGCGTTTTGTGGGCGGTGACCGCCGCCAGCTTGGCCGCGAACTCCTCGTCATTCAGTGTGACGAATGTGCGAATCTCGGCCATCGGGAAGCCCATCTCCTCGATGGGGATAGTCGCCTCGTCGCCTCCGGGCATGAAATCCTCGCCACGGGCGCGCGCTTCGTCGCGCATCTGGAGCATGCGCTCGCGCGGGAAAGCGGTGTAGTACACCTTGCGCACGCGATGCGGCTGCTCGCCCTGATCGCTGAAGCAGGCGGGGTCAGCCGCCGCCGCGACGCCCTCGACCGCGAGGCGATGGATGGCCATGTGATCGACGTGGCCGTAGCCGCCCTTGGGATCGAAGGTGAGCACGACATCGGGTCGGAAGCGGCGAATCTGCGCGACGACCTTGCTCAGCGCCTCATCATGGTCGGCCTCGGCGAGGTGGCCGTCGATGTAGTCGAGAAAGGTGACATCGCGCACGCCGACCGCCGCCATGGCCGTGCGCAGCTCCTGCTCGCGCACAACTCCGAGATTGTCGGGTGTGGCGAGCGCGGGATCGGCGATCTGCCCCTCCTCGCCGCGTGTGGCGCAGACCACCGCGACCGGGCGACCCAGCCGGGTGGCGCGGGCCAGCGTCCCGGCGCAGCCAAAGCTCTCGTCATCGGGATGCGCGAATATGGTCATCAGGCGTGGGCTGGTGGAACTGTCTTCGGTCACACTTAACCTCCGGTGTAAGGGCATGACGATGCGACGACTGGATGGAACTATAGCAGCAGACCACGACCGCTAGCCACGCGGCGCCCTTCCAGGGGCGCGGCGCTTTTCGCTCAGATGGCTCCACGGGTGGGCGGTGTTTGGCGGTCTTGGCGCCGTTACCCTCCCAGGCGCGCAGCGGTTACACTAACGGGGCCGCAAGCATGGAACGGCGCGCCACTGGGGCCAGAGGAGTACGGAGAGCCAGATGACCTTGAGCATGGCCTTGAGCAAGGCAAGGAGCGACGCGGGCGCAAGACTCACTGCCCTGGATCGCTGGCTGCGCACGGCCGATGGCCGCGCCTACATGCTGCTCATGGCGCTGGCGCTAGCCGTGCGCCTGCCACTGGCGCCGTTTCTGATGCGCTCTTTTGACATGGGCGCCTATGAATTCTGGGGTCATCTGGCCAACATCGACCTCTTTCACGTCTATTCTCTTTCCAGCCACGGCCCCAACTGGCTGTATTACCTCACCTATCCGCCACTCGCCCTCTACCTCTACGGCGTCCTGGACAAGGTCACGTTTGGGCTAGCCGGGCTGTTCGGCGCTCCACTGGCGCATGATGTCTTTCACTCGTGGCTACTCAGGCTGGTCTTGAAGCTCCCTGGCATTTTCGCTGATCTCGCGCTGCTGACCATCCTGTACACGCAGGCGCTCCACGGGCTGCGGCGCTGGGTGGCATGGGCGCTCGCCGCGACCTATGCGCTCTCGCCGGGCATTCTCATCACGGTGATCGAGTGGGGTCAGACCGATGGCGTCGTGCTGCTGCTGCTGGTCGCGGGGCTCTACTGCGCGCTGCGGCAACGGCCCATCTGGTGCGGAATACTGCTGGCGCTCACCGTCAATTTCAAGCCGCAGCCGATCGTCTTCGTGCCGCTGGCGCTGGTCTATCTGTGGCGCTGGGGCAGCGTCCGACTGGTCGTGCGTGGGGCCATCGCCTTCCTTGGCGTGACCTTGCTCGTCTGGCTGCCGTACCTCATTCCGCCCTTTGGTGAGCTGCGGGCGCTGGCGCGCAATCTCGCGGCTACGCAGGCGGCAGAGGGGCTAGCCGCCTCGCGTAGCGGCTGGAATCTGTGGTACGCGCTGGGTGTCGCGCAGCAAAGCGCCTCAGCGCGGCTGGTCGGCCCGCTGACAATCACTGTCGTGGGGTATGCGCTCTTCGCCGTCGTCCTGCTGATCGCCGTGGTCGGTGTCTGGGGTGATCCGCGGACGGGGCGGATGTGGGCCGCAGCGGCGCTCATCGCGCTGGCGCTCTTCACCGTGACGCCCCTGCAATTCGAGCGCTATCTGTTTCCAGCGCTGGGCCTCTTCTTCCTCGCCGCGCTCTCCGATTGGCGCTACTGGCTGCCCTATGCGTTTACCAGCGTCACCTTCATGGCGAACTTTGGCTCCGAGCTGTTCGGCTGTAATTGCGACCCCGTCGCGTCCAGAGTGCCAGCGCATCTGCAGCACGCGCTGCTGCTGCACCTCGATCCCTGGCAGGGCGGCGTCCTCAATTGTGTCGCGCTGCTGCTGGCCGTGATCTTCTATCTGCGGCCACGAGTTGCCATGCAAGACGAAGCGTTCGCCTGGCGCGACACCCAGCGGCCAGATTTCGACTCGCTCGGCGCCCCGGTGCGTTTTGGCCCGACACGCCCCGCGACGGCGTCGGCCAGCGCCTCGACGACACGCGCCGTAGACGCTGGCCTCCACCAGCCGATCTCCGCCAGCGCCGCCGATGGCGAGACCGCGCCGCCTGGCTAGCTGGGGCTGGCGACCAGCCCAGAGGTTCCCTGGTCGGGCAGGCTGGGCGCGTTGGGCGCCTGCGCGGCATGCACGGGCAGCCCGCCCTCCAGCGCTGCCATCAGCGCCTCGCGAGCGTCGTCCACCGGCACGAAGGTCATCTGCGCGCGCAGCTCCTTCGGCAGCTCCTCCAGGTCGTACTCGTTGCGCTTGGGCAGGATGATGGTGGTGATGCCCGCGCGGTTGGCGGCCAGGATCTTCTCCTTCAGCCCGCCGATGGGTAGCACTTTGCCACGCAGGCTGATCTCGCCCGTCATCGCCACGTCAGAGCGGGCCTTGCGTCCTGTCACCAGCGAGGTGATGGCCGTCGTCATGGTGATGCCCGCCGATGGCCCATCCTTGGGAATGGCGCCCTCTGGCACGTGGATGTGGAAGGCTTTGTTGTCGAAGACGCGCGGGTCGATGCCCAGCGCCTGCGCATTGGAGCGCACATAGGTCAGCGCTGCCTGCGCCGACTCCTTCATCACGTCGCCGAGCTGGCCCGTCAGGATGAGCTGACTGTCGCGGCTGGACATCATGGCGGCCTCGATGAACATGATGTCGCCACCGGTCGGCGTCCACGCCATGCCCGTCACGATGCCTGGCCGGTCGATGCGTTCCGCCGCCTCGGCGAAGAAGCGCTGTCGGCCAAGGAAATCGCGCAGCATCTCAGGCGTCACGCTGCGCTGGCCGGTAGCGCCCTCGGCGATCTGCCGCGCCACCTTGCGACAGATGGAGCCGATCTCGCGCTCCAG
>DATAED010000160.1:0-18063 GCA_036258195.1 Ktedonobacterales bacterium
ACAGGAGATACAGCGAGATACAGCACCGGCCCATCATCAGTATGCGCGAGCATAGGCGCAATAGCCACGAAGTATCCGCAGAATCAGCCGTAGAATTGGTCGCAGAATGTGGGGATAGCCAGCAAGAGGTATCAGATCAAAAGCCCCCTCCCCGCGCCGGGGAGGGGGTTGGGGAGGGGTCAGCCCGTTACGCCTTCGCCGCGGCCGGTTCGGGTTCGGCGTTGGGCTGCCAGCGCAGGTTGGGCTTGCGCGCCGCCAGCGCCTCATCCAGCCGCCCGACGACGGTGGTATGCGGCGCCTCCAGCACCATCTCCGGCTGATGCTTCGCCTCCTCGGCGATCTGGCGCATGATGGCGATGAACTCGTCGAGCGTCTCCTTCGCCTCCGTCTCGGTCGGCTCGATCATTAGCGCCTCTGGCACGATCAGCGGGAAGTAGTTGGTCGGCGGATGGATGCCGAAGTCCAGCAGCCGCTTGGAGATATCGAGCGCGCGCACGCCCAGCGCCTTCTGGCGGTTGGCCGAGAAGACGAACTCGTGCATGCAGGCGCGGTCGAAGGGTAGCTCGTAGTTCTCCTGCAACGCGCGCATCACATAGTTGGCGTTGAGCACCGCGCTCTCGCTGACGTGGCGCAGCCCATCCGGCCCGTTGGTACGGATGTAGGTGTAGGCGCGCACCAGCACCAGGAAGTTGCCCGCGTTGGCGCGTACCCGGCCAATCGAGAGCGGGCCAGCGTCCTCCCAGAAGTCGCCCTGGCGTCCCTTCGCAGGGAGCGGCCCCGGCAGGAACGGTACGAGATGCTTGGCGACGCCGATGGGGCCCGCGCCCGGCCCGCCGCCGCCGTGTGGCGTGCTGGTCGTCTTGTGCAGGTTCAGATGGACGACATCGAAGCCCATATCGCCGGGGCGGGTGATGCCGAGAATCGCGTTGGCGTTGGCGCCGTCGTAGTAAAGTTGGCCGCCCGCGTCATGCACTAACTTCGCGATCTCGACGATATTCTCGTCGAAGAGGCCCAGCGTATTGGGGTTGGTCATCATCAGCGCGGCGATCTTGCCCTCGTGCTCGGCCAGCACCTGCTTCAGATGCTCTACGTCCACGCCACCGCGCGCATCCGACTTCAACTCGACCGTCCGGTAGTCCGCCAGGGTCGCGCTGGCGGGATTGGTGCCGTGCGCGCCGTCGGGGATGAGCACGATGGTGCGCTCGGCGTCGCCACGACTCTCGTGGTACGCCTTGATAATCATCAGGCCGGTGATCTCGCCGTGCGCGCCAGCCGCTGGTTGCAGGGTCACGCGCGCCATGCCCGCCACCTCGGCGATGTACTGCTCCAGCTCGTAGAGCAGCTTGATGGCTCCCTGCGCGAGGCTGTCATCCACCAGCGGATGCAGGCGCGCGAAGCCCGGCAGCGAGGCCATATCTTCGTTGATCTTGGGGTTGTACTTCATCGTGCACGACCCCAGCGGATAGAAGCCGAGATCCACGCCAAAGTTGCGCTGCGAGAGGCGCGTGTAGTGCCGCACCACCTCGATCTCGCTCACCTCGGGCAGCGGCGCAGGCTCGGCGCGCAGATAGCTGGCTGGAATCAGTTGGTCGAGTGGACGCTCAGGGATGTCCAGCTCGGGCAGCAGAGGGATGGAGCGCCCGGGAGCGCCTTTCTCAAAGATCAGGGATTCAACGCTCATTTGGCCGCTCCTACGATTTCTTCCAGCTCCGTCACCAGCTTGTCGATGTCCTCGCGTGAGCGAGCCTCCGTCACGCAGAAGAGCGCCGCGTTCTTCAGCTCCGGGTAGTCGCGGCTGAGGTCGTAGCCGCCAACCACGCTGCGGTCGCGTAGCTCGGCGTTGAGCTGCTCGACGGGAATCGGGCAGGTAACAGCGAACTCGTCGTAGAACGGTCGGTCAAACGCCAGTTTGAATCCCGGTAGCGCGCAGATGGCCTGCTGCGCATAGTGCGCCTTGCGCAGGCACTGCGCGCCCAGCTCAGCGAAACCCTGCTTGCCCAGCGCGCTCAGATAGACCGTGGTGAAAATCGCCAGCAGTTCCTGATTGGTGCAGATGTTGGAGGTGGCGCGCTCGCGGCGGATGTGCTGCTCGCGGGTCTGGAGGGTCAGCACGTAGCCGATCTGGCCGCGATCATCGACCGTCTTGCCGACGATGCGCCCTGGCATGCGGCGCACATACTCGTTGCGCACGGCGAAGAGACCCAGCGCAGGCCCGCCATAGCCAATCGGGCTGCCCAGCGACATGCCCTCAGCCGCCACGATGTCCGCGCCATATGCGCCCGGCGGCTGGAGCGCGCCGAGCGAGGCGGGCTCGGTGATGGCCACGACGAAGAGCGCCTTCGTTTCGTGGGTGGCCTGCTCGATGGCCTGCACGTCTTCCAGCGCGCCAAAGAAGTTGGGATGCTGGATGATGACGGCCCTGGTATCAGCATTGAGCGCGGCACGCAGCTCCTTGGCCGAGGTGACGCCGCCTTCCAGGCCAATCTCGCGCACGGAGAAGCCGCGGGTGTGAGCGTAGGTGCGCAGGGTGGCGCGGTACTGCGGATCGAGCGCGCGCGAGACGAGCACTTCACCGCGCCCGCCCGGCCCCACAGCCATCTGCGCTGCTTCGACCACGGCGGTCGAGCCGTCATAGAGCGAGGCGTTGGCGACATCCATGCCCGTCATCTGGCAGACCATCGTCTGGAACTCGTAGGTCGCCTGGAGCATCCCCTGGCTGAATTCGGGTTGGTAGGGCGTGTAGGACGTATAGAACTCGGCGCGCTTGACCAGATGCGGCACGAGGCTGGGCTGGACATGGTCGTAGCTACCCGCGCCCAGGAACGAGATATAGTGGTCGAGGTCGGCGTTGTCCTCAGCCATGCCCATCAGCAGGCGGCGCACATCGGCCTCGCGCATGGCCGCTGGCAGATCCAGCGAGCGATTTAGTCGTACTGCATCGGGGATTGGCTTTAGCAGATCCTCGATGCTGTTAGCCCCAATCGCCCGGAGCATCGCCTGCTGCTCGGCGGGTGTGTTCGGGACGTAGCTCATGTCTTCACTGCCCTTGCTAGTGCGCGACCCGACGAACGCGCTCGGCGTCATCTCGGCGTCATCCGCGCAACGCTGACCCATCCGCCGATACGCGGCCCTGGGTATCACCACCATTATATACAGGTTGCGATGCCCACGATATGGGGGGCAGGCGTTCTTGCCAGCGCCAGCGCGCATCAGCCGTCGCGACGACTTCCTGACGTGGGACGCAGCCACAGCGAGACATGCGTGGGATGCATGGTTTCGCTCACCACGGTCTGCAGGCGGTCGTAGAGCTGTTCCTGATCGACTTGATTGCGCAGTGTCGCGGTGAAGCTCGCGAGGGTCGCCTCGGCGTTGTACTTCCGGCGATAGAACCGCCGATCAATCACGTTCTGGATGGCGCGCCGCGCCGGCTGAAAGAGCGATGCGATGGCCAGCGTCGAGAGTACCAGCGCCAGCGGATTCCCTGCACTGTACCCGAACAGCAGCCCGGAGAGCGCCTGTAGCCCACTGATGAGGCCGACATAGACAATCGCCAGCAGCGCCGTCAGGAGGCCATAGACAAGCGTCTTGTTGATGATGGTGTCGATGTCCCACAGGTGCGAGCGCAAGATCGCCATGGTGATGAAGATGGGAATCAGGAGCAGCGCGATCTGAAAAATGGGGTTGAGGTTGGACGCGACGGGATCTTCCTGGACGCGTTCTGGCACAACGAACACGAAGATTGGCAGCGTGACGGCGAGAAACACGGCGCCAATCGCCAGGCCGAAGACCGCCCATTTCGTCTGCTGGCGCTCTCTGGGTGTCGAGCGCCGATAGCGGAAGACCTGCGCGACCGCAGCGGAGAGCAGAAACAGCGGGATGAGAAACGGCGTCGGGCCGGTGGCTTTGTTCGATACGAGCGTGGGGCTGACGGCCACAGCCAGATAGAAGATGACCACCAGGACGGCGGCAAAGCGCGTCCAGCGCGGGGCGAAGCGTCCGGATGGGAAGAGATAGAAGAAGATGACCAGCGCGGCCTCGCCTGCCGCGAAGAATGTCAGCGCAAGCAGGCGCAAGAATGGGCTGTGCGCCAGCGAGGGCACGACTGTCCCGCTGCCAAAGTCGAACAACGACGAGCCGCCCGCAAACGCGACGAAGCTGAATGCGCAGAGCAGCGCCATGCGATCATCTGAGCGGCGCCACATCAGTAGCAGGCTCAGCGCGAGATAGGCCACTGGAACTGCGGCGTTCTCGACCATCGCCAGGATGGTGTAGAGCGTGGGCGAGAGTCCGATGCGCGCCAGATCGTAGAGAATTGGCTGGCTGAGGTTGACGTACCCACCGTAGGAATCGGGGAGCGCGATGACATTCAGACCAATCGCCACGAGCGTGAACAGCGCCCAGCCGATGCGGCCCAGCGCCAGTTTCCAGCCGCGCAGGCGGGCGCCGCCAGAGTTTGTCTCGTCCGCGTCGGGCATGAGCGCTCCCCAAGTCATGCTGCTGACCTGTGCTCAGCATTTCTGAGGCCCGTCGAACGCAGGCCTCATTGCTACGGAGAGGATGATGCCACACGCCCGTTTGCGAAGCGTTACGGAGCGCGTTACGGTCGCCGAAGCGGCGCTGACGGGCGGCATGGTCTGGCGCGGCAGCCGCTAATGTGACTCGTTGATGAACTTGGCGTAGGCGTCGGCGTCCATCAGCTTGTCCAGCTCGGCGGGGTCGCTGATGCGGATAGTGAGCATCCAGCCAGCGCCGTATGGCTCGCGGTTGATCAGCTCGGGCTGATCTTGCAGGGCGCCATTGACGCTCTCCAGCACGCCGCTGATGGGCGCGAAGAGCTCAGAGGTCGCCTTGACCGACTCGACATCGCCAAAGTGGCCGCCAGCGGTGAACTTGCGCTCGCCCGCGTCGTCCCAGGGCAGATCGAGGAACACGATGTCGCCCAGCTCTTCCTGGGCGTGCTGCGAGATACCAACGGTAGCGACATCGCCGTCAACGCGCACCCATTCATGGGTGGTGGCGAATTTCAGGTTGGCGGTCTGATCATCGGTGGGCATGACGTTCTCCCTCTCACCTCGGAATGCTCATCGTTGATGCGCTGGCGTTCCGCGCATACTGGCTCTGGGGTCGAGCGGACGCCCGCTTGTCAGCGTGGCCGCTTATAGAAGGGCAATGGCGCGATCACGGCAGCGACCGGCTTGCCGCGAATCTCGATGGCGATGGACGTTCCCGGCTTCGTCTCGTCGCCGGAGATATAGCCCATGCCGATGGGCTTGTTGAGCGTTGGCGCCATCCCGCCGCTGGTCAGCGCGCCCACGGTGGCGCCGCCCTGCTGGATGGGATAGTCGGCGCGTGGCACACCGCGCTCAGTTAGCTCGACGCCGACCAGCTTGCGACGCAGCCCCTGCGCCTTCGCGGCCACCAGCGCGTCGCGACCAATGAAATCCACACCCTTGTCGAGCTTCACCGTCCAGCCGAGGCCAGCTTCGAGCGGGGTGATCTCCTCGGTCAGCTCGTGGCCGTAGAGGCAATAGCCCGCCTCCAGCCGCAGCGTGTCGCGCGCGCCCAGCCCGGCCGGCAGCAGTCCAGTAGCCTTGCCAGCGTCGAGCAGCGCATCCCACAGCGTCCCGACCTGTTCGGCGGAGCAGTACAGCTCGAAGCCGTCCTCGCCTGTGTAGCCCGTGCGCGAGACGACGCACTGGATGCCAACCACTACGCCAGGCTTGCAGTGATAATAGGCGATCTCGGTGAGCGGCGTCTCGGTCAATGGCTGCAAAATGTCCTGCGCGCGCGGCCCTTGCAACGCGAGCAGCCCCGTCTCGTCGGAGATGTTCTCCAGCGTGAGGTTGGCGACGCCAGCGGCGTGCTCGCTGAACCAGTCCCAGTCTTTGCGCATCGTGCCGGCGTTGACGACGACCATGTAGCGCCCCTCGCCGCGCCGGTAGATGATGAGGTCGTCGAGCGTGCCGCCATCGGGCCGCAGAATCTGGGTGTAGAGCGCCTGGTCGTCGGCCAGCCGGGCGACGTTGTTGGGAACGAGACGCTGGAGATAGTCGAGCGCGCCCTCGCCTTCGACGCGAAACTCGCCCATGTGGCACACGTCGAACAGCCCGGCGCGCTCGCGCACGGTGCGGTGCTCGTCGAGGATGCCGCTGTATTGGACGGGCATCTCCCAGCCGCCGAACTCCACCAGGCGGGCGCCCAGCGCGCGGTGCCGATCATAGAGTGGCGTGCGAAGGAGCTGCTCCGCTGAAGCTCCCGATGCGGAATCTGCGCTCATGAATTCCCCTGTTACTGCGTGATCTGCGCGGTGGTGCCGTGACAAGTCCAACGCCTGCCTCAATTCTAGTCGGGCTGGTCGAGCTTTGTCCAGCGCGGCCCCCACCCCCAGCCTCTCCCCCGCTGCGCGGGAGAGGGGAGCTACTGGCGGTCGTCTGGGGAGGAGTTAGAGCAGTAGCGCCATGACGTACTCGTCGAGGTATTCGCCATTGCGCAGCAGCGCGTGGCGCCGTATTCCTTCGCGCTCGAAGCCGAGGCGCTCGTAGAGGTGGGTGGCGACTTCGTTGCGCGTGAGCACTTCCAGCTCCAGCCGTGTGACGAGGCCAGACGCGTGCGCCCAATCCACTACGCGCTGCATGAGCGCCTGCCCGACGCCCTGCCCACGCCAGCTCTGCGCCACCGAGATGCCCACGCTGGCGCAGTGACGGATGGCGCGGCGCTGTTTGCCATCGGCGGTGACCAGCCCGATGATCTGGGGCGGCGTGGCGTCGGTGACGGCGACGAAGGCAGCCCAGTTGGGGCGGATGGTCTGCTCAGCCAGAAAGACGCGCTCCTGCTCCTCCGTCATGGTGAACTCGCCCGGCTCGGTGAGCAGATTGTTGACTGGCTCGGCGAAGATCGCGGTGAGCAGCGCGATGACGCCTGCCGCGTCGTCGGGGCGCGCGGCGCGGACTATCCAGCCGTTGGATTCGGGAGATGACGCTGTCATAGGCGGCTCACACTTCCGCAGGCGTGCGCGTGGTGAAGGGCAGATGCAATCCCGGCTGCACGTCGAGATCGAGGCCGCTGCGTTCGCCCAGCGCCAGGTGAAAGTAGGCCGCCGCGCCGATCATGGCGGCGTTGTCGGTGCAAAGCGCAACCGGCGGATAGCTGAGGCGTACATCCAGCGCTGCCAGATCGCGGGAGAGCCGCTCGCGCAGCGCCAGATTGGCTGCCACGCCGCCCGCCAGCACGACCTGTCGCACGCCCAGCTCCTCAGTGGCGCGGGCCGTCTTGGTCGCCAGCACGTCCACCACCGCATCCTGGAAGGCGGCGGCGACATCAGGCGTCGAGACGCCTGCTCCGGCGCCCAGCGCCTCGCCCGCTTTACGATAGCGACTGGCCCCGCGCTCGGCGGTCTGGTCGCGGCCACCTTGTGTCAGATCGAGGACGGCGGTCTTGAGGCCGCTGAAGCTGAAGTCCCAACTCCCACGCAGCCATGCGCGCGGCAGGATGTAGGGATTGCGCGTGGCCGTGTCGCGCTCAGCCGCCGCCCGCTGGATGGCTGGTCCGCCGGGATAGCCCAGCCCCAGCAGCCGCGCCACCTTGTCGAACGCCTCGCCGGAGGCGTCGTCGCGCGTCTGCCCCAGCAGCTCGTAGTGGCCGTGGCGCGGGATGTAGACCAGCTCGGTGTGCGCGCCGGAGACGACCAGCGCCAGCAGCGGGAACTGCGGATCGCCGGGCCACGCAGCCAGCCCATCGGTGGGCGCGTTCGCCGGTCGCCGCTCGCCTGCGGGCCGCAGCCAGTTGGCGTAGATGTGCGCCTCCAGATGGTTGACGCCGAGGAAGGGCAGGTCGCGCGCCACTGCCAGTGCCTTGCCGCCCGCCAGCCCCACCAGCAGCGAGCCAGCCAGCCCTGGGCCATACGTCGCGGCGATGGCGTCGATGGATTCCCAGCCTGCATTGGCCTGCGCCAGCGCCGACTCGACCACTGGGATGAGCGCGCTGAGCTGCTGGCGCGACGCTACCTCCGGCACCACGCCGCCGTAGCGCTCGTGAATGCTGGCCTGCGAGGCGACCACATCGGCGTGGATGAAGCGGCCATCTTCGATGATGGCGGCTCCCGTCTCGTCGCATGAACTCTCGATCGCGAGGATACGCATGGTCACTGCCCTGTCGTTGGCTCCGCGAGACGTCTGGCGCCTGCGGGCTGCTTATCTAATCGAGCGAAAGACCCCAACCTTCCAGGGCTGGGGATGAAAGCGAGTCCTTGTTCTTGCGATATAGTGCCGACATACCGTAGGGCCTACGGAAATCTACGTCTGTGGAGTGGAGTCGATAACCAAGGCTCCAACGAACGTGTAAGACCAATCAGGCCCGCCTGTGCAACAGTGTTCGACCCAGGAATCCCCCGGCTTTCGCCGTGGGGAGGGTCACTTGAGATTGCTGTAGTCGTCGGCAGGCGCTGGCGGCTTGTTATCGGCCTCCAGTCGCACCTGCAGCCGCGCGCGCAGCTCGGTGAAACGCTCCTGGTAAGCGTCGGTTGTGATGTTCTCCGTGGACATGACGAAGGCGTCTTCGTGGTTGTCGCTGTAATAGCGGCGGCGCACACCGGTTTGGCTGAACCCGTACTTGCGATAGAGATTCTGCGCGACGTAGTTCGAGACGCGCACTTCCAGGGTGACATAGCGCGCATGGACGGTATATGCCACGCCGATCATCGAGGAGAGCATCAGCTCGCCGACGCCTCTGCCGCGATACTCCGGATGCGCGGCGATGGTGGTGATGTGCGCTTCGTTGACCATATGCCACAGTCCGGCGAATCCGACAATGTTGGCGGATTCGGGCGCGATGGCAGGCGGCACGCGCACTGGCAACAGCGAGAGCGGGAACGGGCGATGCTGATCATCGCGCGAGGCGGCCAGCGGCTCAGACGGCTTGAGCCAGGTATCGCGCACGACGATGTAGTGCGCCATGCGATTTTCCTGTAGCTCGCGGCGATAGGCGCTGGGCGGCCAGGGCGTTGTGTAGGCCAGCCGCTCGATCTCGACAATGCGAGGCAGGTCGGCCATCGTCATCTCATCAACGCTATAACGCATGGGTCGCCTCCTCCCCGTCTGCTCGATCTGCGATGCTGGCAGCGCCGGGCGCGGCCTGGCTGCGTGCGCTTTTGGTGATGTTGGGGCGGCGCAGATAGAGCGGTTCCAGCGTCTGTGGGGTGTCGGCGGTTCCGTGGCGAGCGCGCTGGATGGCCAACTCAGCCAGCCACGCGCCACGCCGGACGCCCAGTGGCGAGGTGAAACGTGCCTGCTCACCCAGCGCGTTGGCCAGCGCGTCGCCTGTGGCCTCGCGCCATTCGCCCGTGATGACGACCGGCGTGTGGATGCGCGCGGCCAGCGCTTGCGGCGTCGTGATGACGTATGGCTCGGCTATGCCGTCGTCGTTGCTGGGCTGCGGCGACCAGATGGGTTGCGCGGAGGCGGCGTCGTAGCGCGCAGCGTAGACCTCGCCCCGGCCTGCATCCAGCAGCGCCCAGATGGGCTGCATCGCCACCTGCGCGCCCCACGCGATGACATCCAGCGTCGGGACGCCATAGAGCGGGATGCCCAGCGCGAAGGCCAGCGTCTTGGCGGTGGCCACCGCGACGCGCACGCCATTGAATGAGCCAGGCCCCTGCGCGACGGCAATACCCGTGAGGTCAGACATCGCGACGCCCTGCTCGCGCATCAGCCAGCGGACGCGCTCCAGGAGCTCGGAGCCATGCCGCTGCCCCACGCGCCAGTTCAATTCGGCAAGCAGCGCGTCGCCATCGGCGAGCGCAAGGCTGGCGTAGTGGGTGGAGGTGTCGATGGCAAGCAGCATCGGCTAGAGTCCCTCCGCGCTAGCACGAGCGAATGTCGCTTGCAGTTCGGCGCCGCGTGGCCCGGCGCTCGTCACGTCCAGCAGGCGGGTGTCTGGCCCATCAGCGCTCAGCGCGATGCGCAGATAGTTGGCTGGCCAGGGCTGCGGCGCGTCTGGCTCCCGAGGCTCGCCGCGTTCAGCCCACTCGATGACCGAGACGCCATCACCCTCGAAATAGTCCTCGAAGCCCAGCGCGAAGACCTCGTCGGGCGAATCGATGCGATACAGATCGAAATGGTAGAGCGGCAGCTGCCCGGCATATTCTTTGAGGATCGTGAAGGTCGGGCTATTGATGACCCCGCGCACGCCCAGCCCCGCGCCAATGCCCTGCGTCAGCGCCGTCTTGCCCGCGCCGAGATCGCCCACCAGCAGGATGACATCGCCTGCGGCCAGCAGCGCGCCGAGCGCCTTGCCGAGCGTGTGTGTCTGCTCGACGCTGGCGCTGCGCACGCGCGTGGTCGCGGATGTGGCCTGGCGCGCCCGCGCCCTCTGCGTACCCATACCTGCTGACCCCGACATAGGTTACCCACTCTGCCCGCGCGGCTCACTGCTCGGTCTGTCTCTACCTGTCTCCGCGCGCGATACTCAGAATTATAGCACCGGATGGCTGTGTGGCTGAGATGCTGTGCGGCGCCAGGGTACGATGGCCCAGGAGCGACTCAGGCCAGCCGCGCGCCGCACGAGGAGCAGAAGCGCGCCGTGGCGGGCATGCGTGCGCCGCAGGTCGGGCAGGAGCGCTCTGGGCCGCTCACGCTGACGGCATAGGGCGCTGCCGCAGGCTGGTACTTCTCACTCTGGATGGTCTGGATGGCGATCTGCGCGCGCTTGACTTCATCTTCCATCGCGGCGAGCCGGTCAGCGATGGCTTTGAGTGCGGGCGGCATGGCTTCGTGGCGGCGCGACAGCTCGACCGCCGTTCCGGCGAGCTGATCGAGCAGCGCGGCGCGCTCGCGCTGGAGCAGCCCCAGCTCGCGCTGAATGCCGCCGATGCGCTGCGTCTTTTCCGCCTCCCAGGCGGCGCGGCTCACCATCGCTCCGGCGGCGCGCTTGGCATTGTCGAACATATCCTGCATCGCTCTCTCCTCCAGGTCTGCTTTCGCGCGGCGTCGGCTAGGCATCGAGCATGATGGCCGCCGGGTAATGGCGCGTCTCCAGGTGGGCGCCGCTCGGCGTCAGGCGCACGGCGATCACATCGAGCTGAAACGGGCGCTGCTCCTCGCCAGCCTCCATCAAGTAGGTCTGGATCGTGAGCAGCAGCTTGCGCTGCTTGGCCAGCGTGACGGCCTCCTCCGGAGCGCCCATCGCGTCGCTGGTGCGCGTTTTGACCTCGACGCCCACCACCAGCGCGTCGCGCTCGGCGATGATGTCTAGCTCACCGCAGCGACGTCGCCAGTTGCGTTCGAGGATGGCATAGCCCGCGCGCTCCAGCCAGGCGACGGCCAGATCTTCGCCGCGCCTGCCCAGCGCGGAGCTACGGCGGTTGCGCGCCTGGGCGCTGCTGGGTGCGTCGTCAGCCATGCCAACCCTCCCTTGGCGTCTGGTACGCAATCATGTACGATGCGCGCTGGCGCTGGGTGGCGCCGCAGTTGAGCGCTTGTCGTGCGAACAGTGTAGCATGGCGAATGGCGCACGCTACCCTCTTCACGTAGAGAGCGTGTATGCTTTTGGCGTGGGGCGCGCTTGCCTGCCGCCCTGGCGATTCAGCGTGAGGAGGCGCGACCGATGGCGACCGAGACACTGGTATTTGTGCATGGCTCGGGCGACTCGGCGGCGGTCTGGGCTCCGTTGATCGCGCTGCTGCCCGAAGTCCACGCGGTCGCGCTCGATCTGCCGGGACACGGCGCGCTGGTGGATCAGCCGGGGCCAGCGGAGATGAGTGTCGCCGACTATGCCGCCTTTGTGCGCGATGCGCTAAAGAAGTTGCGCGTGCCACGGCCAACCCTGGTGGGCCATTCGTTGGGCGGCGCGATTGCCCTGCGCCTGACGCTGGATGCGCCGGAGCTGGTTGGGCGGCTTGTGCTGGTGGGGTCTGGCGCGCGGCTGCGCGTAGCGCCCGCTTTTCTGGAGGAAGCGCGTACGGCTGGCCCGACTGGCGTACCCGCCATCACGCAGATGGCGTTCGCCGAGCAGCACGCTGAAGAGGCCGCGGAATATCACGCGCGACGAGCGCCGACCGCGCCAGGCGTGCTCTACCGCGATCTGGCCGCCTGCAATCAGTTCGATGTGATGGGCGAGGTCGCGCGCATCGCGCAGCCCACGCTGCTGCTCGTCGGTGAGGGCGACCGCATGACGCCGCCAAAATACGCCGAGTACCTGGCGGCACAGATTCCCAACGCCAAGCTGGCTATCATTCCCGACGCAGGCCACTACGCGCAAATCGAGCAGCCCCAGCGTGTCGCCGACGCCCTGCGTGCCTGGCTGAATCTCGCCCCCTGAGGAAACCAAAAGCCCCTCTCCCCGTGGGAGAGGGATTTGGGGTGGTGAGGTCGCGAGCCTGGCCTGGGTTCCCCCTCCCCTCCGAGGGGAGGGGGTCAGGGGGAGAGGTTCCGCCTGCCCAGCGTTACGCCGCAGCCTTGGCATAGACACTGTTGGGCGCGAGGATGTTGATGGCGGTCAACAACTGTGCGTCGCCCGAGTGAAGCAGTTGCTGCTGGCCGACGCTCGCCTCCTTCGCCACCAGCGGAGTGATCGGTGAGACGCCCGCAGGCAGCGCCACCGGGGTGTCGGGCTGGTAGCCCTTGCCATAGATCGACTGGCCGTTGGGCAGCAGGAACTCCTGTGTGCCGAGGATGAGCGCCGAGCCGTCGGCCAGCATGTAGCTCTGCAAGACCGTACCGGTGCCAAAGGTCTTCTGCCCGACGACATGCACCTCGGGGCGGTTGACGTGGATGGCGCCTGTCGTGATCTCGGCGGCGCTGGCCGTGTCGCCATCCACCAGAATCACCACTGGCATGTCAGTCCAGACGCCGTTGGGCAGCACGGGTACCGTGCTCTGGGAGGTGCGCGTCCTCTCGATCAGCACATTGCGGCCTTTGCCACTGGCGACGAACTCACTCGTGACCGACTGCGCCTGATCGAGATAGCCGCCAGGATTGCCGCGCAGATCGAAGATGACGCCCGTCGCGCCGTCCGCCTTGGCTTTTTGCAGGGCGGCACGCAACTCAGAGTCGGCGTTGGATGAGAACTGCGTCAACTGGATGTCCACCAGTCCAGTTCCGGGGATGTCGAAGGTCGAGACGGTGGGCACGGTGAAGGGCGCGCGAGTCAGCGTCACATCGAAGGTTTTGGCCGGCGGCGGCGTCGAGCGCGTGATGCTCAGTGTCACCTGCGTGCCAGCTTTGCCGCCGATGAGCGGGCGCGCTTTGTCGATGGTGTAGCCCTTCAGGTTCGTGCCGTTGACGCCGACGATCAGGTCGCCGGGCTTCAGGCCGCCCTTATCTGCCGCCGATCCGGGGAAGACTTCATCGATGCGGATGGGCTTGTCGCCGCCACCGCTCAGCTCCACGCCGATGCCGACGCTGCTCTGATTCTGGAGCTGCGCGTTCTCCTGCGCGAACTCCTCGGGTGTCTCGAAGCGTGTGTGGCCGGTGTCGCCCAGCGTCGTCACCATGGCATTGATCGCGGCATAGGCCATCTGCTTCTGATTAATGCGGCTGGTGACGACGAAGTTGTTGTTGATGTCCACCCACGCCTGGTGAATCAGCAGCTCGTTGGGCGAGGAGATGTAGCGCCCCTGATTGACGTAGGCATTGCCGAACCAGCCTGCGCCGAAGGCGATCAGCACGAGCACCGACGTAATCACCATCTGGCTCAGCGCGCCATTGGCATTGTTGCGTCGGTTGCGCGCCTGATCACCTGGGTTGGTTGGCGCGGGCGGTTCGGGGGGGCGAATTTCACTCAGCACAACGGCCTCCATTGCGCGCACGCGCTCCTGAGCGGCGCCCTGCGCATGTCGATTCGGTTCAGGTGAACAGGCAGCCTGTCTAGCGCTTAGCGTCCATGCCACGCCTACGAGGAGAGAATGGCCGCTGCATGCAGTCATGCTGCTAATCGTAGTGTGAGCGGTCGGCAGCGTCAAGACAGAGTCCAGACGCCACCGACCGCTCCAAGCTGGCGCTCAAGGCTGCCTTTGCTCCTTGTACGAGCGCGTTCAGCCCTGTGTTGTAGCCGTAGCCGCTAGTGCTGCGCGATGTAGACCTGCGCCCAGCTATGCTCCATCATCAGGCCGAACGAGTTGTACCCGAAGCCGCGCACATAGTCGCGCGCCCGCCAGTACTGCTTGCTCTGCTGGAAAGGAATCCAGACGGAGGCGTCGACGATAGCTTGCTCCACCTGGTTGTACATCTGCATGCGCTTGGCCTGGTTCTGCTCGACATCGGCGGCGTCCATCTGCGCATCCAGCGACTTACTGCTAAATCCCTCAGAGTTATTGCCCGCGCCCGTGCGGAACTGGAGGCTGAGCCAGTCCTGTGGGTCGGGGTAGTCCGCCGCCCAGCCAATCTCCCACATCGGCGCGGGATCCTGCGCGGCGGGCAGAATGATGTAGCCGACCAGCGTCTGGAATGGCACGGGCTTGACGACGACGTTTACGCCGAGTGTGTCGTTCCACATCTGCGCCGCGCCCTGCGCGATCTTGACCAGGCTGGTGTCGTCCTCGGGGGCATACAGGTCAATCTCAGTTGGCGCCGAGCCGGTGATGTAGGCGCAGTAGGCTGGCGCGCCAAATGTGCCAGCAGGCGGGCATTTGCCTGCTACCTGCGTCATCAGATTCTTGGCCGCGCCCTGACTGCCGGTCAGCGACTGTGTGCCATCGGGCGGCGGATTCTTGAGGTTGACATTGAAGCCTGGCATGCCCTGCGGCACGACGTGATTGGTGGGAATGGCGCCGCCGTTCTCGACCGTATCCACCAGCAGTTGCTTGTTCAGCGCCAGATCGAATGCCTGGCGCACCGGGAGTTGGTCAAACGGCGCCGTCTGCGTGTTGAGGCCGAAGTATTCGATGAACAGCGCAGGCGAGCTGTGGAAGTCAGCCTGGCCGCGCGCGAAGTTATACTGGTCGGCTGGCACTTCGGTGAAGTCGTAGTTGCCCGCACGGTACTGCGTGTACTCCTGATTCACGGAGGGCAGCAGTGGCCGGTTCACCTGCGTGATGGAGAGGTTCTGGCCGGACGCCTTCTCCCAATTGGTATTTGGCACAAAGGTGAGCTTGGTGCCGCCGCCATAGGACGACAGCTTGAAGGGGCCAGATGTGCCGCCCTGGTCGAGGTGATCGACCCAGGTACCACCCGCGTAGGATGGATTCTGGATGATGGACTTCTCGACGACATCGGCGGTCGAATAGGTCAGCGCGTCCAGGAAGTAGCTGATCGGCGCATCGAGTCGGATGCGGAGCGTCTGGGCGTCCAGCACATCCAGTCCCTTGCGTGGGTCGTCGCCAGTGGCGATCATCGAGCTGATGGCGCCGCTGGCGCGATCCCCCGCGCCGAGGATGTGGCCAAGGTAGGTCGGGCCAGCCTGGTAGCAGTTACCGGTGGCCTGATACGTCTTGGCGCTCTGCACCGTGCAGAGGTCTGGCGCCAGGGCGCGATCGATGCTATACGCGAAGTCAGCCGCCGTGATGGGCTTGCCATCGCCGAAGGCGAGGTTCTGGCGCAGGTGGAAGGTGTAGATGGTACCAGTCGAGTCGACGTCCCAGGTCTTCGCCGCGTCGCCCACCACCTGATAGGTGGAGGAGAACGTCACCAGCCCCATATAAAGCATGTTGATGTTGTTGGCGTCGTAGATAGTGCTGACTGCAGCGGGATCGAGCACTTCGTTGTGGCCAAACGAGCCAACGGCGCTCACGTAGGGCCAGGTGAAGGTTTGACTCGCCGCCAGGGGGTTGCCACCCTGCTGGCCACCCAGGCCACCGCTACATGCCGAGAGCATGAGCGTGAGCGCCGCGAAGATCAGCGGAAATGTGCGCGTAGCCGCTGAACGCTTCGTGCGCCCGATGGGGGTGGTGGAGGTGTGTCTCCACCGGGAAAGAGCCTCAAGCCCGCGCATGCGTGGTGAACCTCCCAGCCCTCCTGTGCTGTACACAGCGCGTGTCCCAATTCCCAGACCATGCCGCGCGCGCATGATGCTCGCGCGCCACGGCTGGGTCGCTGTCTAGCAGAGGGGGCGTCATGAGTCTTGGCCAAGTGATGACGATGCCTGTTGAAGCGACATGCCACGCGATTGTACGCAAGCGCGCAGGCTATGTCAATCGCGCTAGCCCGCTCGTCAGGGGGGCGAGGTCGCCCCCCCAGCCCCCTCTCCCACGGGGAGAGGGGGAGCCAGCGTCGACTGCCTTGACACGAACTCATATCCTACTGTAAACTAAGTTTTAGAGGACTAAAAGTGAAGTTTCGGAGGCGACCCTATGGCTCCTGATCTACGCGAGCTTTCACCGCGCGCGGTGGATTGCCTCAAGACGGTCTATAAGCTGACTGAGCGCGGCGAGCGCGTGACCACCTCGGCGATGCGCGAGCGGCTAGCGGCGCTGGAGCCGACTGGTCAACTCAGCGATGCCAGCGTCACACAGCTCTTCAAGTGGCTGAGCGAGCATGGCTATCTGCGCCACACTCCCTATCGCGGCGTCGAGCTGACGCCCGCGGGAATGCACATCGCGCTGGAACTGGTGCGGCATCATCGCCTGCTGGAGCTCTTCCTCACCCAGATTATGGGCTACTCCTGGGACATGGTAGACGCCGAGGCCGAGCGGCTGGAGCACGTCATATCTGAGGAGTTCGAAGATCGCATGGACGCCCTGCTGGGGCATCCCACCGTTGATCCGCATGGCGACCCGATTCCCAGCAAATCGGGCGAGGTCGCCGCGCAGGCGACGCAGCCGCTCTCAGACCTGGAGCCAGGCGTGGCGGCGGTGGTGCAGCGGGTCAGCGACGACGACGCCGAGCAACTGCGCTATCTGACGACGCTGGGCATCGCGCCGGGGATCCCCGTACGGCTGCTCGACCGCGAGCCATTTGGCGGCCCGCTGCGTGTGCAGGTAGGCGCAGGCGAGGCGTGCGTGGAGCGCGCGGTGGGGCCGCAACTGGCGGCGGGCATTCGCGTGGCCACGCTCGACCGCTGACGCAGAGCCAGACCGATTCAGCCAGATGGCGTGTAGTTGAAGTAAGGGAATGCTCTCCAGTGTGAGATGAGGCAGACGATGGATGCTGGGATGCGGCGTGTGATGGATAGCGCGCACGTTGGATGGCTCTCGCGGCGGTTGGTCGCGGGGTTGGGCGCCCTGAGCAGCACGCGCACTCTGGCGCGCGCCCAGGCGCAGCTCGACGCGCCCCAACGTTGGTCGCTACGCCGCGCGCTACCCTTTCTGGGGCCAGCCTTCATCGCCGCCGTCGCCTATGTCGATCCCGGCAACTTCGCCACCAACATCCAGGCAGGCTCCGCGTATGGCTACACGCTGCTATGGGTTATTCTGGCGGCCAATCTGGTCGCCATCCTCCTGCAAACACTCTCCGCCAAGGTCGGCATCGCGACAGGCAAGAACCTGCCCGAGCTGTGCCACGATTACCTGCCGCGCAGGCTGAATTACGCGCTCTGGGGCGTCGCCGAGCTGGCCGCCATGGCGACGGATCTGGCGGAGTTTCTGGGCGCGGCGATTGGCTTCAACCTGCTGCTGCATGTGCCGCTGCTGGTCGCTGGCCTCATGACGGGCATCGCCACGTTTGGCATTCTGGCGCTCCAGCGCTTCGGCTTCCGGCCAATGGAGATCGTCATCGCCGGGCTTATTGCCGTGATCGCGGGGAGCTATCTGGTCGAGGCGGTGATGGCGCGGCCCGACCTGCGGCAGATCGCCTATCACGCCGTGACGCCGCAGTTTGGCGGCGCGGGCGGCGCGGTGCTGGCGGTCGGCATTCTCGGCGCGACGGTCATGCCGCATGTCATCTATCTGCACTCTGCGCTGACCCAGGGACGCATCCCCCTGCGCAGCGCCGCCGACGCGCGGCGGGTCTTCAAACTGGAGCGCTTCGACATCTGGCTGGCGTTGGGTATCGCCGGGCTGGTGAATGGCGCGATGCTGGTGGTCGCAGCGGCAGTCTTCTTCTCGTCGGGTCACACAGAAGTCACCCAGCTTGATCAGGCCTATCGCACGCTGACGCCGCTTCTAGGACAATCTTCATCCGAGCTCTTCGGTGTGGC
>DATAED010000161.1:0-4107 GCA_036258195.1 Ktedonobacterales bacterium
GATTCCGCGAGCCACACACCAAGCTGCCCGCGCCCTCGTGGGATCTCTGGGAAGAACGGCGCGGCATCCACGCCTACACCGTCGCCGCAGTCTACGACGGCCTGATGTCAGCGGCCAACTTCGCCGAGCTGTTTGGCGAGCATCATCACGCCGATGGCTATCGCGCCGCCGCGCAGGAGATCAAGACCGCCGCGCGCCAATACCTCTGGCATGACGGCGAGAAACGCTTCCTGCGCATGATTCAGGTGTCTTCTACGGGCGGCATCACGCCCGACATGACGATGGATTCGAGCGTCGCGGGCATCTTCAAGATGAGCATGTTCGAGGCGACCTGCGACGAGATGACCTCCACGATGGCCGCATATGAGCAGCGACTGAGCGTCCACACGCAGGTGGGCGGCGTGGCGCGCTACGAGAACGACTATTACCATCAAGTGACGCACGATCTGAGTCAGGCGACTGGCAATCCCTGGTTCATCTGCGGGCTGTGGCTGGCGCAGTTCCACATCGCCCGCGCCACCACGCTGGATGAGCTTGCCAAAGCCAAGCCGCTGCTCACCTGGACGCAGACCCACGCGCTGCCCAGCGGTGTGCTGGCCGAGCAGATCGATCCGCTGAGCGGGGCGCCGCTCTCCGTCTCGCCGCTGACCTGGAGTCATGCCGAGTATGTGGCGACCGTGCGCTGGTACGTCAAGAAGTACGAGGAGATTGTGGCGGCGTCAGGGATGTGACGACCTCACCCCCCAGCCCCCTCTCCCACAGGCGAGGGGGAGCCGGAGGATATTCACACCACGGCGTTTCCTCCCACGCGGCGAGGAGGAATAGAAGGCGAATTGGCGATGGCGCGACAGATCGGGCTGGTGGCGGCGGCCAAGGCGCGGCGTGGCGGCATCCTGCGCGCCCGCGACCAGTTCGAGATGTCGCCGGTCTTCCGCCGCGCACGCGACTATTGCGAGCGCGGCGGCATGGAGTGGTATATCCTCAGCGGCTCGCATCACCTGCTGGCGCCGCATCAGGTGATCGGGCCAGATGACGCCTTCGTGCATGCCCTCAGCGCCGAGCAGCGCGCCGCGTGGGCCGCCGAGGTGGCGCGGCGGCTCCAGGCGATGCGCGAGCGGTCGGGCGTGCCGCTGACCTTCACGCTGCTGGCCAGCCAGCGCTATGCCGAGCTACTGCTGCGCGCGGCGCCCGATCTGCCGCTGGAGACGCCGCTGAGCGGGCTGGGGCTGGCGGGCCGCCTGCGCTGGTTCGATCACCAGCTACGGGTACGGCCGCGGCTGCTGGGCGGCGGGCCAGGCTAGACCAGACTAGATCTGGCCCGCTCGGCTCACCGCCGTTCGAAGCGCGTTATCCTCTCGTCGGCGGCTGCTCGGCCTCGAAGCAATAGTAGACGGTCTGGAAAGGCTGCCGGAAGGTCACTACATCATCCACGATGCGCTCCGGCGCGACCCCCTCGACCAGCACGCGCGCGATGAAGTCGGCGATGGTCGCCATGTCGGATTCATCCATGCCCAGGCGCGTCACCTCGGTTGTGCCAATGCGCAGGCCGCCGGGACGATCCCAATCCTCCGGCTGGTCGCTGGGAATGAGGTTCTTGTTGGTGATGATGTTGGCGCGGGCCAGCCGATGCGCGACTTCCAGCCCACCGCCGAACTGGCGCACATCGGCGATCACCTGATGCGTGCGGGTGTAGCCTTTGTGCGCGCCGAGCAGCGGAACGCTGCTCTCCGCCAGCGCCGTGCCCAGCGCCTGCGCGTTCGCCACGATGCGCGCCATGTAGGTCTGGCCGAAGGCGATCATCTCGGCGGCGGAGACAGCCAGCGCGGCGACACGATTGACCTGATGGGTGGCCGCCAGCACAGGGAAGACCGCATGCGTCAGCGGCTCGGTCAGCGCCGGGTCATCCCACACCATGATGCCGCTCTGCGGGCCGCTGAACGTCTTGCCCGCCGAGCCGGTCATCACAGCGGCGCCCTCGCGCAACGGAGCCTGAAACTGGCCGCCCGCCACCAGACCGAGCTGATGCGCGCCGTCGAAATAGATGCGCCCGCCCCACTCGCTGACGATGGCCGCCATCTCTTCGATGGGGAATGGGAAGAGCGTCATCGAGGCGCCCAGCGTCACCAGTTTGGGCCGCACCGCGCGGGCCACCGTGGCGAAGCGCTCCACATCCACGGTCAACTCGACGGGATCGAATGGCACATCCACGATATGCAACCCGCGTACCCCCGCCGGACCATCGGGGCGATTGCTGGAGTGTCCGCCGACGGGCTGCGCGAGGCTCATGATGAGATCGCCCGGCTCGGTGAGCGCCGTGTAGACGGCGAGGTTGCCAACCATGCTGGCGACCAGCCGATGGTCGGCGTAGCGCGCGTGGAACACCTGCTTGAGCAGCTCCACACACAGCGATTCAACCTCGTCGATGTAGCGCGTGCCGGCGAACCAGAGATTGACCGGGCCGATATGCCCCTCGGCGGCGCGCGTGCCGATCTCTGAAGCGAGCAGCGCTCGCACGGTGGGGCTGGTGGGCGCCTCCGGGGCCAGCAGATTCAGGCATTGCTCGCCGCGCCACGCCTCGTTGCGCTTGACGGCGTCCACCACCGCCTGCGCCATCTCCTCCGGCGCGCGGCAGGCGTCGAGCAGCGCGCGTGCGCTGGCCAGCGTGGCCGCGTCGTGAACCTCAAACTGGCTGCCAGTCGTGCTGGCGCTCTTCGATGTGGTAGTCGCCATGATGGTCTCTCCTCTGGGATGCGCGTGTCGCCCTGAGCGGGAACGGCCAGCGATTGAAATCGCGCCTGGGAGGCGGCCCTCCGGGCTGCGTCCGCCCTGCGGGCCGCCGCGAAACCCGCCTGCGCGGGTTCGGAAACGTCTCAGTCCGCGCAGGCGGCAGGCGGAGCCGAGCTTTGCGGCCGTAGGCCTCCCGGGCGCGGTTTTAACCGCCAGCGCCTCTGGACTCCTCAACATTCTCGTGCTGCTGGGTAGTTGGCTCACTCAGCGAGGCGGCGATGAGCTGGCCGAGCGCCAGCCAGTTCTCCTCCACCAGCGTCGCGGCGAGCTCGCTCTCGCCGCGCTCGCAGGCGGCGATGATGGCGCTGTGCTGCTGCACAGACTTGCGTCCGGCGAGCGAGCCAAACTGAGCGTATTCGAGGCGGCGCACCTTGGGCGTCAGGCGCTCTAGCGTGCGCGTAATCTCCCCATTGCCCGCCGCCCGCAGCAGCACGGCGTGAAAACGGTCATCTGCCGCGATGGCGCGTCGCACCGTGGCGGGATCGAGCGCGGCGATGGCGCCCGCCAGCTCGTCGTTGGCGGCGCGCATGGCTGCGATGTCTGCGGCGTCCAGGCGCGCGACGCCATGCCGCGCGGCCAGAGCATGCAGGGCGGCGACGACCGGAAACGCCTCGCGCGCAGCCACCGCATCGAGCGACGCCACCCGTGTCAAGGCACGCGGCGCCGTCTCGACCAGCCCCTCATCTTCGAGCCGCTGCAGCGCCTCGCGCACTGGCGTACGGCTGACGCCCAGCCGCGCCGCCAGATCCTGATCGCGCAGGCGCTCGCCCGGCGCCAGCTCGCCAGCGACGAGCGCATCGCGCAGCGCCCGATAGACGCGCTCGCGCAGGGACTGGCTTTCGATGGTCGGCAGTGTATTCATGCATGTGATATATCACATACACATATCGGCCGTCAAGGGCGCCCTGCAGCGGTCGCCGATCGTCCGTGAGCGTATCCTAGCCAGAATAGGCCCCTTGCCCGTCGCTGCCCCCTTGCGTATCATACGCTGGCGATGGGTGGCGCACTGACGCCGCACACTCAACCAGCGAGACACGGCGGGAAGGGATACAGCGGGCATGCCAACGGTCACCAGCCTCATCAATCTCAAGGGCGGAGTAGGCAAGACCACTCTGACCCTCTCGCTAGCCCACTTCCTGGCGCTGGAGCACCACAAGCGCGTGCTGGTGATCGATCTCGACCCGCAGACCAACGCCACCGTCTGCCTGATTCCCGAGGCGCAGTGGAAGGAACGCGACGAAGGCGGTCGCACGCTGTACCAGCTCTTCGCCGAACAGCTCAAGGGCACGACGCGCTTCTCGGCCAGGGATGCCATCGTCA
>DATAED010000162.1:0-3893 GCA_036258195.1 Ktedonobacterales bacterium
GCTGCTCGTCTGCGCGCTGCCGCTGTTGCTTGCGGCGAGCCTCGCCGTGCGGGTACGATACCATAGGCGAGCTATCGTCGCGCTGGCATGCGCCACGCGCGGCGGCCGGGTTTACCGCCTGCGCCAGATCAGGCTGCGAGATGCCGCATCTGCGCGGCCCGACGCCTGGCTCAGCGACGCGCGGCTGTCGCGGGCGCCTGCGCTCTGGAGCGTGCTGAGCGGCGCGATGAGCTTGGTCGGGCCAGCGCCGTGGCGAGTCGAATCCTTCGCGGGACGCCCAGCGAGCGAGCTGGCGCGGCTGGGCGCGAAGCCCGGATTGCTGCGGCTGCGGCCAGTCGGGCGGCTGCGGCGACTGGCGCGCACGCAGGCCGAAGCCGAGCTGCGCTACGTCACCACAGGCTCGCTGTGGATGGACATCGAGCAGGTGATGGGCGCGGCGCTACGACCTCGCAGCCGCTTTCTGTGAGCTTGACGTCGGGGTGAACGTAGGTGAATGGGGGACGCTAGCGACAGGCTCGCGACATCGTTCCAACACACGGTTTGGCGCATACGACGCGAAGACGTGATGCGCCTGGAAGGGACACAGCGCCAATGATTACGCGCCTCGCACGAGTCACTATCGTCGTTCGTGATCAGGATGAAGCGCTGGCCTTCTACACAGAGAAGCTGGGATTTGAGAAGCGCGCCGATGCGTCTTTCGGCCCCGGCGCACGCTGGCTGACGGTGGCTCCTCCCGGCCAGCGCGAGCTGGAGGTGGTGCTCCAGCAGCCGCTCGAATCGATGCACGGCGAGCAGGGCGCACGAGAGATGCTGGCCAGCGTGGGCAAGAATCCCACCTGGGTGCTCTACACCACCGACTGCCAGTCTGACTACGGCCAGTTGGTCGAGCGCGGTGTCACCTTCGTCTCGCCACCCACCGAGCAGCCCTATGGACTGGAAGCAGTCCTGATCGACCTCTACGGCAACAGCTACAGCCTGTTGCAGCCAGCCGAAGCGATGGGCTGAGCCAGCCAGCCCTCGCCTTCTCCGAATTCTCCCGCTGACATTGCGGGTGTCACGCTGGGGCGCTCGCCAGACCTGACCTGGTCGCGGCGTGTGCGCCGCATCCTGCGTCTCCCAGCGTGCCAGACAGGCGCCCGGGCGCAGCGCGCGTCTGAGGGGCCGTCAGCTTGTCTGATGGACATCATACATGCCGCGTTTGCCCGCGCCGCCGCCGACGCATGACCATCACACCATGACACTTGTAGAGCGACCTTTCTGCACCCTAAGATAGGTATCATGAAGACTTTACGCGCGGTTCAGGGATACATGCTGCGGCGAGCGCCGACGCTCCTCTTTGGCGTGATCCTCATCGTCATTTCCAACCTGATCGCCCTCGTGCCGCCGCTGATCTTGCAGAACGTCATCGACGGGCTGGGCCGTCATGCCGGCGTCGCTAGCCTGACGCTCTCGGCGCTGCTGATCATCGGCGTGGCGCTGGGGGCAGGCGCGTTCCAGTTCGCGTCGCGGTTCGTGGTCAACTCGGCCTCGCGCAGCATCGAGTATGAGATGCGCAGCGACCTGTTTCGCCATTTCCAGCGGCTCGATCTGGCCTACTTCCAGCATCGCAAGATCGGTGATCTGGTTGCCCGCGCCACCAACGATCTCTCACAGGTGCGCCAGATGCTTGGTCCCGGCGTCAGCAATCTGACCAACGCCACCGTCGCGCTGGTTGTCACCGGCATCGCGATGGTCACGATTGACCCGCAACTGACGCTCTACTCGCTGACCGTCATGCCGCTGATGTCGCTCATGTTCATCTTCGTCAGCGGCGGAATCCGGCGACGCTATCGACTAGTGCAGGATCAGTTTGGTGAGGTCTCGGCCCGCGCGCAGGAGAACTTCTCCGGCATCCGCGTCGTCAAGGCATATGCGCAGGAAGACGCCGAGCTGGACGCCTTCAACGAGGTCAACGCCGAATATGTGCGCCGCGCGATCTCGTTTGCGCAGCTCAACTCGCTCCTCTGGCCAACGATGTACTTCATCTCCGGTCTGGCGATTGCCATCCTGCTGTGGCGTGGCGGCATGGATGTCATCACCGGGCGCATTACGCTGGGGCGGCTGGTGCGCTTCAATACCTACCTGGCCGCGCTGAGCTGGCCGATGATCTCGCTTGGCTGGACGGTGAATCTGGTGCAGCAGGGATCAGCCTCGCTCAGCCGCATCACCGAGGTGCGCGACGCGCCGCCCGCCATCGCCGATGACGCGCAGACGCAGCCCGCTGCGGCCCCCACGCGCGGCGCAGTGGATTTCCGCCATGTCAGTCTGAACTACGGCGAGCACGAGGCGCTGAGCGACATCAACATCCACGTGCCTGCTGGCTCATCGCTGGCCATCGTGGGGCCGACGGGCGCGGGCAAGTCGTCGCTGGTGAACCTGCTGGCGCGCGTCTACGATGTGACCGGCGGCTCGGTGGAGATTGATGGCCACGATGTGCGCGCAATCCCGCTGGTGGAGCTGCGCCGCAGTCTGGGCTATGTGCCGCAGGAGAACTTCCTCTTCTCGCTCTCGATTCGCGAGAACGTCGGCTTTGGCGCTCCCAATCTGACCGAAGAGCAGATGCTCGACGCGCTGGACATCGCGCAACTTGGCGGCGATGTGCAGGACTTCCCGGCGGGCGTGGAGACGATGATCGGCGAGCGCGGGGTGACGCTCTCGGGCGGGCAGAAGCAGCGCGCGGGTATCGCACGGGCCATCGCCAAAGACCCGCTGATCCTGATTCTGGATGACTCGCTCTCCAGCGTCGATACCCACACCGAGGCGGCCATTTTGCAGCGACTGCACGGCGTGATGCAGGGGCGTACCTCCATCGTGATCGCCCACCGCATCTCCACCATCAAGAACCTCGATCAGATCGTCGTGCTGGATGAGGGGCGCATCGTGGAGCGGGGAACGCATCTCGACCTGCTGGCGCTCGGCGGCCTCTATGCCGACATGTATCGCCGTCAATTGCTGGCTGAAGAGCTGGAAGGCGACGACGAGTCGCCCGACGACCGCGATGACGACCACGATCTCGATACGCGCGCGAATGCCGCGCTCCAGCAGGAGGAAGCCTAGGCATGGCGCAGTCATACTTTCAGGACGATGAGATTCTCGGCAAAGCGTACGACGCGCGGCTCGTGCGGCGGCTGTGGGTCTTCGTGCGCCCGTACCACAAGCTCGTCTGGGTGACGGTGCTGGTGGCGCTCGTCTCAGTCGGCAATGATCTGCTCGGCCCGTACATCACACAGGTGGCGATTGATCGCTACATCGTGCCGGTTCACTCTGCCGGTCTGAGCCAGCTCGACCGCATGAACGGCGTGCTGCTGCTGGGAGTGATCTACCTGCTGACGCTGTGCCTGGGCTTCGGCCTGCGCTATGCGCAGAACTTCATCTTGAGCGTCATCGGGCAGAAGGTGATGTATGACTTGCGCTCGGCAATGTTCAATCACCTCCAGCGGCTCTCGCTCTCGTTCTTCGACCACAACCCCGTGGGCCGCCTGATGACGCGCATTACCAACGATGTCGATTCGCTCGATCAACTCTTCCGCTCTGGGTCGGTGGCGTTGCTGGGCGATGTCATGACGCTGATCGGCATCATCGTAGTGATGTTCTTCGAGAACTGGCTGCTGGCGCTGATCGTCTGCATCGTCTTCCCACCGCTGGCGCTGGTCACGCGCTACTTCCAGCGCGTCATGCGCGACACCTTTCGCCAGATTCGCGTGCGTCTGGCACGCATCAACGCCAATGTCGCCGAGAATATCGCCGGCACGCAGGTCGTGCAGCTCTTCAACCGCGAGCAGCGCAACTACGAGCACTTCGACACGCTCAACCGCGACTATTACAACGCCTCGTTGCGCTCGCTGTTCTACTTC
>DATAED010000163.1:0-18030 GCA_036258195.1 Ktedonobacterales bacterium
CTCCCACGGGGAGAGGGGGAGCTAGAGGCCGTTCACCCGCCATAGCGGGGGGCTACTCGATCACTGCGACGTTGACGGAGTAGATCGACGGCAGGAAGTCGGCGGCCACATGCCAGCTCTCGCCGCCATCGGCGCTGGCGAAGAGCTGCCCGGTGTTCGTGCCGACGTAGACGCCGCAGGGATCGTGGCTATCGGTGGCCATGCCGTGGCGCAGCACGCCCAGCCGCACGTTGCCGCCGCCCGGCAGGCCCTCGGTCAGCGACTCCCACTGCTCGCCGCCATCGCGCGTGCGATAGACGGTGAACTGCTTACCGAAGTTGTTGCGCCCCTCATCCTCGACGATGGTGAAGACCGTATCGGGGTGGCCGGGATCGAGCGCGATGGGGAAGCCAAACTCCGACGGCAGATCGCGCTGGATGTCCGTCCAGTTGTCGCCAGCGTCATCACTCCGGTAGACGCCGCAGTGGTTCTGCTGATAGAGCGTATTGGATTGCGTTGGGTGTTGGATCATCCGATGCAGGCACTGGCCGTACTCTGGATAGATGTCTGGCTGGAAGCCAGCGCGCGTGTTCTTGTTCTTGAACTGCCACGTTTTGCCGCCGTCATCGGTGCGCACGCAGCCGACCGCCGAGATGCCCACCCACATGCGCTGCGGATCGGCGTAGTCGGGAACGATGGTGTGCAGGCAGAGGCCGCCCGCGCCCGGTTGCCAGTCTTTGCGCGTGGGATGCTGCGCCAGACCCTCGTTCAGGCTCCAGGTGACGCCTGCGTCTTCGCTGACCCACAGGCTGGCGGGATCCACGCCCACATAGACCACATCTGGCTCGGAGGGACGGCCCGGCACGATCGTCCAGATGTTCTCCAGCTTGAGGCCGCTCTCCTCCGGGAACTGGATGCCGCGCTCTGGCTCCTGCCAGGTCTGGCCGAAGTCGTCGCTGTAGCGCAGGAATGTGCCGAAGAAGTCGCCGTTGTCGGCGGCGTAGATGCGCCGCCTGCCGCCGCGCTGGTCGAGGGCGGCGTTGTAGACGCGCGTGCCAGCCAGCGTGGTAGGCGCGCACTCCCAGTTGACGCGATCGCGTGAGCGCACGGTGAAGAGGCCGCGTTTTGTGCCGAGCAGCACGACCGTCTCGCCGGAGCGGAGAGCGGTGGAGTCAGAGGACGCCATCGAGGAACCTCCTATGCCAGAAGAAGCGTTTGTCCTGCGTTGATCGTGGGCGAGCTGTCAAGGTTGGCGTGTCTCAGCCGCCAGCCACCGAGTGGATGATGTGCATCACCGAGCCAGCGGCGACGGGTGTGTCGAGGGCCGAGCCGAAGCGCACGTTGCGCCCATCGACGAAGATGTTGACGAACGGTCGCAGCTCGCCTGTCTCAGCGCAGAGATTGAACCGCAGGCCAGGGAATGCCTGATCGAGCGCCGCGATGATCGTGCGCACGTCGCCGCTGGCGACCATGATGCTGGGCTGCTCGCCAGTGCGGGCGCGCAGCTCCGCTGGCAGGTGCACCAGCACGCTGGGCGTGGTCGGCGCGGTTGGCTCTGGGGTAGTTGGCGCAGACATCAGCGTCTCCCTTTTCATGGCTGGGGCGGCCCGCGAAGGGGTCGCCGCCAGCTCCTCACTGCTTGCGATGTCTAGCTTATCCAATGCAGGAGGCGCCAATCGGAAATGGAGAAATATCGCCCCGGCTGGGCTAGTCCGGTTGGCTGATGGGCGATTCAAGGCCCATTTTGAGCAAGATACAAGAAGCACGGCGCCGATTCGACCGCTATACTGCGCGCTAGGCGCCGAACCTACCTTCAGCGCCACAACCTTGCTGATCGCGACGAGCGGCCGCGCTGAGCGGTTGGGCTGAACGCTCGAAAGGAGCGCAATGACATGAGTGCGCCAGTCACCACTCTGGATTCACGCTACAGCGACCCGGACGCCGTGGCCACGCAGTGGGAGCAGACACAGCAGGCGCTGGAGGCCGCCGAGGTGTTTTGGCTCTCGACGGTGCGCGCCGACGGTCGCCCGCACGTCACTCCGGTGGTCGGTGTGTGGCACAACGGTGCGCTGCACTTCAGCACGGCTGACACCGAGCAGAAAGCCATCAACCTGCGTGGGAACGCTCACGTCATTCTGACGACTGGCTGCAACCACTGGCAGGAAGGACTCGACATCGTCGTTGAGGGCGACGCCGTGCGCATCACCGACCAGAATCAACTCGAACAGCTCGCGAGCGTGTGGGCGACCCACTGGGATGGGCGTTGGCAATATTGGGTGCGTGACGGCTGCTTTTACCACCACGACGAGCACGAGACACTCCCTGATGCGATCTTTGTATTCGCTGTCACACCCACGAAGGTCTTCGCGTTCGCCAAGGGCGACCCCTTCGGCCACACGCGACATCAGTTCTGAGCGCCTGGTTTCTAGGAGCGTACATATGCCCACACGCGCAGAGATATTGGAAACCCTTGCGGCGTCGCAAACGCAGGTGCTAGCGTTTTTTCACGGACTGAGCCTGCACGACCTGGAGCGCCCGGCGACGCCAAGTGATGTTCCCGGAGCCCCTCCGTGGCGCGCCAAGGATCATTTTGCTCACCTGGTGCAAAACGAGCGCAACATCCAACGGTTGCTGCGCCGCACACTCGCAGGTGAGCCTCGTGACGCTTTCTTACGCAGTCAATATCCGGCGGAGATGCCCCTGCCGGGCACGCTGGGCGATTGGGATGCGCTGACCCCAGAGGAGCAGGAGCGGCTGGAGCTGGCTGTCGCCAACATCAATCAAGCCGTCGTGAGCGCGCGCCATGATGACACGCTGGAGACGCTGACAGCGGAGTTCCAGATAGCGCGGCAAGACACGCTGAACCTCCTGAGTCAGTTCACTGATGAGCAGCTGGCTGCTTCGGCGCCCACGGTCGTTGGTGACGGAGTCGCCGGCGACATCTTTGCTGGGAGAGCGGGGCATGCGGCCGAGCACATCACCTCCATTGAGGAAGGTTTGCGCAAGGGCGTCTAGACGGGACTCAAGCGGGCTATGGAGATTGACGGCCCGCCTGCATTTTCGAGGAGAGGCCAGGAGAGACATCATGAAACTACTGCTCACGTCTTCAGGCATCAGCAACACAAGCATCCACAACGCGCTGGTCGAGCTGCTGGGCAAACCGATCGCCGAGTCGAGCGCCCTCTTCATTCCCACCGCCATCTACCCCTTCCCTGGCGGCGCTCGCATGGCCTGGCAGGCGATCAGTGGAACAGCCCCCAGCCCCCTGAGCGGATTGGGGTGGAAGTCGATGGGCGTGCTGGAGCTGACCGCGCTGCCCAGCATCGAGGATGAAGCGTGGATCCCCACAGTTCAGGAGACGGACGCCCTGTTGTTTTGGGGCGGCGACCCCCTGTATCTGAGCCACTGGATGCGACAGTCGGGGCTGGCAGCCCTGCTGCCGACGCTTCCGCGCGAGGCGGTCTACGTGGGGGTGAGCGCCGGGAGCATAGCGGCGAGCGCCACCTTCGGCGAGACCTACCCCCATCCGCCCAGGGGCAGCGGTGAACCGCTCTCGTCGGAAGACATCACCTTCACCACACCCCAGGGGGAACTCAGCATGACCCTGGTCAAGGCTCACGGAGTGGGATTGGTGGACTTTGCGCTGATTCCGCACCTGGATCACGAGCATCACCTGGACGCTTCCCTGGCCAACGCCGAGCAATGGGCTGCGCGGCTCCCCGTGCCCACGTACGCGATCGACGATCAGACCGCCATACAAGTCGTTGATGGCGCTGTCGAGGTCATCTCCGAGGGCCATTGGAAGCTGTTCACCAAGGAATAGGCTGGCTGGCTGGTGGGGGAGCGCTGGGGCGCTATGCGACGGGGCGGGTGGCGGAATCGAGGCCGACCCCAAAGATGACGCACAGCATCCCCGCCAGCGCCAGATACGCGCCGTAGACGATATCGGAGTCGAGAAATGGCCAGCTAAATGAGAGATCGAATGGGACGCCGTACAGAGCCAGCCCAACCATGACTAGGCCCACCACCGCCAGTACGAGGGCAAGAGACCGCCTGGTCGCTTGCCCTTGCGGCGAGCGCGCCATCGCGAGCGCCAGGCAGGTGAGCGCCATCCCCGCGACGAGCAGCGCGAACACCCAGACCACCACGCCATTCGCATCGAGCCGCGCACTCTGCAGCACCATCCACGGGCTGTAACCGCGCCTGGGAAACACATAGCTGGGGTCGTTCAGCTTATAGACATCGAACCACGGGCAGACGAACGCCACGATGGTCAGCAGCGCGCCCCCAAGCGTCAGCACGCGCCCACCCCAGCAGCGCGCCATCGGCAAACACCTCGTCTATATGACGCCCCTCCAAACTCCCCCTCTCCTCGTGGGAGAGGGGGCCGGGGGTGAGGTCTCCTACAAGCCGCGCTGGCCGCAAGCCAGATAGAAGGGTAGCACGCCACCGCCGCGCTTGTTGGCGAACTCCTGCTCGGTCAGCGCAAAGAGGCGATCATATTCCGCCTCGGGCAGGATGTGCGAGGCGACGACGCCCGCGCGCAACGCCCGCCCCACGGCGAGGCAATCGGTGGCGGAGGCGCGGCCAATGCGCCCGCCCCAGTCGCCCATCGGGAAATTCATCTGGCGCTGCTGCACATTGCCCAGGCCGCCGTTGGCGAGCATCTGGCCAGCGCTGTGGCCCAGCGTGAAATCTACGCCGCGTCCCTGCAGGAACTCGATCCAGCTTCCCCAGAGCCCCATCAGCCCCTCGCCGCCGCGCACTGGTACGCCGCACTCGGCCAGCTCCACCCAGCCGCCGGGGCGCGTGACGCGCGCCAGCTCGGCGATGACGCTGGGCCAGCGATCCTTGGGGATGGCGGTGATCAGCAGGCGCTGATGAACGAAGTCGAAGCTCGCATCTGGGAAAGGCAGCCCTTCGAGGATGTTGCCCGTGGCGAAGGTGAAATTGACGGGGCGCGCATCCAGTCCGTTGCCCAGCACCTGCGCATCCTCTACCGAAGGCGGCACGAGGTCGACGCCCACCACCTGCGCTCGCGGGTAGGTCGTCGCGACCTCCATCGACCAGCGCCCCGAGCCAGAGCCAACATCGAGGATGGCGCGTGGATCGCTGACGGGCGCGATGAAGTTGCCGCCAAATCCGGTGCGCAGCAGGTAGTGCTGGAAGTCGAGCCGGTTGATCTCACTCATATCTTTGGGGAGCGGATATGGTACTGCGACCAGATGGCGACGGCCCCCAAAGAGACGGAAGCGCTTGTCCTCGCGTGGCTCATCCAGCACGACGGTCAGGCGGCGAAATCGTTTGAACAACGTGACCATACTGAGGGTTTCACTCCTTGCGCGCAGCTTGGCGCGCGACCTGGAACGCCTTCTCACGCTGCCAATGCGACGAGGCCACAGCGGCGAGCCATGGCAAGCCGTCAGCAATGCACGGCCATCATAGCATATGAGCGAAGAGGCGCCGGAGCGCAAGGCGGGCGAGCGGCTGCCAGAGGCGCAAAGACGCCGCCAGGGCTGCCTCATGTCGGAGACGCCGTGGCGGCGAAAGGGAATAGCGTTCAACTGCGCGCAGTCTGGTCGCGTCAGGGAATGCCCGGTTAGCTGTTCGATGAAGGGTCGTTGTAGCTCTGGTCGGACTGGCGGTCGGGGTCGTTGTAGCCCTGTTGACCGCCCATGCCCTGCTGATTCGGGTCGTTGGACATGCCGCCCTGGCCACTCATCCCCTGATCGGGATCGTAGCCCTGGCTGCCCTGGCCACTCATACCGCCCTGATCTGGGTCATTGGACATGCCACCCATGCCCTGCCGGTTGGGATCGTAGTTCTGGTCGCCACGCATGCCACCCTGATTGCCCTGATCGGGATCGTTGCGCATGCCGTCCTGATTGCCCTGGTCAGGATCATAGTTCTGGTTGGGATCGTTGTTCATGCCAGATTGCCCTCCCTGGCTGGGATCAGCGGCCTGGGAACCCAGACCCTGATTGGTTGTGTCATAGCCGCTCGGATCGATTCCCTGGCTCGACGCCGCCGATGCAGGGTCGCCCGCTGGCATGTCAGCCATCCCCTGCTGAGCGGGATTGTTCCAGGTATTGCCCGCAGAGCTTCCCGCGACTCCGCTGGCGCCTGCGCCTGTGCCCGATGGCTGGCCGACGACACCCGTCGCGCCCGCGCCCGCGCCCGATGGCTCGCCCAGCAACCCCTCGTTGCTGGTGTCGCCGATAGCGCCAGCGCGGTCAAGCGCCTGCTGTGCTGGGTCGCGCACATCGCCCTCGGCGTCATTGGTGGGATCGTACGATCCGCTGGGATCCATGGCAGCATCTCCTTCGCTCTCCAGATTGACATCTGCGCACATCCACGTCCATCGCCGTTGACGACGTGACGCGCGTCTGCCTTGCAGATTTGGCGCCAGAAACGGTCAGGCGTCGTGTGGTTCCCACTGAGCGGGATCGTGAGCGCGGCTCCCCTCGCCCACAGGGCCAGGGGTGAGGGCGCGTCGTGGTACATCGCGCGGAGGTTGCTGCGCATCGTGGCGCGAGGTGTTATGCTACGGGCGTTGTAGAACGCGACGGGGGCATTCTGGATAAAGGTGATATGCAGTTCCTGCCGGATATGACGCACTTCGCGTTGCATTTCCTGCATCTCTACGGCATGTGGGCGCTCTTCGCCCTGCTGCTGATCGAAGAGGCGGGCATTCCGCTCCCCGCGCCGGGCGATACCTTCATCGCGCTGGCAGGCGCGCAGCCACACCGCACGCTGGCCTATACCATCCAGGTACTGGCGCTCTGCACGCTGGCCGTCTTCCTCGGCTCATCGGCGCTCTACTGGGCGATGCGGCTGGGCGGGCGCTCCTTCCTCAATCGCTATGGTCGCTACCTGCACCTGAATCCGCAGCGCATGGAGCGCATCGAAGGCTGGATCATCAAGCGTGGCCCGCTGGCGATCATCCTGGGTCGGCTGATCCCCGGTTTGCGCATCCCGACGACGGTGATGTGTGGCCTGTCGAACGTCCGTTACCGCGACTTCGCGCCCTCCGCCGCGCTGGCCGGGTTCATCTGGTCGGCGCTCTACTTCCTGCTGGGCGCGGTGTTGCAGCGACGTGTCGGCCTGCTGACCTCCTATATCACGGGCCTCTTCGACACGCTCGGCGATAGCACGATCCTGACGGCGCTGACCATCGGGCTGCTGCTGGTGGCGCTGCTCGGCGTCTGGGGGCTTGTTCACCGCTGGCGCATGCGTCGCTTGCAGCAGGCCCAGCAGGCGCAGCGGGGGCGCACGCCATCGCAGGCGCTGGCGGCGACCAGAGCCTCAGCCAAAGCCTCAGCCAAAGCCTCAGCCAGAGCCTCAGCCAGAGCCTCAGCCAGAGCCTCAGCCAGAGCCTCAGCCAAGGCCGAGGTGGCCACGGAGTCGCCCACGCGCCACTAGCTCGCTGCTCACCGATAGTTGTTGAATTGCAGCGGGACGGAGTAGTCCTTGCCCTTCAGGAATTGCTGCACGGCCTGGAGGTCATCTTTGCTCTTGGCGGTCACGCGGATGGCGTCGCCCTGAATCTGCGACTTGACCTTGGGGAAGTTGTCGCGAACCGCCTTGCTGATCTCGCGGGCGAGATCCTGGTTGATGCCCTGCTGCAGTTCGATGTGCTGGCGCACCATGCCGCCGCTGGCCTGTTCCAGCTTGCCATCTTTGAGTATCTTGAGCGAGAGATTGCGACGCAGCAGCTTCGATTCCAGCACGTCGCGCACGCTCTTGAGCGTGAACTCGCTGGCCGTGAGGATGGTCAGGCTCTTCTTGCCGTCGTAGTCAATCTCGGTCTTGGTGTCCTTCAGGTCGTAGCGCGTGAGGACTTCGCGGCGGGTCTGGTCGAGCGCGTTGACCAACTCCTGCTCATCATACTGGGAAACGACATCGAAGGAATTCTCGGCTGCCATGCTCTATCTCTCGCTTTCACAGGCGCGGGATGATGAAACTGCTCGCAGACGCTAGCGCGCCACGACATTCTATCACCTGCCCTCACCTGCCCCGGCGACCGCCTGCGTGCAGGTCGCCCGCCAGCGGCGCGATGCTGAGCGCGGAGTAGCGTGCGCCTGTCGCCGCCAGATCGCTGCGCATGACTCGCAGGTCGTCCACCCGCCAGCGTGTCGGCGCGGGCGGCGGGCCAGCCAGCAGCGCGCGCAGGCGCTGGGCCGCCGTGTCGTCGAGCGGGCGCTTGAGTCGCGCCAGCGTCAGATGCGGCGAGAAGGGACGCTGCTCGCGGGGAAAGCCCAGCGCCTCCAGCGCATCGGCCAGGCGCCGCTGGAGGGCCAGCAGGCGCGGCGTCTCGCCGTCGACCCCTGCCCAGATGACGCGCGGCGCGTGTGGCGGCCCAAAGACGCCCAGCCCTGCCAGCGCCAGCTCGAATGGCCCGGCATGGCTGGCCACCTCGCCAGTCAGCGCGATGACCTGCGCCAGCGCCGCATCGTCCACGTCGCCCAGAAAGGCCAGCGTCAGGTGCATTCCTTCAGGCGCGGCAAAACGGACATCGGGCAGGGCGCGGGCCAGCCGCCGCTCCTCGCGCCGCAGCGCCTCGCGAGCGGCCTCGCTCAGATCGAGCGCGATGAAGACGCGCGTCATGCGATGCTCCCTCCTCTAGCGCGGTAGGACGCTCATACGCGCCGCCACTCGCCCTTGCGCCAGCGAGCGCGCGGGATGGGGGAGGCGTCTTGCGCGGCGAAGAGCGCATCGAGGTCGAAGGGAACGCGCCGCAGCGAGATGTCGAGTCGCGCGCCGTCGCTCGCGACGACGGCGTATTCCGCCCAGGAAGGATTGCGAATCGTCGTGGCGGGCGCGATGGCGTCCTTGGCAAAGCCCACCGCGCCAGGATTGAGGATCAGCGCATCGCGGTAACGCCGCAGGAGCTGCTGGTGCGTGTGGCCACCGGCGTAGAGCTGCGCGGGCGTCGCGGCCAGCATCTCGTCGAGCGCGGCGTCTGATGTCTCGGCGGTGATGCGCTCATCATACGAGCGCGGCGAGCCGTGATAGCACAGCAGCGTCACACCCTCGCTCAGCGACTCGCTGACCGTCGGCTGAAACGTGTGGATGTAGGTCACATCATCGTCCGTGAGCTGAGCGGCGATCCAGCGGTCGTCGTCGTCGTAGCCCGGCGCGCTGTCGCCACGCCGCAGCGCCAGCAGGGCGGCGTCGGTGTTGCCCATCACGACGGGGCAGCCCAGCGCGCGCAATCGGGTGATGACCTCGTGGGGCTGCGGGCCGAGAGCGGCGACATCACCGAGGCAGACGATGCGCGTGATAGTCTCGTCGGCAATCGCCGCCAGCACCGCTTCGAGCGCGGGCAGATTGCCGTGGATATCCGAGAGAATGGCGATCTTCTGCATGATGCTTCCTCTCTGCGCTGGTCGTTCTCGGCCTTGAAAGGCCGTCATGTGCGCTGCTACGCAGCGACGCACAGGGGATTTTAAGCCCCGTCCGTCCCGTGCGCCGGCCATTCATGGCCGCGACCTTTCACCAACCCTCGAAACGGCGCGCGCTCTCTAATGCCGGAAATGGCGCTGGCCGGTGACGATCATGGCGATGCCATAGGTATTCGCCATCTTGATGGACTCCTCATCGCGGATCGAGCCGCCCGGCTGGATGATGGCTGTGATGCCCGCCTTGGCCGCCGTCTCCACGCTATCCGGGAAAGGGAAGTAGGCGTCGGAGGCCATCACGGAGCCGCGCGAGCGATCACCCGCGCGCTCCACCGCGATCTGCACGCTGTAAACGCGGCTCATCTGCCCGGCGCCCACGCCGACGATCATCAGGTTCTTGGCCAGCACGATGGCGTTGGATTTGACATGCCGCACGGCCTTCCAGGCGAAGAGCAGATCGGTCAGTTCCTCCAGGGTTGGCTCGCGCTCCGTCACCACTTTGCGCTGCGTATCCAGCTCGCTCACCATATCCGCCGTCTGGATCAGCAGGCCGCCGCTGACGCGCCGCACATCCATGCGGCTCATGTCGTGAGCGTTGGCCGCCATGCTGGCGGGCGAGGCTGGCCCAATCGGCGTGTTGGTCGCCAGCAGGCGCAGATTCTTCTTCTTCGTCAGCAGGGCTAGCGCCGCCTCTGAGTAGCTCGGCGCGATGATAGCCTCGTAAAAGAGATGCGAGACTTCCTGCGCGGTGGCCTCATCCACCTCGCGATTGAAGCCAACGATGCCGCCGTAGGCCGAGACGGGATCACCGGCATGCGCGCGGATGTAGCTCTGCGCCAGCGTATCGCCGCAGGCCAGCCCGCACGGATTGGTGTGCTTGATGATGGCCGTGGTGGGCGCGCTGAAGCTGGCGACGGCGGCCAGCGCGCCATCCAGATCGAGCAGATTGTTGTAGCCCATCTCCTTGCCGTGCAGCATGTGCGAGCCTGCCACCGTGGCGATGGCCTGCGCGGGCTGCGTCGCCTCGTGGCTGTCGTTGGCCTCGTCGGCGTGCTCATCCAGCCCGCCATGATCCTGTGTCCAGCCGTAGAGCGCTGCCGCCTGATGCGGATTCTCGCCGTAGCGCAGCTTGCGCAGCCGCCGCAGCCCCAGCGTCATCTGTTCCGGGAAGGCGGCGTCCTCCTGCCCGCGCCGCAGGTAGGCCGCGATGGCGGTGTCATATAGCGCGGTGAGCTGAAAGGCGGTGATGGCGAGGCGGCGGCGCGTCTCCAGGCTGACGCCGCCGGTCGTCTCCAGCTCGATCAGTGTCTCCTCGTAGTCTTCGGGCCGCGCGATGACCGTCACCGAGGCGAAATTCTTAGCGGCGGCGCGCAGCAGCGTCACTCCGCCGATGTCGATCTTCTCGATGGCGTCGTCCAGTGTCACGCCGGGCTGCGCAATCGTCTCGCTGAAGGGATAGAGGTTGCAGACGACGAAGTCGATGGGCTGGATGCCGTGCTGCGCCAGTTCGGCCAGATGCGCGGGATCATCGCGGCGGGCCAGCACGCCAGCGTGGACGGCGGGATGCAACGTCTTGACGCGCCCACCCAGAATCTCCGGGAAGCCCGTCAGGTCGGCGATGGAGCGCACCGGCACACCCGCGGTCTCCAGCGCGCGCATGGTGTTACCCGTCGAGAAGATCTCGACGCCCTGCTGCGCCAATCCTGCGGCCAAAGCCTCGATGCCGTGTTTATTGTCCACGCTGATGATGGCGCGCATAGCTGTAGCTCCTCAAACCAACCAATCGGACTCCATCAACACGCTGCGCCGCAGTGTGTCGGCGCGTCACAGGCTGCCCATGACCGCTTTGCAGATGGCGCGCAGCGTCGGGAAGACCCCCTCGCCCGTCAACGCGGACGCGGCGAAGGCGGGCGCCCGGCGGCGATTCAGGTAGCGGTCGAGCGTGGGGATGGGGACAGCGCCAGGCAGATCACGTTTGTTCCACTGCATGATGAACGGGAAGGAGCCGAGGTCTCTGCCCATGCGGCGCATGTTCATCTCCAGCTCCAGCAGGTTCTGGAAGTTCTCTTCCAGCTTCTCTGGCGAGGAGTCGGCCACAAAGACGATGCCGTCCACGCCGTTCAGCACGGCCACGCGGGTGCGCTCGTAGAGCACCTGGCCGGGCACGGTGTAGAGGGCGAAGCGCACGCGAAAGCCGTGTACCTGGCCCAGATCGAGCGGCAGGAAGTCGAAGAAGAGGGTACGCTCGCTCTCGGTGGCGATGGAGAGCAGGTCGCCGCGCGCAGGCCGAGGCGCATGACTATGGATGTATTGCAGGTTGGTCGTCTTCCCGCAGAAGCCCGTGCCATAGTAGACGATCTTGCACTGGATTTCCCGCTTGGCGACGTTGATTAGCGCCATGCGCCACCTGCTCCGTTCTCGTTGACACTCATGCTGGCGCCGCTAATCCTGAAAGAGCGAGTCGATGGCGCTGGCCGCGTCGCTGCGGAACTGCACATTCACCACCTGCTGCCGCGCCTCGGAGGCGCCGTGACGCACGCGGTCGAGCACGCGCTCCAGCTCTTCGCCGGACTTGCGCGCCAGCACTTTGACCAGCCCCACATGCGTCTGCTGATCGAAGACCACCACCAGCAGCCACTGCTCGCCGATCAGATTGCTGAGGATGTTCTCCTGCACGCCCTGCTGCAAGATGCTGCGAAAGTCGTGCTCGCCCAGGATCTCCGCGACCTGACGCGACGAGGAGAACGCGCCAGCCATCAGCGCGCCCAGCGCCGTCAGGTCGCGCTGGCCCTGCTGCCCCTGCGAGGCGATGAGCTGCCCGCTCTTATCGAGCAGGATGGTGTAGCTCGCGCTGGTGTCGAGCGCCAGTCGCCCCAGGACACGAGCGATGTTGGCCAGCTCGCCCTCCGATACGACGAGATTGGTGAGTTGCTCCATGCTCAGCCCCTTGCGTCCCCTCGCTCGCGGAGAGCGACGCGCGCCGCCCCCGCGTCGCCGTGCTCGTCGCCGGGCGCAAACGTCGGGAACGTAACGCCGTCATTATACGGCCTGGCGCGCCCTCCCGCTAGCAGCGTAGGCCTGAGTGAGCGTCATGCCGCCACATGCGCCCGACGCCTACCAACTCGGCGCTCGGTCAGATTCAGCCCGCTCAGCATGGGCCAGAAGCCCACCTGAGCGCACGAGCAGCGCAATGACAGCGAAGAACCACCAGAGTACCTCCAGGCTCCAGGCGATATCGTCAACCAGGGGCAGCGCGATGAAGAGGTCGATGGCGCCCAGCGCAGCGAACACGACCGCCAGCCCCATCGCGCTATAGCCCAGGGCGCGCGTCACGATGCGGCTGCGCAGGATGGTATACCGCAGCGGGAAGAAGACGGCGGGCACGGCGACGACAAATAGCAGGCGATGAGTCGCGTTGATCAGATCCAGGTTGATCAACTCAATCGTGGGCTGACTTCCTGTGGCGGCGCTAAAGAAGAACGCGACTTCGACCAGGTTCGTCATCACCAGCAGTACCCCGCCGCAGAGCGTCAGCCAGCCGGAAAAACGCTCGGTCGCGTTCGCAAGGTGGGCCAGGGCGAGAGCGAAGACAACGCAGAGTACGATTCCTACCGTCTGGCGCCACGCCGCAAACATGATCAGCGTGTGGGAAGCGAGAAATGCGGCCAACTGCGCCTGTGTGGGATTCGGCTGCAAAGGGGTCAGGTTGATGTTGTACGAGATGGTCAGCATGACCACCCCAACCAGGCCCGCCAGCGCGTTGTAGCGCGCGAATGAGCGCGAAGACATCAGCAGCAGCCTCCCTGACGATAGGCGCCATCTGGCGTTGTCGTTGCAGTATCGCATGGCGGGAGGGAGCGTAGCGCCCTACAAACGTCCGTCACGCCGCCCCTCGTGTCTGTGAGGGTAGGGCGTGGCGGAACTGCCGCAGGAGGCGCAAGAACGAGCGGTCGCGCCACTCGCTCAGGCCAGCGCTGGCTCTGGCTCAGAGCGTTGCTGTGTCGCGGTGGCCGCGAATTTGCCTGAGCGCATGAGCAGCGCGATAGCTGCGAGCAGCCACCAGACGCCCTGGATGCTCCCCACTACGTCGTCCACCGCCTGAAGCTGGACGAAGAGGTCGGCCACGCCCAGCGCCACAAAGAGGATCGCCAGTGCAAGCGTCGCATATCCATAGGCGCGTGGCAGCGTCCGGACGCTCTGCCTGCTGAGGATGATGTAGCCCAGCGGGAAGAACACGGCGGGCGCGGTGACGACGAAATACATGCGCTGCAAGGCATGGATCAGGTCCAGGCTGATGAGCGGCGTCGTGGCCTGGACGCTCGTGGCGGCGGTGAAGTAGAACGCCGTCTCGACCACGCTGGTCGCCGTCAGCAGGAGTCCGCCGTACAGCGTGAGCGTACCCGCGTAGCGTTTGGTGGCGCCGGCCAGATGAACCAGGGCCAGGGCGAAGGCGATGCAGAGCGTGGATCCTACCGCCTGGAGCCATCCGCCAACCATGATCTGTATATGATACGCCAGCCCGAACGCGACCAACTGCGCATGGGTCGGGTTCGCCTGAGGCGGACCTGGGTTGATACGGTATGAGACCATCTGCATGATGACGCCGATGAGTCCCACGAGGCCGCTGAGGCGAGCAAACGTGCGTGTTGACATGAAACCGTAATCTCCTGGTGTGCAGACGACATCGAATCGTGTAGACGGCAGACGGACGTTCATCCGCTCTCCTCCTGAGTCGTAGTGTAGATGCGATGGAGCGAGAGCCACAGAGAGGATTGTCATGTGTTCCGCATGACAGATGTCATCAGCCGAGATCAGCTCCCAGGAAGGCGGTCACTGTGTCGAGGAAGCGCTGGCGCTCGCGGAGGAGGAAGAAGAGGTGGCCGCCGTCGAATAGCTCCAGCCGCGCGCCAGGGATGCCCGCCCGCAGCTCCTCCGCAAGCGCGACGGGCGCGATCTTGTCGCTGCGGCCATGCAGGATGAGCGTCGGCGCGTGTATCTGGGGCAGGCGATCCGTGCAATCGTAGTGGGTGGACGCGGCGCGCTGCCGCTCGAAGGCGTAGCGCGGCTGCGGGTACTTGCTCTGGACGACGGGCAAGGCGTGCAGCAGGCTCATCAGCCCGAACCACCACGGCCGCTGCGTGCGCGCCGAGGTGGAGACTAACACGAGCCGTCGCACGCGCTCCGGATGCGCCAGCGTCAGCGCCAGCGCGATGCGCCCACCCAGCGAGATACCGAGAATATCGGCCCGCTCGACGCCGATGGCGCGCAGCAGCCCGTTCGTATCCCCCGCCATCTGCTCGATGGTATACGGCTCGTCGGGCTTGTCGGTGCGCCCGGCGCCGCGATTATCGAAGGCGATGACCTGATAGCGCTGCATCAGCGGCTCGATGATGATGCCCCACTCCGAGAGATCGATTCCCAGCCCCAGGATCAGCGCGAGCGGCTGGCCCTCGCCACGCAGCTCGTAGTACATCTGCAGGCCATTGACGCTGACAGTGGGCATGGATATGGATTGCTCCTCCAGTGGCGGCTACGCCGGCCGCTCTGGCTCGCCCAGCGCCGCCAGGATGAAGAGCAGCCCCATGACGCCGACGCCGATCATGAAGGCGGGGAAGGTCAGGCTGCGCGCGGCCATTCCCACGATCAGCAGCAGCGCGACCAGCGCGCCGAAGATCGCCAGCAGCGGGCGAATCGTCTCGAAGCGCGACGCCTGCCGCAGCGTGCGCTCCAGATCGCTGCGGGCGGGCTGGCGGTCATCCAGCAGCGCGGCGAGGGGCCGCACGCCGACGAGATAGAGTGCGATGAAGCCCAGCGCCAGCAGCAAGACCTGCACAAACGCGGGCCACCTATCCAGCGAGCAGAACGCGCCGACGACGCAGCCCGTGGGGCCGTGCAGATAGAGCGCGTAGCCCAGCAGAATGAGCGGCATGTAGAGCGCAGCAGCCAGCAGCGCCAGCCTGCGCCGCATGCCTGGCAGGGGTGGCGCCTTGGCGGCGGGTCGCGTGGCCGTCGGCGTCGTGATGGGCGCGGCGCGTGGCGTCTCCGCTGGCGGCGGGCCGCTGGAGCGCCGGATGGTGGAAGCGTCGGGTGGATAGGGATTGTTCAATTGAGCACCCCGCCATTCTGGCTGCTCTGGCTGCTGGCCTCATCCGGGTAAGGATCGAGCCGCTGCGTCCACTTCGGCGCGACCTGGATGGGCGCCTGGGTGGCCTCGGCGCGGTTGCGCAGGAAGTCGGGACGCGCGCCGCCGGGGAGCAGGCGCGCCACCGCCAGCCACTCGCGCTCGAACATGCTCAGCGGGATCAGCCCGGTGAGCGGCTTGCCGCGCATCAGCGGCTCCAGATCAGGCTCGCGCGCGGCGACGAAGGTGGTGGCCGGGCGCGGCTGGTCGGCGGGCTTATAGAGCAGGACGGCGCGCTCGATCAGCGAATCCAGCAGCGAGGAGCCATCGCTGGTCGCCAGCGTCTCCAGCGCCTCGGTCAGATTGACGAGGTCGCCAGTCAGGTAGGGGCGCACGATGCCCAGGCAATAGTCGCGCACCGGCTCGGCGATGGCCTCGGCGGGCGCCTCCACCAGACTGACACGCCCATGCAGGGCGTCGCGCAGCCGCGCCAGCATCTCGCGATTGCTGGCGTGCCACGGCGTCTCCGGCAGCGGCTGCGTTTGTCGTCGCTTGCTGACATCCAGCTCGAAGTCGCGCAGCCCGTAGCCATCGCGGCGCAGGCGACGGCGGTTGGCCACCAGCACATCGCGTCGCCCAAAGGCGCCATCGAAGAGCCGCGCCTCCTCGGCGTCGGCGTCGGCGTCCAGCGCGCGGGCCATCTCCGAGATGAAGCCCTCCCAGTCGCTCAGCCGCGCCAGGATGAACTCGGAGCGAGCGCGCAGCATCGCCAGCACCGTCTCGCGCCACTCGGCCTCGCGCTTCTGGATGCGGTAGCGGTAGATGGCGCGATAGTGGTCGTGCAGATCGTAGGCGGCCTCATCCTCGACCTTCTGGCGGTAGCGCGCAAAGCCCCAGGCAGCCAGCCCCGCGACCAGCGCCGGGATGGCCACCAGCGCCAGCCAGCCCACCGAGGCGTTGCGCCAGGCGGCGGGCGCGATGACGAGCGCCAGCAGGGCCAGCGTGGCGGCAGCCAGCGTGGCAGCGGCGATCAGCGTCGGCGGCGTGGGCCTGCGCGCGCGCAGCCAGCGCCAGCGCGCCCCCAGCCGCTCGGCGAGGCGCGTCTCGCGCTCCTCCTCGCTCGTCTCGCTGGCGGCGCCGTCTGGCGCCTGCTGCTCCGGCGATGGCGGCAGCCACGGCCCCTCGCTGCGCGCCTCCAGCTCGCTCAGGTAGCGCGCGCGGGCGGCCACTCGCCGGGCGCGCTGCGCGTCCAGCCGATCCTGCTCGTCGCGCAGGGCCTCGTGGAAGGCGAACATATACGCATAGGCGCGCTCCACGCCCAATGCCCCGCCCTCTAGCGTCAGATCGTCGGCGTGCGCGGCCACGCCCTTGGCCGCCTCATCCGCATAGCGCGACCACGCTGGCACGAGCGCCTCTTCCCACTGGCCGAAGCCCTCCTCGGCGAGTTGGCGTTGACCCTCCAGCGCGGCGGGCAAATCGAGCTGCCGCGTGATGAGCTGGCGCACTGTGTTGGGCGAGAGCAGGCGCAAGATCAGCTTTGAGTCGCTGCGATCCTGGGGCAGCTCATCCTCGCGCGCGCGCCGCCGCGAGCGGCGCTGGGCGCTGCGCCGGAGCGCCGCCACCAGCGCATTGCTGCTGGCGGTGTCATCCAGGATGCGCTGGAAGGTCGCGCGGGCGATGTCGCCCTGCTCGCGCTCGTCGTCGCGCGGCAGATCCGCCGCCTGCTCGGGCGTCCACTCACGCAGGATGCTGGCGCCGAGCTGATAGGCGCAGTAGCGCTCGGCCTGCGCGCGTGGGAAGGTCAGGCGGCTGGTCGCGACGCTGCTGAAGCGCTCCTGCGGGGTCGAGATCATGCGCGGCATGTTGCGCCGCAGCATCTCCTCATACTCCCGCGTGACGGTCAGCCCGCTGCCCGTCAACGTGAAGATGGCCTCGGCGGCGGCGAAGCTCGTCTCGTCCGGCCCCTCCCAGAACAGCCCGCGCTCGTCGTGCGTCTCGAAAAGATAGGCGAAGGTGACGGGCGGCGGCGTGGTCGGCCCGCCCACCAGCAGCGCCTCCCACGGCTGCGCGCCGCAGCGCTGCTCCTGCGCCAGATGTTCGGCGGGGTCGAGCGGGTAGGCGTTGGTGAGCGCGAGCAGCGTCCAGCCCTCCACGCCGTCGCTGCGCAGCGCGGTTTGCGCCGCCTCGATGGCCCCCGCGAGCAGCGGCGAATCGGCGGCGGCGGCGATCCACAGCGCCACCATGCCGCGCGGCACGCCATAGCCCGCGTCCTTGATCGGCGAAATGATGGCGTCGTCCAGCACACCACGCCGCGCCAGCGCGCCGCGCCCATCCCGCCCATCTCGACCAGCCGCGCGACGCCCGCGCAGCGCCTCGATGATGCGCGTCGGCAGCGCCATAGCGGCAGGCTCATCCGTCGCTGAGGGCTGCGAATCGGCGCCGAGGCCGCTCAGCGAGTCGGTCGTGTCGGCGGAGTCGGTGGAAGCGCTGCCTGCGCTCGCCTCGCCGTCATCGCCCAGCCACACGCCC
>DATAED010000164.1:0-55460 GCA_036258195.1 Ktedonobacterales bacterium
CAATCTCTCTCCGTTTGGGTATTCCATTTCGCGGCAGCCGTATGCTACACTCCCTCATAACACAAGGCTTGATTGTCCGCTTCCTATACGTTGTTTATGCTGATCAGCGCCCGTCTAGCGTCGCCTGTAACCAGGCGTGGACTGTCTATGCACATCGACTTTGGGTGTCATCGCCCCACGCGCGGGGCCGTTGGAGCAGACCACTCACCGACCGACCACAGCGCATGGCAAACTCTTCATCGTTGCCATGCTGGTGGATACAGCGTTGTTCTCCTTCCGGAAAGGAGGCATTGAGGCGGCGACGCCGATGCGCCGCACGCAGCGACTGGCGCTCTGACGCAGGAACGACCCTGCGCCCGACCCTCGAACGTTCGCCGACAGAATGCTGTCGACCTTCAGCAACGGGGTGAAGAACAAAGTCGTCTTCTTTGCCCGGAGAGGAGTCATCATCGTGTCAGAGGTGAAAATCGCTAATCCCGGTCCACTCGGTCTGAGTGGTTTCGCACTCACCACCCTCGTCCTGAGCGCGTGGAACGCTGGCATCCTGGCTGGCGCAGATGTCCTGATCGTCATTGGTCTGGCCGTCTTCTATGGCGGCATCGCACAGTTCTCAGCGGGCATGTGGGAGTTCCGCACGGGCAACACATTCGGAGCAACCGCATTCGCATCCTACGGCGCATTCTGGTTGTCGTTCGCGGCGCTGCTCGTGCCGGGTTTCGGAATCGCCTTCGGCTCGAAGACTGGGCCGTCAAGCTCCGCACTAGGGTGGTACCTGCTCGGATGGGCCGTCTTCACAGGCATCATGATGCTGGGGTCATTCCGCACCAATGGCGGCACGGCTCTGGTGTTCATCCTGCTGTTCATCACCTACATCTTGCTGTTCCTTGGCGCCTTCAACGGCGCCGCGGCTGGCCAGGGGCTGACCAAGATCGGTGGCTACACCGGCATCCTGACTGCCATCGCAGCCTGGTATGTAGCGCTGGCTGGCGTGCTGTCCGGCGTCTCGGGCGGCAAGATGAACCTGCCCGTTCTCCCGCTGAGCTGACGCTCGCTTAGCGTTCGCATTTCGGCCCTCGCTCACAGTGTTGGGCGGGGGCTGTTTCATTGGTCGCAGGGCCGCTCGCGCCAGACGCGCTGGGCGTAGCGCCGCGCGGATGGCCCAGCGAGTTTGACTGCCTTTGCGCCGTGCGGTACACTATCTTCGAGGTCGCGCTAGGCGGGGAGTTGGGGCTTCCCTGAACTTGAAATGCTCCGGATGCAAGGCTGAATCCCCGCCTGAGAGTTGTGTCGACCCAGCTTTGTCTGTGCTTGATGATTATGAGGATTCAGTCCCCGCGCGGCACATACCTGCGAACCCCGTCAGGTCGGGAACGAAGCAGCGGTAAGTGGGTCACTGTGGGCGCCGCGGGCACGCTGGGTCTGAGTCGGAAGGTAACGGGGGCTGGCAGATGCGAACCGAAGGCGGGTGCGCGATCGCATCATTCCCTCCTCAGCGTGCGTCTATCATCCATCCTCAGCGTAGCTATTCCACCGCGTCTGGGAGTCAGGCGTCTGGCGCCGACTCGCCCTCCGCTTCGTCTCAATCAGTGGGAGCGCGCATGCGCCGTAGAGGCGCGCCGCTCTGGATGCGTAGCTGCTCCAGGAGTTGAGTTGGCCAGCGCGCGGTGACGTGGCATCGACTCTGTGAATGGCATCGAGGCGTGTGATGGCGTCCCAATCGCTCTACCGCAAATGGCGCTCGCAAACGTTCTCCGACCTGAAAGGTCAGGAGGCGATCACGCGCACCCTGCTGAACGCCGTTCGCGAGGGGCGGGTGGCGCATGCCTACCTCTTCTGCGGGCCGCGCGGCGTTGGCAAGACCAGCGCGGCGCGGCTGCTGGCCAAGGCGCTCAACTGCGAACATCCGCGTGACGGCGAGCCGTGCAACGAATGTGTCTCCTGCGTCGAGATCGCGGCGGGGCGCTCGCCCGATGTGATCGAGATCGACGCTGCCTCGAATAATGGCGTGGACGACATTCGCGACCTGCGTGATAACGTTAGGCTGCTGGGCAGCGGCGGCCATTACAAGGTCTATGTGATAGACGAAGCGCACATGCTCTCGACGCAGGCGTTCAATGCGCTGCTCAAGACGCTGGAAGAGCCGCCGCCGCATGTCATCTTCGTGCTGGCGACGACCGAGGCGCACAAGATGTTGCCGACGGTGGTGTCGCGCTGCCAGAGATACGACTTCCGACGCTTTCGCATGGCGGATATCGTGGCGCGGCTGCAGCATGTGGCGACGGGCGAGGGGCTGACGCTGGAGCCAGCGGCGACTGATCTGCTGGCCCGCGCGGCGCAGGGCGGCATGCGCGATGCCCTCAGTCTGCTCGATCAGGCAGTGGCGCTGTGCGGCTCGCACATCTCGCTGGAGGGCGCACGCGCGATGCTGGGGCTGGCCGATGTGGGCGCGCTGCGGCGCATGATCGCCTGCGTGGCCGACAACTTCGCCTCTGAGGCGCTCGATCAGCTCAACGAGCTGGTGGTGAGCGGCGCTGATCTGCGCCAGCTCAATGCGCAGTTCGCGGAGGAGTGGCGGGCGCTGATGCTGGCCCGGGCAGGCGCTGACCTGCAACGAGTTATGGACTATAGCGAGGATGAAGCGCGCGAGGTGGCGGCGCTGGCGCAGCGCTTTGCTCTGGATGATCTGATGGCCTGCGCGCGGGTCTTCGCGCGCAACGAGACGCCCGCGCGTGGCCTGCCTGTGCCGCAACTGGCGCTGGAGCTGTCGCTGCTGGAGTGCCTGAGCATCCATCAGCACAAGGCGACAGCCGCGCCTGCCGCAGCGTCCGCCAGCCCGCAGCCAGCCGAAGCGCCGCGCAAGCAGCCGTCCGCTGCGCCTACGACACCCGCTCCTGCCGCTGCGCAGCGCGCTGCGCAGCCCGCCACGCCTGTCGAGGAGCTCGATCTGGCCGCCATTGACGCCGGCGCCTGGGCAGGCCCACAGCGTCCCGCTGCCATGCCCGAGGCCGAGCCAACCGCCGCCCCGGAGCCTGCCGCTTCGACGCCCGCTGAGCCGCCACTGGCCGAGGAGCCACGGCGCGCGGCGGCGCCAGCGGCGGACGATGAGGGCGACGGCCACAACTGGGTGGATGAGGCGCAGCGCAATTGGCCGCTCATTCGCAAAATATGCCGCCAGAAGCCGCCGATGGGCGCCGTCGCGGGTGGTTTTTTGAGCGCGGCTGATCCTGTGGCCGTGACGCCCGGTGATCCGCCGACGCTGGTCATCCGCACGAAATTCGACATCCATCTGAACAAGCTGCGCGAGCCGCAGATGCGCGAGGCGGTGGAGTGGGCGCTGGAGCAGGCGCTGGGCGCTCCCATCCGCGCGCGCTTCATCTCGGCGAATGAGGCGCAGCCCGGCGCGGCGTCCACGCGCAAAGCCAGCGCGAGCGCAGACGCCAGCGCGACAGTGGCGCAGGCCGTCGCCCCACAGCGCGCGCATGTCTACGAGCGCGACGCCAGCGAGCAGCGGCGCACGACGCAGGCTCCCACGCCAGCGCCATCCGGCAAGGCGAGGTCAAACGGACGCAGCGAGATTCACGAGCAGCCCGCGCGCCCCAAGAAGACGCGCGCGCAGCTTGAGCAGGCCGCCCGCGAGGATCCTGTCGTGCAGGAGTTCGCGCGCATCCTCAAGGCTGAGGTGACCGAGGTGCGCCCGCTCGATCCCCAGGATACGGACGAATCCTGATGAGCGCCATATGCTGCGTGGTGGTCGCCTGGGATGCGCAGGATGCAGCCAAGGAGCGTTGGACGCATGGATGACGTGGGCGCTACGACGGTGGGCGCGTTGCTGGGGGCGCTGCGGCGGGGCGGCGCTGCGGCGGCGACGGCGCGCAAGCGGCTGGCCTTCGCGGGGGATGCGCTGGAGGGCGGCGGGCGAGCACAATTGCGGGCGGCGGTGGCGGGTGAGCTGGCCGCCAGCCTCGGCCCGGCGGATGAAGGCGTGGCGCGCTGGCTGCTGCGCCAGGAGATCGCGGCGCAGCAGGCGCGCGGCTCTGGCGCGAGCGAGGCGCTGCTGACGCTGGTGGCGGCTGTGGCGCGCTACGGGCGACCCGATGACGCGCTGCTGATCTGGCGTGCGCGTGAGGCGACCCCAGAGACGCGCGCGGCAGTGGATGTGGAGCAGATGGCGCGCGCCGACCTCACCTCTACCCGCGCAACGCTGGCGCGGCTGGCTGCGAGCGCCGATGCCCAGGAGGCTGAGGCGGCGCGGCGCGCGCTGGATTGGCTCGAAGAGGGCGCAGCAGTGGGCGCGTTGGGCGACCTGCCGGGCTATTTCCTGTGGGCGGATGAGCGCTTCGGGCTGGCCGTCTCTGGCCCCACCTGACAGGTCGGCGGCCCGGCGTCGCGTGACGACGCGCCATGTCCGTAGTATCCATGAGACGCGATGACGGCAAGCATGCCAGTTGGGGCGTGCTCTGGCGCACAGGTGAAGGGAACGAGGCGAGATGGCGACCGATGCGACTGCGGCTGACCAGGATGCAGGCAAGCTGGCGATCACGATCGATGATGTACGCGCCGCCGCCGAGCGATTGCGCGGGGTGGCGCATCGCACGCCAGTGATGCGTGCGACCAGTCTGGACGAAGCGGCAGGCGCGCAGGTCTGGCTCAAATGCGAGCAGTTCCAGCGGGCGGGCGCGTTCAAGTTTCGCGGCGCGTACAACAAGATCGCCAATCTCAGCGACGAGCAGCGCACTCGCGGCGTGATCGCCTTCTCCTCTGGCAACCATGCGCAGGCGGTGGCGCTGTGCGGCAAGCTCTTCGGCGCGCCCACCGTCATCTGCATGCCCACCGACGCGCCCTCGGTCAAGGTGGCGGCCACGGCGGGATACGGCGCGGAGATCGTGCGCTACGACCGCATGACGCAAGATCGCGAGGCGCTGGCGCGGCAGATCGCCGAGGAGCGCAGTCTGACCCTCGTGCCGCCCTATAATGATCCGCTCATCATGGCGGGCGCTGGCACGGCGGCGCTGGAGTTGCTGGAGGATCAGCCCGATGTGGAGGTCATCGCCACGCCAGTTGGAGGTGGCGGGCTGGTCTCTGGCACGAGTGTCGCGGCGCGTGCGGCAGGCAGAGGCGTCCACGTCGTCGGCGTGGAGACGGAGGCGGCAAATCATGCCTACCTCTCGAAGCGCAGCGGCGAGCGCGTCACCATCGCGCCGCCCGACACCATTGCTGACGGCATCCGCACGGCGGCGCTGGGGCAGTTGACGTGGCCAGTGGTGCGCGAGCTGGTCGATGAGGTCGTGCTGGTGAGCGATGAGGAAGTCAAGGCGGCGATGCGCTTCCTGCTGATGCGCCTGAAGATCGTGGCGGAGCCGACGGGCGCCGTGGCAGTCGCGGCGGCTATGACGGGCAAGCTCAACCGCTTCGGTCAGCGCATCGGCGTTGTCATCAGTGGTGGCAACGTCGCCCCGGAGACGCTGAGCGAGATTCTGATCGAGCGCTGAGCGCATGGTTGAGCGCCCGCATGGTCAATCATGACGATGCGGGCGCTCCTTTTTGGCTCAGGCTGCTAGTTCAGGGCGGGCTGTGATTTAGGTGTGGGGTCACTGGCTGCTTTGGCCGAGGCGAACTGCGATTCTGGCTTCATGGCGTCGGGGCGAATGATGAGCGCGGGCGCCACGGTCGCGCTCAGCACGCGCTCGGTCACGCTGCCGACCGCCATGCGTGCGAATCCTGTGCGGCCATGCGTAGCCATCGCGATGAGGTCATAGCCGTCCGCATCGGGCGCGCCCGTGACCTGTTCGCCCGGGCGTGTCATGCGGGCAAGCGCATCGGCGGGGTCGGCGTCCAGGATGACCGAAGTGGTAACTGACGCCGCTGCGCTGAAGCGCTCGGCGAGCGCATGCAGGTAAGATTCAGCATCTGCGCGCGCCCTGTCGCGCCTGGCGTCGGCGCCGGGAGTGTTGCTGAACGGGATGACCCGCGTGAGGCGCAACTCATAGCCCTGCGGCGCCGTAATCGCTTCTCCGACGAGTTGAGCCGGCCCCAGCGCCGCTTCCGCCAGCTCGGAGCCATCCAGGGGAATGAGGATGCGCAGTGGGCGCGTCAGCGTCTCGTCTTCGCTGAGTGATGCTCCCTGCTGCCGCACCAGCAGCACAGGCGCTGTGGAGTGCCGCACCACCGTCTGCGCGACGCTGCCCAGCGCCCAGCGCGCCAGACCCGTACGGCCGTGGCTGCCCATGATGACGCCATCCGCACGCGTACTGTTGATCGCGTCCAGGATGACCCGCGTGGGCGCGCCGACGGCGATGTAGGTTTTGACGACCAATCCACGCAGCTCCGGGCTGGCAGCGATGCCGTTCAGATACTCCTGCGCCTCATGCTCTTCCTGTGCGAGCAAGGCGTCGTCGGGTATGATTGCTGGAACCATGTAGGCGCCCGCATCTGGTGGATCCAGGATGACCCGCGCCAGGATCAGTGTCGCGTTGCGGTTTCTGGCGATGCGAGCAGCGACCGGAAGGACACGCTCCGCGCGCAGTGAGCCGTCGAGTGGAATCAAAATGTGATGGAACATAGACACCTCCCGCCTGCCAGGTGAACGTCAGGCGCTCTGATGACCGCGTACGCCGCTCGTTTGCGTTGAGCGCAGTCCGGACACGCCGTCAGATGGTGATGCATGCAGGCTTCGCGTTTGTGCGACCACTGTTAGCGTAGGCCGGGGGTGTCACGTTCTCATCACAGTGGGCGGGCGGCGCCTCACAGCGCGCTCTCTCCGCCAAGCGTGCGCTGGATGCGCTGCGCGGTTTGCGCGACGCTGAGCGTCGAGGTGTCGATGACAGGATAGCTGTGCTGGTCGCGCCAGGGGAGCATCATGTCGTAGATGACGCGCAGCATCTCGGGGGAGAGCAGGCGCGGGCCACCGCGCCGGGCGTTGCGTGCAAGGATGGTCGCGAAGTCGGGCAGCAGGATGACCAGATGGTGCGGTGTGGCGCCGAGGAGGTGGCTCCATCCTGCGTAGTCGACCTCCTCCCACAGCGGAAAGATGGTATCGTCGACAACGCAGGTGATGCCCTCGGCGACGTAGCGACACGCCATGTCGGCGCAATTCGCCCGCGTGATGCGATATTGCCAGTCCACGTCTGGCGACCAGCCGTCGCGCGGGTCGGCGTACCCGCCTTTGATGTATTCGCGCACGTTATCCAGCTCGATGTGCGCGGTGTAGCCAGGTCGCGAGCGCGCCCAGACGTCAGCGGCGGCGCTCTTGCCCGCGCCCGCTGGCCCTGCGATGAAGAGGATGAATGGCTCGGACTCCGCCACAGAATCCCTCCTGTTCAGTCTGCCTCAGTCTGTGCGGTTCGCGGCGAGAAACGCATCAATGCGTTCGCCGATGGCGTCGCGCACGCGCCGAAACGCCTCCAGACGCTGCTCCTCGGAGCCTGTGACAGCGGATGGGTCGGGGAAACTCCAGTGTTCCTGGCGTCGCGCTCCAGGAAAGAAGGGACATTCCTCGGCGGCGGAGTCGCAGACCGTTACCACCAGATCGAAGCGCTGGCCAGCATAGGCGTCCAGACCTTTTGAGTGGCGCCCAGCTGTCTCGCTGATGTCGATGCCAAGCTCTGACATCGCGCGGATTGCTGATGGATGAATGACGCTGGGTCGCGTTCCGGCGCTGAATGCGGCATAGTCTGAACCACCGTGCGCACGCAAGAAGCCCTCCGCCATCTGCGAGCGTGAAGAGTTGTGCGTGCAGAGGAACAGCACGCGCACAGGAGCGTTTCGCTCCTCGATGTGGGCTGCTGGCATCAGATGGTGTCCTCTGGGACGCGCTGGAGGAATGGTGGCGATGGAAACAGGCGCACTGGTACCCCCAACGGGATTCGAACCCGTGATCTCCACCTTGAAAGGGTGATGTCCTAGGCCGCTAGACGATGGGGGCGCGGGCGTGTGGATGGGCGCTGGCGCCCCGACACGCAAAGGATAGTGTACCCGCCGGGCTTCATTGTGTCAAGAAAAGCGCCCGCTGGCAGGCAGGCGCTCCGGTGTGGCTAGAACTCTTCCTAGAACTCTTCCAGGAGCGCGCTGACAAGGGCGATGACCTGCTGCACGTCGAAGGGTTTGCGGAGGAGCACGCCGCCATCCACGCCGCGCACGCTGAGATCGAGCGAAGACGAGGCGGTGAGGAAGACGATCTGGCAGGTCTCAGCGCCCGGCGTCTCGCGCAGGCGGTGGAACACTTCGGCGCCGTCCATGTCGGGCAGGCGCACATCGAGCAGCACGACTCTCGGCGTCGTCTGCCGGGCCTGCGCCAGCGCAGCACGGCCCTCTGGCAGGATGTCGATCGACCACTCAGGCCTTCCCTCCAGCTCGAAGGCGTTGCGCAGGAGCGCCGCGATGTGCGGATCATCTTCGACGATCAGCACGCACGCGGGAGCGGGCGTGGCGATGATCGCAGCGTCACAGGTGGGCTGTTCATCCAGCGCGAGCGCGCCCACGACTTGCGTTGTCTGGCTGGGAGCTGAGGTGGCTTCGGCCTGCGGGTTAGTGGGAATGAGCCAGACGGAGCCGCGCCGCCGCGACTGTCGCCCCAGGCGGGTCGCCATGACGCCGCTGGACTGCTCTGTGGGACCATGCGCTCGCTGCATCGGTCTCCTCTCCTCCCCAACCGGACGCGCCGCACTGCACGGTGATCCTCCACCGCGCGGAGCCGCATGTCGTCTGGATTCGAGGCCATCTGCGGCTCGTCTGGTGTGGAGTATAGCATGCGCGCCTGCGGGGGGGCGCCGATTCCAGTACTTCCGGACGGCGAGCGGCGTCGCTTCTCAGCGCGCGCTCAGCCGTTGACGAGCATCTGGCGATAGAGCCGTTCGTGCGCCGTGACGAAGGCGGCCAGCGAGAAGCGCTCGGCGATCTGCTGACGACAGACGGCGCGGTCGAGGCGCGCGGCTGCTGGTATGGCGGCGGCGGCCTCGGCGATGGCGCCGCGCGGGACGAGCATACCGGTCGTGCCCTGCTCCACGATCTCGGGCAATGCGCCGCTCTCGTAGCCGACAACGGGCGTTCCCGTCGCCAGCGCCTCGCACGCGACCAGGCCAAACGGCTCATCCCAGAGGGACGGGATCAGCGTGACGGTTGCGGCGCTCATCCGCTGCCAGACCTCTTCGCGTGGCAGTGGGCCGAGCCAGCGCAGGCGGTCGGGGCGCGCGTCGAGCAGCGGCTGGATGCGCGTGGCGTGGTATGCCTGATCGTACACCCCGCCCACCAGCGTGAGGGACATATCCGCCGCCAGCGCGATCTGGATGGCGTCTTCGACGCCTTTTTCGGGGGCGATGCGGCCAGCGAAGAGCGCGTGCGCAGCGGGTGCGGGCGCGGCGGCGAAGGGGATGGCGTCGAGATCGAGGCCATTGTAGATGACCGTGTCGATGCGGCAGATATCGGCGTAGGAGGCTGCGCTGGAGAAGGAGACGGTCGCCAGCCAGGGCTGCTGGGCGGAGCGCTTGCGATGGACGGGTGAGAGCCGCGCCAGGATGGCATTGATCTCTGGCACGATGGCGTCCAGGTGCAGCGTATGTGCGACGGGCATCGGCAGGCGCTGCGCCAGGCGAAACGCTGGCTCGTCGTAGGCGTGCGTGTGCGCGAGCTGGTGGCGCGGCCTGCGCGCGGCAATGGCGTCGAAGGCGCGCTGGAAGGCTTGCTCCACTGCCGCATCGGGCGCGGCGCGCGGCTGGTCAGCGCGCATGGCGGCGAAATTGGTGGGGCGCACGCGCTCCACGTCAACGGCGATTGTCGTCAGGGTGACGCCGGGCAGCGCCGCCGGATCGGAGCCCTGCGCGGCATAGAGCGTGACGCTGTGGCCGCGCGACGCCAGCGCCACCGCCAGATCGCGCGCCACCGCCTGCGACCCGCCCAGAAATGGCTCGCGAATGGGCGAGACGAGCGGCGCAAGCAGCGCGATGTCGAGCGGGCTGTTGGCGCTCGTGTCAGCCATCATAGCAGCGCCGCCTATGAGACCCAGACCGGCGCGCCGTAGTCGCCAATGCGCGACTCGCGCAGCGACCAGTCGAGCAGCTTGCCGCCCTGGATGGTGAGCGCGAGGGCATTGCCGCGACGCTCCACCTCGCCATACATCTCATCGAAGACGAAGTTGCCGAGGCTGTAGACAATCGGCTTGCCGCGATAGGCGCCCGATGGCTGGATGACGTGCGGGTGCGCGCCCACCACCAAGTCGGCCCCAGCGTCAATCGCCGCACGCGCCATCGCCTCCTGATCGATTGATTCGACGGTGTGGTACTCGATGCCCCAGTGGGTGAAGACCAGCAGGAAATCCACCCTGGGGCGCAGCGCGCGGATGTCGCTGGCCATCAGCGTAGCGTCGAGCCAGGCGTGGCCGGGTGTGCTGACGGTGGCGGCGAAGCTCGGCGGCTCGATGCCGCAGTAGGCCAGCAGTCCGATGGTGGTAGAGCGCAGCGTGCGGATGACGGGCGTGTGGGCCTGGGCGAGATTCATCCCGCCGCCCACGGGGGTCAGGCCGTGGCCGGGGAGATGCTGGAGCATGTCTACGAATGCTGCTTTGCCGTAGTCGCCGCTGTGATTGTTGGCGACCGAGACGATGTCGTAGCCTGCCGCGGCGACCCGCTCGAAGCCGACCGGTGGCGCCTCGAAGGTGTATTGCTTGGGTTGAGGGGAGCCGAGTGTCGAAACGACGCACTCCAGATTGCCGATAGTGAGGTCGAAGCCACTCAGCCAGTCGGCGACGCCGTTGAAGGGGTAGTAGTCGCTGGTCGACAGGATGCGCGCCCCCACGCTGCGGCCCAACATGATGTCGCCTGTGATGGCGACCGTGATGGGGCGCGTATCGGGCGTAGCCGTGGGCGCGATGGTGGGCGCGGTGGTCGGCGTCGCACGGAGCTGGCTGCCTGCGGGCGCGCCACATGCCGCCAGCAGGCTCGCCACTGGCCCGGTGGCGGCCAGTGCGGCCCCCATGCGCGCGGCCCCGCCAACGAATGCGCGGCGCGACGCGCCGATTCGGCGCTGCCCGGTGGCCTGTCGCGGCTCCGAATCAGGCTGAGAATCTGGCTCCATGTGTTCCCCTTCTCTGCTGTGGCGGCTGGTGACTGCGGCGACGCGCGCAGGTGTCAGGCGTTCGAGTAGATGTGCAGATTGGTACCAGTCAGCGGGCGCGCGTCTGGCCCCACCAGAAAGAGGAGGATACGCGCCAGTTCATCGGGGGTCATGTCGGGCTTGAGGTGGGGCGCAGCGGCGCGCAGCATCTCGGTATCGACCGCGCCGGGGCTGACGGCCACCACGCGGATGTGGTGCGGGCGGCCCTCGATGGCCAGGATCTCGCTCAGTCCCGCTACGCCGTACTTCGAGACGTTGTACGCGCTCAGGCCGGGAAACTTCTCGACCTCTGGTACGCCGGAGAGCGATGAGAGGTTGACGATCACCCCGCCGCCATGAGGCGCCATCTGGCGAAACGCCTCACGGCAGCAGAGGAACGTGCCGCGCAGGTTGACAGCCAGCACGTGATCCCACGTTGCAGCGTCCATCTCGGCGAAAGGCGCTTGCGCGACGGCGCCCGCCGAGTTGACGAGGATGCCGAGCGGGCCGTAGGTGGCCGCGACGCGCGCAAAGACCGCCTGCACACTCGCTTCATCGGCGACATCGCACGGACAGGCCAGCGCCACGCCGCCTGCCGCTTCGATCTCGGCGACGTTGGCGTCCAGCGCGGCGTTGTCGCGGGCGGCCAGCGCCACTGCGGCTCCGGCGCGGGCGAAGGCGCTGGCGGTCGCCTTGCCGATGCCGCGGCTGGCGCCCGTGACGAGCGCGATTTTGCCCTTGAGCGCAGTGGTGGCGTCGGGATTGGCTGGAGTCGTCATGCGCGCATCATCTCCCTGACTGTGTGGCGTCTGCTGCCGACAGTATAGCCCTCGGCGTCCAGGGGATGACAGAATGCAGGGTAGAGCGGCAGATGCGGCGCCCGATGTGCGCGCCAGACGGGGAGAGAGAGTGGCGATGGACATCCCGATCGATGGAACCATCCTGACGAAAGAGACAGGACTGCATGCGAGCTTCGAGGGGCGCGACCAGCCCTATGTGCGCTGCACGGTGGCGCGGCTGGATGACCCACGCCGCCATGCCGAGACGCGCATCGTCGGACTGGACGATATTGCGCAGCAGGTCGGCGATGTCATTCATCTAATCGCGTACCGCGTGGTGACGGATCGCAACGCGGGCGTTGTGCGCTTCGATTGTCGCCTGGCCTCGTGAGCGAGTCTGCGAGAGGAAACCGCCCGTGTCCACCACACCGATCATCGGGATCCTGACCGATTTTGGCCTCAGCGATGGCTACGTGGGCGTCATGAAGGCCGTGGCGCTGACCATCGCGCCCGGCGCGCAACTCATCGACATCACCCATCAGATCGCCCCGCAAGATGTCGAGGGCGGCACGTGGACGTTGGGGATGGCGTGGCGCGCGTTTCCAGTGGGCGCCGTGCTTCTGTGTGTAGTCGATCCGGGCGTGGGCAGCGCGCGGCGCGCTGTGGCGCTGGAGGTCGCCGGACGTCGCTTCGTCGGGCCGGACAACGGCCTGTTCACCTATCCACTAGCCGATGATTCCTCGGCAGCGGCGCGCTGTGTGGCGCTGGATGATCCGCGCTACCATCTGCCTGCGCCCAGCGCGACCTTTCACGGTCGCGACATCTTTGCTCCCTGCGCCGCGCATCTGGCGAGCGGAGTTGCGCTGGAGTCGCTGGGCTCGGCTGTGGAGGTGGCGAGCCTCGTGCGACTGCCCATCGCCCTGCGCGCCGAGCGGCGCGGCGATGCGGTTGTGGGGCGCGTGGCGCACATCGATCACTACGGCAATCTGGTCACCAATATCGTGTCGCAGACGACACGCGCGGCGCTGGCGCGTCCGTTGGCGCGCATTTCGCTGGGGCAGTGGACGATCAGCGCGCGCGCGACGCACTTCGCCGCCGGGCCAGTGGATGAGCCATTCTTCCTGCAGGATAGCTCTGGCGCGCTCGCTATCGCGCTGCGCGATGGCTCAGCGGCCCAGCGCATGGGAGCGCGGCGCGGCGATGTGGTGACGCTGCGTGGCATGGATGACACGTCAGATGCGGCGGGCGACACCGGGAGAGAGTGAGGCGCCAGATGCGATTGTATTTTCTGCGGCATGCGCACGCCATGACGCGCGAAGAGTGGCGCGGCGAAGAACCTGCCCGCCCGCTGACCGACAAGGGGCGCAGACAGGCGGAGGGCGCAGCGCTGGGGTTGGCGTCGCTGCGGCCCGGGTTCGCGGCGATCATCTCCAGTCCGTTTACGCGCGCCTACGAGACGGCGGTGATCGTGGGGCGGGTCGCTGGCCTGCCTGTGGAGTCCGCCGACGTGCTGACGCCGGGCTTCGATCTGCCGGGGCTGGATCATATTCTGAGTCTGCGCCCGGAAGCGGATGGCGTGCTGCTGGTGGGGCATGAGCCTGACCTGAGCCAGATGGTCGAGGCGCTGGTGTCGCACGCGGGCGAGCCACACACGCATGTGGAGATGGCGAAGGCGTCGTGCTGCCTGGTCGTGACGCCCGAAGACCTGCTGGGAGGCGCCAGCGCGGCTGATCTGCTGGAGCGCTGTTCGTTGGCCTGGGAGCGCACCTGGAAGGAACTGGAGGCGCTGGGACACGAGGGCGCGGATGCAGGATAATTGGTATTCTTGCGTCAGTCACCTGGCGAGCGTGAGCTGTGGCGCCGGAGTTGCGTTACTCAGCCGTGCCGACGTTTTTCGACGCGCGTCGGATTGGTGGTGAAGGAGCAGACACGTGGCGCTGGATAAAAGAGATGTCGCTGGAGCGCAGGCATATCAAACTGCGTCGCTCACCTCCGACGGAGATGATGGGCGCTGGTGGACTCCAGAGCATATCGAGCTGGCAGCGGCGCCCGCACGGCGGGTCGCGCCTCCACGTTTCGATGTGACGACCGCTTCTTTCGAGTTCCCCAGCGCGCTGGTCGAGGCGCGTGCGCAGACGCTGGTGGAGGGCGCACGTCGCGATGGCGAGCCGCACAATCTCTCTCTCTGGCGGGGCGCGTTACGCTCGGCGCTCGAGCAGATTTCGCGCGAGGCGGCGCATGCGCCCGCGCGGGCGACCTGCGCGGCGCTCTTCTGGGATCACGTCGGCGAGCAGTACCGCGTGGCTGTGACATTCGAGATTCCACCGCTGGCGAGTCGATCCGCTCGCGTGCACTGACGCGCCTGCCTGCCAGTTCATCCTGGCGTCTTCCCCCATCGCCGCCACTCTGGTATACTGGCGCCGTCGCGTACCATTCGCGCTTGGGAGTGAACTGGCAGGCAGGCAAAGGCGCGTCCGAACTATAACAATTTCTTTGAGAAGCGATAAACCTGAGTGGGTATATCGTTGCCTTTGCGATGTGGCCTATGCTATACTCCTTCTGGTATGCGTAGTGAGGCGCAAACCAATGAAGAACGACAAGCAACGACGCTCGAAACAGAGCGATTGGGCGGCATTCGGCCTGATTGGTCAGGTCGGGCTGTACATCTCTGCGGGCGCCCTTCTGGGAATCGCGGCAGGTCTCTTCATCGACAATCGGTTTCACACCTCACCTTTAGCGACACTTATCGGGCTGCTGCTTGGCCTGGCCGCTGGCATCTACATGGTCTATCGACTGATCTCCTCCCTGGAGTGAGCGCAGAGCGGTAAAGGCGGGGGCTGAGCGCAGTAGAGGACGAAGGGAGAGCCTCCGTGCTCTGGAAACTGCCACAAATCCAGATTGCCCCTGACCTGCTTTACCCCGGAGCCCCCGCATTCCTCACCAACACCTTCATTCTGTCGGTGGTGAGCGCGATTCTGGTGGCCATCCTCTTCCTGATCGCCGCGCGCAAGCCGAGGATCGTGCCCAAAAAGTTTCAGAACTTCATCGAGTGGGTCTTCGAGCTATTGCTGGGCCTCTGCGAAGACGTGGCAGGCAAAGAGAATGGCCGCCGCTTCTTTCCCTGGGTCGCCACGCTCTTCCTGTTCATCCTGTTCGCGAACTGGTGGGAGATCATCCCCTTCATCGAAACGGTTGGCTCGAAGACGACTGAGCACCCAGGGTGCGCAGGCGTGATGCAGCAGGGCATCTTCCTGACGGGTCAGTATTCAGCCTGCTTTGTGCCGTGGTTCCGGCCCCCCTCGACCGATCTGAACATGACCGTCGTACTCTCCATCCTGACGGTAGTGCTCACCCAGTTCTATGGATTCCGCATCCTCGGCTGGAAGTTGCAAGTTGGCCGCTACCTGACGCTGAAAGAGGGGCCAATCGGTCTGATCGTGGGCATCATGGAGTTCTTCCTCGAAATACTACGAGTGCTCTCGCTCAGCTTCCGTCTCTTCGGCAACATCTTCGCCGGCGACGTGCTGCTGCTCGTGATGTCCTTCATCTCCATCGGCCTCGGCGCCATTCCGTTCTACTTCCTGGAGGCCTTCGTCGGGTTCATCCAGGCCTACGTGTTCGCCTTCCTGGCGCTGCTCTACTTCACGCTTGGCACGACCGTGCACGGTGGCGAAGAGCCAGAGGAGGAGCAGGCGGCCAAGGTGTCACACGAGTCGCGGGAGCGCGTGGAGCATGGGCTGGGCCACGATACCAACCCACCGCTTCCTGCCGCGCCCACCGCGTCGGGCGCATCGAGCTCGCACTAGCTCATTCCCTTGGCGCGCGGGCAGGACAGGCGCCTGCGATGACGCGCCAGAAACCGTCAATTCCTTTTCCGAGCGCGGCGACTTTCAACTGTCGCGCCGTCAGCGCCCGGCGCTGACGACATCACCGATAGCCGGCCCGTTGGCCGGCTCTTACATGCCCGTTTGAGGAGGCGTTTTGTGCCGAATACCTACTACGACCTTGCAGCCGCTCTTGCCATAGGCCTCGGCGCGATTGGCCCTGGCATTGGCATTGGCCTGGTGGCTGGCCCCGCGATGGGCGCGATGGGCCGCAACCCCGATGCCGCCAACCTGATCCGCACGAACATGATTCTTGCCATCGTGTTCGCTGAGGCCATCTCGATCTACGCGCTGGTCGTGGCGCTGATCATCCTCTTCGTCGCGCACTAGTTGCGGGCGCGCTGGTGGGAGCGTGGCATGCGCCATGCGCCCACCGCGCCAGCATAGTGCGGGGACGATTAGGGAGGAGCAGACTTCATGGACGCATTGGGCATCAACATTAGTTCACTGATCGCTCAACTCGTCGCGTTCCTCATTCTCTTGCTGGTGCTGCAGCGCTGGGCCTATCCGGTTCTCACCAAGACGCTCGAAGAGCGTCAGGCGAAGATTCGCGAGGGGGTCGAGAACGCTGAGAAGGCCAGCCAGTCGCTGCGGGACGCTGAGAAGCGGGTCGAAGCGCTGATGAACGATGCGCGCACCGAGTCGCAGCGGGTGATCGCTTCGGCGACGCAGGCCGCCGAGCGGCTCAAGGCCGACATCGAGCAGCAGGCGCAGCAGCGCGGTCGCGAGATCGAGCAGCAGGCGTCCAAGCGCATCGAGCAGCAGATCGCCCAGGCCAAGGCCGAGTTGCGCGCGCACGTCGCCGATCTGTCGATCGCGGCGGCGGAGCGCGTTATCGGGCAGTCTGTCGATTCGGCGACGAATCGCCGTCTGGTGGACGAGTTCGTGTCGCAGTCGAGGGATAGCCTGTGTTAACTGGGCCAGTCGCGCGTCGCTATGCGCAGGCGGTATTTGAGATAGGCGAAGAGGGCAAGACCCTGGACGCCTGGCTCACCGATGTGCGGCTGATCGCTGACTATTTCACAAACCGCCAGCTCATTTTCATCCTTGGCGAGCCAAACATTCGCTTCGACCGCAAAGAGGCGATTGTGCGCGACCTGCTGGGCGCCAAGATTCGTCCAGAGGCGATGGGGCTGGCGCTCACGCTGGTGGAGCGCGGGCTGGTTGGCCTGGCTGGTCGCATCCGCGACGAGTTCGAGAAGCTCTACAACGACGCGCGTGGTCAGGCCGTAGCGCAGGTCACTTCGGCTATGCCGCTCGATGACGCGGCGCGCGCCTCGATCACACGCCAGCTCCAACAGATGACAGGCAAGCACATTATCTTGCAGGAGCAGGTGAATAGCGCCCTGCTGGGTGGGGTTACGGCGCGCGTCGGTGATACATTGATCGACGGCAGCGTGCGGCGACGCCTGGAGCTATTGCGGCGCCAGATCGCGCAGGGCGGCGATACCGGCGACCCCCTGACGGGATTCGACGACGTCATGCCGCTGCTGGATCTGCCGGGGAGTGGCGGCGTGGCACGGCCTTTGCCCGGTGGCCAGGCGCCCGCGAGCGACGCGCCCGCCAACGGCGCTGGCTCCGGGCCGAGCGAAAAGGGCGGGCCATCTGGCGCGCTGTCGCTCTCATCGCAGCAAGAGACCTCGGCGACGGTGGGCGCCCGCGCGAGCGAGCAGCCGGGCCGGCGTGGCCATAATGGATCGTACGGAGCGCATAGCGCCAAACGCGGTAAAGGGCGACGCCGCTAACATCGCCCACTCGTCAGATCTGACGGCTCTCACGGTAGTACGATCACGGAGCATCTGACAGACAACAGGAGAAGAACATGGCTATCGCGGACGAGATTACTCGCGTCATACGCGATCGCATACAGAGTTTCGACGGCAAGTCCACTGAGGCCTCGATGGTCAGCGTGGGAACGGTCATCGAGGTCGCCGACGGCATCGCGCGTGTCTACGGTCTGTCGGGTGTACGCTACCTTGAGTTGGTCGAATTCCCCCGCACAGGTCTGATGGGCCTGGCCTTCAACCTCGAAGAAGATTCGGTCTCGGTACCGATCCTGGGCGACTTCACCCAGATTCACGAGGACGACGAGGTGCGGACGACCGGGCGCATCATCCAGACGCCTGTGGGCGATGAGCTGATTGGCCGCGTGGTGAACGCGCTGGGCGAGCCGCTGGACAATGGCGGCCCCATCAATGCCACGAAGTTCCGCCCGGTGGAGCGCGTGGCCCCCGGCGTCATCACACGGCATCCGGTGGATACGCCGGTGCAGACCGGCCTGAAGCCGATTGATGCGCTGATCCCGATTGGCCGCGGCCAGCGCGAGCTGATCATCGGCGACCGCCAGACCGGCAAGACGGCGGTGGCGATTGACACGATCATCAACCAGAAGGGCAAAGACCTCACCTGCGTGTACGTGTCGATTGGCCAGAAGAACTTCCAGCTTGCGCGCATCCGCGACACGCTGCGCCAGTATGGCGCAATGGAGCACACCATCATCGTGCACGCGGGCGCTGAGGATCCCGCCCCGCTGAAGTATTTGGCGCCGTACACGGGCTGTGCGATTGGCGAGGAGATCATGGAGAGCGGGCGCGACGCACTGGTGATCTATGACGACCTCTCGAAGCACGCCGACGCCTACCGCAACATGTCGCTCATCATCCGCCGCCCTCCGGGCCGCGAGGCGTACCCGGGCGATGTGTTCTATCTGCACAGCCGCCTGCTGGAGCGCGCCGCCCGCCTGAACAAAGACTACGGCGGTGGCTCGCTGACGGCGCTGCCGATCATCGAGACGAAGGCCAACGACGTCTCGGCGTACATCCCGACCAACGTCATCTCAATCACCGATGGCCAGATCTTCCTGGAAACCGACCTCTTCAATGCAGGCATTCGACCGGCGCTGAACGTGGGCATCTCGGTGAGCCGCGTGGGCGGCGCCGCGCAGACCCAGGGCATGAAGCAGGTGGCAGGAACACTGAAGCTGGATCTGGCGCAGTTCCGCGATCTTGCCGCCTTCGCGCAGTTCGGCTCTGATCTGGATACGGCGACCAAGCGCAAGATCGAGCGCGGGCGTCGCCAGCAGGAGATCATGAAGCAGAAGCAATACGAGCCGATGCCCGTAGCGCACCAGATCATGATCATCTACGCCGCCAGCAACGGCCACCTGGACGATGTGCCGGTCGAGAAGGTCGAAGAGTGGGAGAAGCAGTTCCACCTCTTCATGGACGCCAACCACTCCGACCTGATCAACTCGATTGTCGAGACGACGGTGGTAAACAAGAAGAAGCTGTCGCCTGAGACGTTCGACCAGATCGCCGAGGCAATTAAAGCATACAAGCAGACAGCGCCTCGCTAGCGCGCCTTTCCGGCTCCGGCGCGCAATCGCTGGAGCCGGAAGCAGGAGAAGAACATGGCGTCGACACAGGAAATCCGACGACGTATCCGCTCGGTGCGGAATGTCGCTCAGATTACGCGCGCCGTGCAGCTGGTGGCGAGCAGCAAGATGCGCCGGGCGCAAGAGCGCGTGGTTGGCTCGCGCCCCTACGCGGAGCAGCTCGCCAAGCTGCTCTCGCGGGTGGCGGCGCAGGCCGACGATCTGAGTAGCTTGCCACTGATGCAACAGCGCGATGTCAAGCGCGTGCTGGTCGTCGTGATGACGCCAGATCGCGGTCTGGCGGGCGCGCTGAATAGTAATATCAACCGCCGCGCGGGGCTGCTCGCGCAAGAGCTGCGCCGCGACTATAACAATCCCACGCTGCCGATCACCTATGTGGCGGTCGGACGCAAGGGACGCGACTTTCTGACGCGCACGCGCCAGGTCATGCTGGCGGAATTCACCGGGCTGGGCGACCAGCCGAAGCAGGCGGACGTGCGAGCGATCGCGCGTACCATCACCGACGCCTATATCAGCGGCGAGGTGGATCGCGCGCTGCTGGTCTATCCGAAGTATGTCTCGACCGTGACCCAGACGCCGACGGTGCTGCAACTGCTGCCCGCCGAGCCGCCCGAAGCGGTGGAGACGGAGGGCGCGGCGCCGCAGTACATCCTGGAGCCAGACGCCGAGACGATCTTCGCCGAGCTGCTGCCGCGCTATGTGGAGACGCAGATCTACCAGCCGCTGCTGGAGACCGTCGCGAGCTTCTACTCCGCGCAGATGCTGGCGATGAAGAACGCGACGGATAGCGCCAACGACCTGCTGGCTGATCTGACGCTGACCTATAACAAGGTGCGCCAGTCGGCGATTACGACACAGATCCTTGAAGTTGTCTCTGGCGCGAACGCGCTGCAGTAGAGGCAGGAGTGAGCAATGGCTAGCGCCACGACGACACGCACAAAGGGTACGGTGCGGCAGGTGCTGGGAAATGTGGTTGATGTCGAGTTCCCAGCCAACAAGCTGCCCCCCATCTATAACGCCATCGAGACGCAGATCACGATCGGCGACCAGTCCCACACGCTGACGCTGGAGGTCGAGCAGCTGCTCGGCAACAATATTGTGCGCTGCGTGGGCATGGGACCAACCGATGGCATGCAGCGCGGACAGGACGCCTGGGACACCGGTGGCCCGATCACCGTGCCGGTCGGCACGGAGACGCTAGGGCGCATCTTCAACGTACTGGGCCAGCCGGTGGACAACAAGCCCGCCCCGGCCAACGCGCCCCGCTGGCCGATTCATCGCCCGGCGCCAGGCATCGAAGACCAGGCCACCGCGACCGAGGTGCTGGAGACGGGCATCAAGGTCATCGACCTGATCGCCCCCTTCATGCGCGGCGGTAAGATCGGCACCTTCGGAGGCGCTGGTACCGGCAAGACCGTCATCATTCAGGAGCTGATCAACAATATCGCCAAGAAGTCGATGGCGGGCGGCGCTGGTGATGGCGCCAACGGCGCAGGCGGCGGCCTCTCGGTCTTCGCTGGCGTGGGTGAGCGCACCCGTGAGGGCAACGATCTGCTGGAGGAGATGACAGGCGCTGGCGTGCTGGACAAGCTGGCAATGGTCTTTGGCCAGATGAACGAGCCACCGGGATCGCGCCTGCGCGTGGCGCTGACGGGCCTCACCATCGCGGAATATTTCCGCGATCAGGAGGGGCGCGACGTGCTGCTCTTCATCGACAACATCTTCCGCTTCACGCAGGCGGGCGCTGAGGTGTCGGCGCTGCTGGGGCGCATGCCGTCGGCGGTGGGCTATCAGCCGAACCTCGCCGAGGAGATGGGGCAGCTCCAGGAGCGCATCACCTCGACCAAGAAGGGGTCAGTCACGTCGATGCAGGCGGTGTATGTGCCCGCTGACGACTACACCGATCCGGCTCCGGCGACGACCTTCGCGCACCTCGACTCCACCATCGTGCTGGAGCGCGCTCTGGCGTCTCGCGGTCTGTTCCCCGCCGTCGATCCGCTGGGCTCGACCAGTCGCATTCTCGACCCGAACATCGTTGGCCAGGAGCACTACGACGTGGCGCAGGAAGTCAAGCGTGTCTTGCAGCGCTACAAGGAGCTGCAGGACATCATCGCCATCCTCGGCGTGGATGAGCTGAGCGACGATGACAAGCTGACGGTGACGCGCGCCCGCAAGATCGAGCAGTTCTTCTCGCAGCCGTTCCACGTCGGTGAGGCGTTCACCGGACGACCGGGTCGCACGGTCTCGCTGAAGGACACGGTACGCGGCTTCAAGGAGATCCTGGAGGGCAAGCACGACAACATCTCTGAGGTGTTGTTCTACATGGCTGGCCCGATCGAGGATGTGGTGGAAGCCGCCGAGAAAGAAGCGGCGGCGGAGCGAAATAGCTAGCTCGCAGCGAGCGCGAAACGCTTGCTCAGCGTCTGCGGCCTCGCCGTGGGCGCTGTGTGAGCGGGTTGGAAAGGGAGACAGAGCATGTCGCAGCGAGCTCTGCTACATGTCACCATCATCACGGCGCAGAGCAGCGTCTTCGATGGCGAGGCCGAGGCGGTCAATGCGCCGGGCAGTGAGGGGCGCATGACCATTCTGCCGCGCCACGCGCCGCTGCTGACGACGCTCGATCTCGGTGAGCTGCGCATTCGCGAGCGGGGCGAAGAGGTCAGCGTGTTTGTCGCTGGCGGCTTCCTGGAAGTCAACGACAATGTCGTGACGATCCTGGCGGATGAGGCCGAGCGCGCTGAGAATATCGACGAAGCGGCCGCCGAGGAGGCGCGTAGGCGAGCGCAGGTGCGCGTAGAGGGCGCCCGAGGCGATCAGGGCGCCGAGGCGTCAGCCATCGCCGAGCTGAATCGCGCGGTCGGGCGGCTGCGGGTCGCCGAGGTGCACCGCCAGCGTGGCGGGCGACGTCGAGTGCCGCCATCCGAGGAAGACCAGCTGTTGCAGTGATCAGACGGCTGGCGGCGCCAAACTGAAAGCCGCTCACCAGCTACCTAGCTGGTGAGCGGCTTTTCGTTGTCCGGGGTCGGTGGAGTCAGGCGCCCTTGAACTGGAGGCCTTTGATGCGGGCGAGCAGGCGCAGGCGGGCGTGTAGCAGGCGTGAATCGAAGGGCTTGACGACGTAGTCATCGGCTCCAGCGCTGTAGCCCGCCACGCGATCCTGCACGGAGGCGCGCCCAGAGAGCAGCATCAGCGGCAGGCGCTCGGTTTGCGGCCCCCGGCGGATGTCGACACACAGGGAGATGCCATCGCCTTCGTCCAAATCGACCTCGGTGACGACCAGATCGGGCTGATCGGTGGAAATCAGCGCGAGCGCCTCATGCTGGCCACCCGCGAAGGTGAGCGCACAGTGATCCGCCAGCGCCTGTGCGACGCTCTCGCGCGCGCTGGGGTTGCTCTCGACCACCAGCACTCGCATGCGCGGCTCAGCGTTCGGCCCCCACGAGATGTGATTCAACACTACGCCCGTCTCTCCCCTGGTTGGTTCCACACATCACGCATATTGTACGTTACGACGAGTTACCGAGCATACAGCATCAGCGACTACCCATTTGGCGGTTCGTCTGCTGCAGGTCGCTCGGTGGCATCGCCATCTGAGCTTTCATCACTGGCCAGGTCGATCATGCGCTGCTCGCGCTGCTCCCTCGTGATGGCCATGACGCGCTGGAGCGCGGCGGCGAGCGCACTAGGCTTGGTCGTCTTGGGCAGATATTCATCCACGCCAGAGAGCAGTCCGGTCAGTTGCTGGTCGGGCTGGTCGAGGGCGCTAAGAATGATCAATGGCGTATTGGCGGTGGAGGTGTCGCCTCGGATGGTGCGCACGACATGGTAGCCATCCAGCCGTGGCATTTTGACATCCACGATGACGCAATCTGGCCGCTCGCTATAGAACTTCTGCAGCCCCTCCACGCCGTCGCGCGCGGTGATGATCTGGGTGTAACCCATACGCCGGAGCGCATGTGAGATGTATTCGATGATCGTTTCGGTGTCGTCTATGACGAGGATCTTCCGATCCAAAACGGCCTGGGACTGCGTGGCTAGACCACTCATGTCGTCCATACGTGTTTCTTCTCCGACCGTTGCGGCCCGGGCTGGCCCAGAGGCGTCCCTGTGACCGCTGGGCCTGCGCAACAAGCGCGCAGTCCCTCAGCGTCTCAAAGTGTAACACTCGGCTGCCTGCCGGCTGAGGGTGAGTGTCCAAAGTACTAACGAGGATGAGGCCCATTTGTCCCTGGCGCGACCGATGCTGCTGGCGCATAAAGAATTGCTGCATAATACGCACAGGGCCGAACCTCGTCGGGCCAATGAAAGCGCCGGCGATGATGGCCAGGGAGGATGACCATGAGCGATGCGCCCATGCGGCACGGAAGCGGTCGGACAGGTGATCGCTATTCGCGGCAGACACTCTTTGCGGGAATCGGCGCTGAAGGACAGCAGCGGCTGGGCGGCGCAGCGGTGACGATCATCGGTTGTGGGGCGATGGGCAGCGCGCTCGCGAACAATCTGGCGCGCGCTGGCGTCGGTCGGCTGCGGCTGGTCGATCGCGATTTCGTCGAGACCAACAACCTCCAGCGCCAGACGCTCTACGATGAGGCTGACGCCGCCGACGCCACCCCCAAGGCTGTCGCGGCGGCGCGGCGGCTGCGCGCGGTTAACAGCGGCGTGGAGGTCGAGGCGGTAGTGAGCGACTTCACCGCCGACAACGCGCTGGAGCTGCTCGATGGGGTTGATCTCGCGCTGGACGGCACAGATAATTTCGAGGCGCGCTACCTGCTGAATGACGCCTGCATCAAGCTCGGCATACCGTGGGTCTACAGCGGTGTCATCGCGGCATATGGCGTCAGCATGACGGTGCGGCCCGGCGAGACGGCCTGCCTGCGCTGCGCCTTCCCCGAGCGTCCGCTGCCGGGGACGACGCCGACGTGCGATACGGCGGGCATTCTCAACGGCATCGTCGCGGCGATTGGCGGTGTCAGTTCGACCGAGGCGCTGAAGCTGCTGGTTGGCTCCGACAAGCTGGCCAAGGGCCTCTTCTGGATGGATCTGTGGGAGAATCTGGCCGAGCGCATCGAGCTGCCTCGCCAACCGGAATGCCCTGCCTGCGGGCTGCATGAGTATGAGTATCTCGATACTGCGCTTAGCGAGGATAGCGCCACGCTCTGTGGGCGCAATGCCGTGCAGGTTCGTCCATCGCAGCGCAACGGTTCGCTCGATCTGGCGGAGTTGGCGCACAGGCTGGAGCCGCTCGGCGAGGTCGTCACGAACGAGTATCTGCTGCGGGCGCATCTGGACGGCTACGAGGTCACGGTGTTTCCCGATGCGCGTGCCATCATCAAAGGGACGGACGAGCCAAGCGTCGCGCGCACGGTGTATGCCCGCTACATCGGGGCGTAAGCGGAGAAGAGTGGCAGTCGCTATAAATGGGATAGCAAGCCTCGATAGCTACACTGCACGCGGTTGAGACCTGACGAAATCGTCACGTCCACAGCCGCCCACTTGCGCATTCTGTTGAGCATGTTGCACACTTTCTAGCGTGAAGCCGGGCGCGGGCGAGCGTGGCAGGGAACATCAAAGCCGCGCATGGCCCGGAGCCGTCGGCATGTTGGCTTAGCGCAAGGACTGTGTCGTGGGCGCCCGCTCGCGGCAGACGTCACAGAGAGGTGGAAACATGGCAGGGTTCGACCCGAACAACATCCTCCAGAACGCAGAGCAGCAAGCCAAAGACAAGGCAGACAGCGCGATCGACGAGCTCGCCTCCAAGGTACCCGGTGGGGATCAACTCGCCCAGCAGGCCAAGGATACTGTGAATCAGGGCATCGACCAGGCCGGGCAGGCCGGTATACAGCAGGCCCAGCAGCAGCTCGGCAACGTCCCCGGTGGGCAGCAGATCGAGGGCATGCTCGGCAATCAGGGCGGCCAGAGCAGCGACCCGAACACGGGCAACCAGGGCTCGTAACTCGCCCCAGCGTGCCGACGCTCACGATGCGTCCGGAACGCGCTTGCCCACGGAGCGACGCGGTGTGGTGGAGGGAAGCCCCTCCGCTGCGCCGCGTTCGCCGTCATCCAGGCCTCTGTTGGGCTTTGTTGGGCTTTGGGTAGCCGCATCCAGAGGAGATGTCGCACATGGACAAGACCTCGATTGCGACCGCGATGCAACAGGCAGGACTGCAACGCCTCGGTTCGACCCTCGATCAACTCATCCTCAACTCCATCCGCCTGAGTACAAACCCTTCCTACGAGACCGCCATCCAGCCGGGACAATCCAAGTTCGGCGGGCTGCCAGATCTGCCAGCGGGAACGGCGTGGCCCGATATGAAGGGTGCGCCGATGGAGTTCATCGCCCAGATTCAGCTCGCAGACGCGCACCCGCTCGACTCCGCAGGCATGCTGCCCGCGCAGGGCCTGCTCTCCGTCTTCTATGACAGTACGCAGCAGACGTTCGGAGCCGACCCCAACGATCGCGCCGGGCTGAAGGTGCTCTACTTCGAGCAGCCAGCGAGCGAGCTGAAGCGTACGGATGCGCCTGCCAGCCTGCCAGCGCAGGGGCGCTCGCGCGTCTGCTCCGTCGGCATGAGCGACGAGGTCACGCTGCCGTTGCAGCCGAATCTAGAGATCGCCTCGCTGCAATGGTCGAGTGATGACCAGCAGCGCTATGATGGCGCGCTGCAGCAACTTACCAGCGCCGTCAAACATCCCATTCATCGCCTGCTGGGGCATCCCGATACCATTCAGGACGATATGCGCCTGGAGTGCCAGCTCGCGGCGAACGGTGTGGCCGATCCGGGCTCGGCGCCCGACCGGGTCAAGCAGTTGACGGCGGGCGCGAACGATTGGATAGTGTTGCTGCAAGTCGACTCCGATCCCAGCGTTGGCATGCAATGGGCCAATGCGGGCATGTTGTATTTCTGGATTCGGCGTCAAGATCTGGCGGCGAAGCGGTTCGACGATGTGTGGGTCGTTCTGCAATCAGAGTGACCGCGATGAGCGCGCGTGGGCGAGTGGGCTTGCGCGCAGTGGTTGAGAAGGGCGAGCAGTATGACGAGAGGCAAATCGGAGCGCCAGTGGCTGAGCGCGGTCTGTGTCGCGCTGGCGCTGGCTGTGGGATTGAGCGCATGCGCGAGTGTCGCAACCGATACCTCTGCTGGCAGTGGCTCGCATCAATTTGGCGTGCAGACCCAGACATCTGGCTGCCAGGCGCAGAATGGCCTGCCGGACAGCGCTTGCACACCAGGGGACATCATCGCCAGCGCGACCACCGATCAAATTTGCCAGTCGGGCTATGCCAGCTCCGTGCGCAATGTGCCGACGAGCGAGAAAAATCAGGTGTACGCGGAGTACGGCATCGCCAGCCACTATGCCGGGCAGTATGAGGTCGATCACCTCGTCAGCCTGGAACTGGGTGGCTCGAACGACATCTCGAACCTCTGGCCAGAGTTGGCCAGCCCGACGCCGGGCTTCCACCAGAAGGACAAGGTCGAGAATTATCTGCACGATCAGGTGTGCAGTGGCGCGGTACCACTGGCCACCGCTCAACAGGAGATCGCGACGAACTGGCTGGCCATCTACAACCAGATGAACGGCTGAGCGCGGCGCCAGTCGGTGAAGGTAGCACATCCGCAGCGCGCAGCTTTTCCAGTCTCTGGATTGGCTCCGCGCTTCTTTTGCGTCTTTTTCACGTCATCGTTCGTAACTGATATATCGAATTCTCAAACGCCACTTGACAATAGCGCGAGAAAAAGATATATCTAGATATAGCGAAGCATCGAGCATGGTACAGTTTCGCATAACAGGAGTAGCGAGATGGACGGTTGGACGGAACAGGAGCCGGTGGGGGCGCGCGGCTCGTGGTGTGGGCCGTGGCAGGCGCCATGGCAAGCCCGATGGCAGTCTCGTTGGAGCGGACCATGGCGAGGCCCCTGGTGGGGGCGAGATCCGATGTGGGGGCGCGGTTATGGGTTTGGCCCTGGTCGTGGCCCGAGAGGATGGTATCCAGGAATGGGACGACGTTTTCCGTTTGGCGGTGGGCCAGGCCCTCGCATGTTCGAGCGCGGCTACTTGAAGTATGCCTTGCTCGATCTGTTGCAGGATCAGCCCAAACACGGATATGAGATGATGAAAGACCTCGAAGAGCGCACAGGTGGCTTCTACGCGCCGAGCGCGGGGGCGGTCTATCCGACCCTCCAGATGCTCGAAGATCGCGGCTGGGCCACCAGCGAGACGATCGAGGGCAAGAAGGTCTACACGATCACCGACGCCGGGCGCGCAGCGCTGGCTGAGGCGAACGAGCGGCGCGGATCGCGTCGCGGCGGGCCGGGCTTCGGGCCGGAGTTTGGCCCACGCGGGCATGGCCCACATCACGAGCATGGGCCGCATGGGCCGCATCACCACGAGCGGCCAGATGGCCCGCCACCCCCGCCGCCGGGCGGGCCGTGGGGCTGGGGTGGTCGCGGACGCGGCAGGCAGGGCTTTGGGCCAGGGTTTGGCCCCGGCTTTGACTGGCGCGCACAGCCCGAAGCGCACGAGCTGGCGCAGCAGGCGCGCGAGCTGGGACGCATGTTCTTGCTGGCGGGTCGCGAGTCGATCAATCGGCCCGACCGCATCGCTCGCCTGCGCGACATCGTGGAGCGCACCCGCGCCGAGCTGGAAGCGTTTGTGAACGAAGCGCGTAGCGGCGCAGAATACTCTAGCAGCTCAGCGGGTGACGCCGAGAGCGGCACGTCGGAGCAGCCGGAGCCGCAGCAGGGGCCAGAAGGGCCAGTCGAGCAGCTCTGAGTGAGACGAATACTTCGAGGGATGCGCAGCCTGCGCCAGCATTTGATGCCTGGCGCAGGTTCGCGCTATCCTTGTGAACACAGACCAATCCGGTCGGATGATCGGTACGCATACCAGGCGCCCACTGTGAGGGGGCAGGAGATAGACGCATGATGCATGGCATGGGTGGTGGGGCTGGGCGCTATCGTCGGCTGATGAAGACATCGAGCTTCGATGAGACGCCGACGCGCAAGGCCGATTCGCGCACAGTTCGCCGTGTGGCGGCGTCGTTCAAGCCGTATACGCGCGAAGTGGCTGTCGTGCTGGGCGCCATCGCGCTGGTGAGCGTGCTGGGGCTGGTCAACCCCTACATGCTCAAGTTCTCCATCTCGATTGGCTTCGGCCAGGCAAACTTCGGGGCGTTGTCGCTCTTCGTCGCCGTCATGATCGTGACGCCGCTCATCAGCAGCTTGATCGGCGTTGGGCAGACGTACCTCAATACGCGCGTGGGCCAGCATGTCATGCGCGATCTGCGAAATCAACTGTACGCGCACCTCCAGAACATGCCGCTCAAGTTCTTCACCGACACACGCACGGGCGAGATACAGTCGCGTATCTCGAATGACATCGGCGGCGTGCAGAGCGTGCTGACCGATACGGCGACCTCGACCGTCTCGAACGTGACGACTGTGCTGGCGACGGTGGTTGGCCTGCTGGCGCTGAACTGGCAGTTGACGCTGCTCTCGCTGGCGCTCGTCCCGCTCTTCATCTTCCTGACCTATCGCGTGGGCAACGTGCGGCGCGAGATCTCGAAGAACACGCAGAAGTCGCTGGCCGAGATGACGGCGGTGGTCGAGGAGACGCTCTCAGTCAGCGGCGTGCTGCTGGCGAAGGTCTTTGGGCGGCAGCGCCACGAGATTCAGCGCTTCAACGGCGAGAATGACCGTTACGTGGCCCTCCAGATCAGGCAGCAGATGGTGGGCCGCTGGTTCATGATGTTCATCTCCACGTTCTTCTCGATTCTGCCGGCGCTGGTTTATCTGCTGATGGGCTACATGCTCTTTGGCCAGGGACAACATCCAACGCAGAAGACGATCACTGAGACCGTTGGTACGCTGGTGGCCTTCACGACGCTTCAGACCCGGCTATACTTCCCGATTGGCCAGTTGCTGAGCGTGCAGATAGAGATTCAGGGGGCGCTGGCGCTCTTCGACCGCATCTTCGAGTATCTGGACATGAAGAATGATCTGGTGGAGAAGCCAGACGCCATCAGCCTCGATCCGCACACGTCACGCGGCGAGGTGGTCATGGATGGCGTGACCTTCCGCTATCGCGAGGATCTGGAGCGCCCTACACTCGAAGGGGTCTCGTTCACGATGCAGCCTGGCACGCTAACGGCGCTGGTGGGGCCGAGCGGCGCGGGCAAGACGACCATCACCTATCTGCTGCCACGACTCTACGATGTGGAGAGCGGCGCGGTGCGCATAGACGGCCACGATGTGCGCGACCTGACGCTGGAATCGCTAGGCGCGATGATCGGTGTCGTCACGCAGGAGACGTATCTTTTCCACTCGACCATCCGCGAGAACCTGCTCTACGGTCGCCCGGATGCGACCGAAGACGAGTTGATCGCGGCGGCCAAGGCAGCGGCCATCCATGACCGCATCGTGGAGCTGTCGGAGGGCTACGATACCGTCGTGGGCGAGCGGGGCTATAAGCTCTCCGGCGGGGAGAAGCAGCGCATCGCCATCGCGCGGGTGATCTTGAAGGATCCGCGCGTGTTGATTCTGGACGAAGCTACCAGCGCGCTCGATACGCACTCCGAGCGGCTGATCCAGGCGGCGCTGGAGCGGCTCATGCAGGGCCGCACGACCATCGCCATCGCGCACCGCCTCTCGACCATTCTGGCGGCTGACCAGATTCTGGTGATTGATCATGGGCAGATCGTGGAGCGCGGCACACACACTGAGCTGTTGGAGCAAGGCGGCCTCTATGCGCGGCTCTACAACGAGCAGTTCGCCAGCGCCGCCGAAGTGGCCGAGCTGAGCGCGCTGGATGAGCTGGCCGCCGTGAACGAGTAGGGGAACGACCTCACCCCCTCAGCCCCCTCTCCCACGGGGAGAGGGGGATTATAGCGGTGTTGAAAGGCCTTGAAAGTGTTTGATGAACTCGATCAGGTTCCCTGGTCAACCTTGGAGCATGCCTATGGCGATGCCGGCGACATTCCCGATCTCATTCGCGCATTAGTTTCTAGCGATCCCGACGAGCGGGAGCAAGCGCAAGACATGCTTGACATGGGGCCGTTTCATCAGGAATCGCTGTACAGTTGCACGCCCTTTGTTGTGCGCTGCCTGATGCAGTTAGCGCAGGAACCGGACATGTATGACAAGCCCTGGCTCCTGCAATATATCTCTCGTGTCTTGGCATCGGCTCTCTATCACCTGCCTGATCCCGAAATGCTAGTGTTGGCTCCGGAAGAACTGTTGCTGGAGCCAGAAGAAATGTATGCCAAGCAGATAGTGTTGGAAATCCAACCCCGCCTGCGTCAATTGCTGCGCCTCATTTATGACTCCGATGCTCTCGTGCGCTTGGCTGCCCTGAGACTCCTGGTTATGATGGACGCAGACCTACCAGATTTGGGTAGGGTATTGTCAGATCGGCTCGCAGCCGAAACTGAGGCGCAAATTCGCAGCGCATTGACGTTCTGTTTGGGGCTTTTGGCGGATCGCGACATGTTAGCGCGGATAGTAGAGACACTAGGCGATGTAACGGAGTCCCTGCTGGTACGAATTGCTGCTGGATTCAGCGTCATCGCAGTCTCAAATGAGCGTCTCCCAGACAACGTTGTCGCATCGTTCTGTGCTGTGATTGCAGACAATTACGATGCACTTGATGACTTCGAGGACGTGTATGCAGAGTACCTTACTCCATTGGGGGCTCCGCGAGGAAAAGATCGCCTGTTAGAGTGTTTGCCTAATAACTTGTCCACTCATCAGAAGAACCAGATCATTCTCGCGTTACAGCATATCTATGCTCAATTGCCTACATCTGCCTCTGTTGGAATACGCATCGGTAGTGGATACTACTTAAACACTATGGTGCGTTTGGCGTTTCCGCAGGGCAAACTCGCTCCTGAAACAACCATACACGATTTAACTGACACGCAACGTGGCATTCTGGAGGCGTTTCAAAAGTACGATATGCCAGCGGTCAGTTGGAACGTGTATCACTCCAGTGACTACCGAACGGTATTAGGATTTAGCTTCCGGAGCGAAACTGATTTCCTCGACTTCATGTCTGGCAAGCGCTCTGCCCGCGAAACGAAATAAGCGCATGAAGTAGCAGAAGGTTCAAAACACCATCGGGGCAGTCCAGCTATAGACGCGGGGCTGCCCTTCTTCATGCTCGCTGGCGGGGTCAGGCTTGTCGTCGTCGGCGAGTGAGAGGCGCATGACAAGGTCGTCGTCTTCGGTGGGCAGGCCGATAGAGTTATAGAAGGCGCGGATGTCGGTCGCGTCGCCGCAGCCGACAGTGATGTAGGCAGCGCCCTGCGCGAAAGCACCGGGCAGGCGGCGGCGCTCGTCTTCCGTGGCGGCGCGGGCGAGCGCGGCGGCGACGTGATCGTCGGGCGCCACCAGCGGCCCCAGCCGGATGCCCTGCCATGGCTGATCGAGCCTGCGGGTCAGCGCAAAGCCGAGCGGCCGGCGCGCGGTGTCGCGGGCATCGTGGGCGATGTAGAGGTGATACGAATCCTGGGCAAGGAGCGCTCGCAGCAGTCCCGTGCGGTCGCCCCCGAAGGCGGCCAGATCAAGCGCGGCGACGCTGGCCAGCGCCTCGGCGGGCGCCTGCGCGGCGGTGATCGAGCCAGCCAGCGCTGCCAGCCGCTCCAGGCGCAGGTCGCGCAACGGCGCATGTGCGTCCCACGAGACGGCGACATCCTCGAATCCCAGCCGACGGTAGAGCGGGCGTCCGGCGGGAGTGGCGTCGAGCCAGACGGCGCGGGCGCCCTGTGCGCGCTGCCAGGCGATGGCATGCGAGGTGAGCAGTTTGCCCAGCCCGCGCCGCTGGAACTCTGCTCGCACCGTTACATTGCCGATGACGCCCACCGGCCCAGCGACGATGGCGCTCGCGCTGGCGACGGGCAGGTCAGCGAATCCATCCGCTGTGACGCCCAGCGAACGAGCGCGCACGATGAAGACGCGCCCGCCCTCCCACGCCAGCACACCGCGCAGCAGCGGATCACTGCGGAGCCAGCCCATCTCCACACGCAGGCGCGCGAGCGCTTCGATATCGGCGGGGGTGGCTGGTTCGATGTGCGGGGCAGCGATCACGTAAACCTCCTGTGGGCGGCGCAGAGACATACTACCTTTGTTATACCATCGCCCATATGGGTTTGGCGCTGGCTACCCTGTAGCCCGCAAACGGCCATAGAATCTGGCTTTACGGCCTGTTTCTTCGATTGACAGGCTTTCGGGGGCCATGTTACAGTATCAGATGGTATCTCAGTAGAACCATTGTGACGACTCGCGGCGACGACATGCGCACACCACGCAGCGGGAGACGTTAACATATGCCAGAATCCGCTCCAGCGCTCATCTTGCTAGGGCTTGCGCTGCTCTTCGGGGTAGCGACCATCAGCGCGACGTTTGTGCTCGGCCCCAAGCGCCCGACCCCTGAAAAGCTGGCTCCGTATGAATGCGGCATCGAGGAGATCGAGGCGCCGAAGCAGCGCTTTCCGGTGAAGTACCTCGTGACCGGCATGCTGTTCATCATCTTCGACGTGGAGGCGGCGTCAGTGCTGCCGCTGGCGGTCCTGATGCGCAAGCTGCAGGTGCTGGGCTTCGTTGAGTTGCTCGTCTTCGCCATCATCCTGGCCGTGCCGTTCATCTACATCTGGCGCAAGGGGGCCTTTTCATGGGAGTAGAGCCGGAGGCCGAGCCAACGGTCGCCAAGCCGAGTGTCAATCCTTGGGCGCCCGTGCAGTATTACAGCAATACGCAGGCGCCACGCCTGCCACGCGGACTGTCGCAGCCCGATGGTGGCAACATCCTGCTGACGCAGGTCAGCAAAGTGATCGACTGGGGGCGCAGCTCCTCGCTGTGGCCAGCCACGTTTGGTCTGGCGTGCTGCGCCATCGAGATGATGTCGGCCAGCGCCTCGCGATGGGACATCTCGCGGTTCGGGGCGGAGGTCTTCCGCGCCAGTCCGCGCCAGGCCGATCTGATGATCGTGGCGGGCCGCCTCTCGGTCAAGATGGCTCCCGTGCTACGGCGCATCTATGACCAGATGCCTGAGCCGAAATGGGTCATCGCGATGGGCGCGTGCGCCGCGTGTGGCGGCGTCTTCAACAACTACGCCATTGTGCAGGGCGTGGATAAGGTCGTGCCGGTCGATATTTACGTGCCGGGTTGCCCGCCAACGCCAGATATGCTGCTGCATGGGCTGAACCTGCTGCAGGAAAAGATTCGCAACCACATACCCAATCCGCCCGACCCGCTCGATTATGCGGCGACGCGCTACCTCGGCAGCGAGGACTAGGCGCGGTGGTCGCGTGATCGGTCGAGAGGAGACAGGCGCAGGTTATGGCAGACGAAGTACAAATTGAAGGCGCGCCGCTGCTGGCCACGCCAGTGAATCCGCTGGCCGAGGCGAGCGTGGCGCTGCTGACCGACCGCTTCGGCGCGGGCGTGCTGGCGGTGACGGAGCATCGTGGCGAGACGACGGTGACGCTCGATCCAGCGATCCTGGTGGAGGCATGCCGGGCGCTGCGCGATGCGCAGAATCTGCGCTACTCGCTGCTGGAGGACATCACAGCGGTCGATTGGCCGGAGCGTGAGCCGCGCTATGACATCGTTTATCAGCTCGTCTCCATCGAGACGCGCGCCTCGATCCGCCTGAAGGCGCAGATCGGCGGCGAGGTTGATCCCGACCCGGAGATCGCTTCGGTGATGAGCGTGTGGCCCGCCGCCGACTGGTTCGAGCTGGAGATTTACGACCTCTTCGGTGTCACGTTCACGGGGCGCGGCGAGATGCGGCGCATCCTGATGCCGACCGACTGGGACGGACATCCACTGCGCAAAGACTACCCGATTTCCGGGTTCTCGCTGCCTGATCCACATTGGGGTGGACAGGCGCCGCTCGACCAGCCGCTGCCCCCCGGCATCGGCAAGCTGACCCTGCGCACTTCGGATGGCTCGGAGCAACCGAACATCGCCCAGCGCAGCGAGGACGACGCCTGAGCGCGCCCAGAGCGCCAGGCGATGATGTGACGACTGCTCGATCGGTGTTACGCCGCTGGTAAGGTGATAGAGACATGCAGCTAGAAGACTCAGCGCGACCTGCTGCGCTGGAGGTCGAAGATAGCGTGCGCCTGGATGACCGGACGCGCCGCGACACCATGACGATCAATATGGGGCCGCAGCATCCGTCCACGCACGGCGTTTTGCGGCTCATCCTGACGCTCGACGGCGAGACCATCGTCAAAGCTGTGCCGGATATCGGCTATCTGCACACAGGCATCGAGAAGACCGCCGAGGTCAAAAGCTACTTCAAGGCGCTGGTGGTCACCGACCGCATGGATTACCTGGCCCCGCTGGCCAACAACTATGGCTACTCGCTGGCGGTGGAGAAGCTGCTGGGCATTGACGTGCCAGCCAAAGCCAGGATCGCGCGCATCGCGTTGGTGGAGCTGCAGCGCATCGCCAGCCATCTGGTATGGCTCGGCTCCAGTGCGCTCGACCTGGGCGCGCAGAGCGTCTTCCTCTACTGCTTCCGCGAGCGCGAGCTGATCCTCGACATCTTCGAGCTGTGCTCGGGCGTGCGCATGATGACGAGCTACATCATGCCGGGCGGCTTGCAGGCTGATCTGCCGCCGGGCTTCGACGCCAAGGTGCGCGCCTTCCTGAAGTTGTTCCCAGATCGCTTGCGTGAGTACCACGACCTGCTGACCAACAACCGGCTGTGGATCGACCGTACCAAGGGCATCGCGCCGATCTCTGGCGAGGATGCGCTGGCGTTTGGGTGCAGCGGGCCGACCCTGCGCGGCAGCGGCGTCGTCTACGACGTGCGCAAGGCGTTCCCGTATGGCGGCTACGAGCAGTTCGATTTTGACATCCCGGTCGGCTCGAACGGCGATGTGTACGACCGCTACCTGATTCGCATGCTGGAGATGGAGCAGAGCCTGCGCATCATCCAGCAGGCGATGGATGCGCTGCCTACGGGCGCGTGGCAGGTGGCCGACCAAAAGATCGTACCGCCGCCCAAGTACGAAGTCTCGTCGAACATGGAGGCGCTGATTCACCACTTCAAGCTCTATACGGAGGGCTATCGGCCACCGGCGGGCGAGGTGTGGGTGCGCACCGAGTCGCCGAAGGGCGACCTGGGCTTCTACATGGTCAGCGATGGCTCGGCGAAACCTTATCGCATGCACGTTCGCGCGCCGTCGTTCGCCAACTTGCAGGCCCTGCCCAAGATGGTCGAGGGGATGCTGCTGGCCGACGTGGTCGCGGCGATTGGCAGCATCGATATCGTGCTGGGAGAGGTGGATCGCTGATGGTGAGCGAAGCGTTGAAGGCGCAGATGCGCGAGATGGTGGCGCGCTATCCGCAGGCTCGCTCGGCGATGCTGCCCTGCCTGCATCTGGCGCAGGACGAGCTGGGCTATATCACCGATGAGGCGATTGCGGCGGTGGCCGAGGCCATTGGCGTCAAAACCGACGAGGTCGAGTCCGTCGTCACGTTCTATTCGATGTTCCATCAGGAGCCGAAGGGCAAGCGCATCATCAAGGTCTGCACCAGCGTCTCGTGCTACCTGATGGGCTGCGACGCCGTTCTGGAGTCGCTGGAGCGCAAGCTGAGCATCAAGCGCGGCGAGACGACGCCCGATGGGCAGTTCACGCTGGAGGGCGTCGAGTGCCTGGCCGCCTGTGGCATGGCCCCGGCCATCCAGGTGAACGGCGAGTTTGTCGAGCAGGTGACGCCGCAGTCCGCTGAGAAGCTGGTGGACTATCTAGCGCAGGGCGGCTCGATGGAGCAGGTGCGCAACCGTTGGCGACCATTCAGCGATGTCGCTGGTATGGTGACGGAGACCACGATCGGCGGCGCTGCGCCATCTGCTGGCGATGGCATCTCCTCTACGAAGAAGGCGCAGTAGTATATGGCCGACACGATGGACACGCATTCTGAGCGCGCGCCGCTGCCGCTTGGCCCGACTCCGCGCTTCGTGACCGAGAACTTCGATGTACCCGATATCGACCAGATCGCGGTCTACCAGGCGCACGGCGGGTATGAGGCGCTCAAGAAGGCGCTTAAGACCTTCCAGCCTGATGCGCTGGTCGAAGAGGTCAAGAAGTCCGGCCTGCGTGGGCGCGGCGGCGCGGGATTCGCGACAGGCGTGAAGTGGGGCTTCCTGCCGAAGGAAAGCCCGAAGCCGCGCTACCTGTGCGTGAACGGCGACGAGAGCGAGCCTGGCACCTTCAAGGATCGCATGATCATGGAGGTCAGCCCGCACCTGCTGGTGGAGGGCGTCATCATCGCGTCCTACGCCACGAAAGTGCATCATGCGTTCATTTACGTTCGCGGCGAATTGCTGAAGGCGGGCTTGCAGGTCGAGCGCGCCGTGCGCGAGGCTGCGGAAGCTGGCTTCGTCGGCAAGGACATCCTGGGCAGCGGCTTCGACCTGTCGATCACGGTGCATCACGGCGCAGGCGCCTACATCTGCGGCGAGGAGAGCGCGCTGCTGGAGTCGCTGGAGGGCAAGCGTGGCTATCCGCGACTGAAGCCGCCCTTCCCGGCGGTGGTGGGCCTCTACGGCGGGCCGACGGTCATCAACAACGTCGAGACCATCGCGACATTACCCGCGATCGCGCGCTACGGCGCCGATATCTACGCCGCATATGGCACGGAAAAGAGCAAAGGCACGCGCATCTTCTGTGTGAGCGGGCATGTCAACCGCCCCGGCAACTACGAGGCGCCGCTGGGTGTGCCGATGCGTACGCTGATCGAGGACTACGCTGGTGGCGTGCGTGACGGACGCGAGATCAAGGGCATCATTCCGGGCGGCTCATCCACGCCCATCCTCGGCGTCGACAAGCTCGACATACCGATGGATTACGAATCAGTCGCGGCGGCTGGCTCGATGCTCGGTTCTGGCGGCGTCGTCGTGTTGGACGACCAGACGTGCATCGTGGCGGCGACACTGCGCATGTCGGAGTTCTACCGCGACGAGTCGTGCGGCAAATGCACACCCTGCCGTGAAGGGACGTTCTGGCTGGTACAGCTTCTGGAGCGACTGGAAGCGGGCGAGGGCAAAGAGAGCGACATCGACCTGCTACTCGACATCTGCGACAACATGTTCGGGAAGGTCTTCTGCCCGCTAGGCGATGCGGCGACGATGCCCATTGTTAGCAGCATCAAGCTCTTCCGCGATGAATACATCCACCATGTGCGCGAGCACGCCTGCCTGGTGGGGCCGGGCGCGCACCGCACACTGGCGGCGGCGCACGCACGCTAACCGGGAGCGCGATGGGCGCTGAACGGGCGGCGCTGTGACTACTCTGGCGTTCAAGGCGTTCTGGAGTGGGGGCGCCAGACTCCTGCGCGACCACAGCCCAGTCGTGGCGGTGGTGAGGCGACGGCTAGGCGAGAAAGCGAATCATGGCTGAGCAAGAAGTAGAGTTAGTCAACCTGACCATAGATGGACGGCCAGTCAGTGTGCCGAAAGGCACGCTCGTCTGGGCTGCGGCGCGCACGCTTGGTATCGAGATACCTATCTATTGCTACCACCCCAAGATGGATCCGCTGGGCGCCTGTCGCATGTGCTTCGTGCAGGTGGAGAAGATGCCTAAGCTGGCCACCGCCTGCACGACTGTGGTGTCGGAGGGGATGGTCGTCCGCACAGACACGCCGCAGGTGATTAAGGCTCGTCAGGGGACGCTGGAGTTTCTGTTGATCAATCACCCGCTCGACTGCCCCATCTGCGACAAGGGCGGCGAGTGCGACCTGCAAGACTACACCCTGCGTCACGGGCCGGGCGCCAGCCGCTTCGACCTGAGCAAGCGCCACTTCCAGAAGCCGATTCCGGTGAGCGAGACGATCCTGCTGGATCGCGAGCGCTGCATCTCCTGTCAGCGCTGCGTGCGTTTCTGCCAGGATGTGGCGATGGAAGATGGGCTGGTGATGCAGGAGCGCGGCTTCAAGACAGAAGTCGGCGTCCAGCCCGACGCGCCATTCGATTCGATCTTCTCTGGCAATGTCGTGGAGATGTGCCCTGTGGGTGCGCTGACCGCCAAGAGCTATCGCTTCGTGGCGCGACCGTGGGAGCTGAAGCGCGGCAAGACGATCTGCGGCCAGTGTTCCGTGGGCTGCAACGTGCTGGCCGATGTGCGCGTGGACAAGCTGCTCCGTCAGTACTCACGCACCAACGACGACATTGACGATGGATTCCTCTGCGACCGTGGCCGCTGGAACACTGACCTGTCCAACAGTCCCGAACGCCTGCGCCAGCCGCTGATCCGCCGCAATGGTGAGCTGCAGCCTGCCAGCTGGGATGAGGCCATTCAGCTCGCGGTGAAGTCGCTGATGGCGATCGCAGAGCGCGAGGGGGCGGGAGCGGTGGGCGGCATCGGCTCGACCCACACGACCAACGAAGAGAGCTATCTCTTCCAGAAGCTGATGCGGGCGGGGCTTGGCTCGAACAATATCGATCACTATCACGGACGCTTCCCGGCAACCGACGATGCGCGCCCGTGGGTGTGGTCAGATAGCATCGCGGGGCTGGAGCGCGCCTCGCATATCGTGCTGCTGGGCGCGGATGTCTATCATCGCCAGCCGATCATCGACCTGCGCATCCGCAAGGCGATCAGGCGTGGCGCGCAGGTGTGGGTCGTCTCGCCAGAGGCCAACCGCCTCGATCGACTGGCGGCGGGGACGATTCGCTATCGCGAGGGGCAGATTGGCGCCATTGCGCAGTCGCTGCTGCAGGTGATCCTGAGCGAGGGGCTGACGCGCGGCGCGGTGGCGGACGAGCGCAAGGCGACGCTGGCGGCGCGGCTGCAAGGGCTGGCCAGCGCGGCGCCCGAGCAGGTGGCTAGCGCGGCGGGCTGCGACGCGGAGGCGCTGCGCACGCTGGCGCGCGAGATCGCGGGCGCGAAGGGGGCGGTCATCCTCTATGATGAGATGGCCACGCGCGAGACGACCGGCGCCACGCTGCCCACCGATGCGCTCGACCTGGCGCTGCTGACCGATAACGTCGGGCGCGCAGGCGCAGGCGTGGGGCCGCTGCTGGAGGACAACAACTCGCTGGGCGCGCGCGACATGGGCCTGCTGCCGGACGCGCTGCCGGGCTACCGCGCGGTAACGGATGAGCAGGCGCGGGCGACGCTGGGCGAGGCGTGGGGCGCACGGCTGCCCGATGCCGCTGGGATGGACTATGACGCGATGCTCGCTGGCGGCGTCAAAGCGCTGTATGCGCTGGGCGCCGATCCGGCCAGCCGACTGGACGAGGCCGGTCGGGCAAGGCTGGCGGCGCTGGACTTCCTCGTCGTGCAGGATCTCTTCCTGACGGAGACGGCCAAACTGGCGACGGTTGTGCTGCCCGCTGTCTCGTACACCGAGAAGGATGGGACGTTCACCAACACCGAGCGCTGTGTGCAGGTCGTGCGCAAGGCGATGCTGGAGCTGCCTGGCGCGCGGGCCGACTGGCAGATTCTGCGCGACGTGGCGCGGGCGATGGGGCTGGACTGGAGTTACAGCAACGCGGCGCAGATTCTGGCTGAGATTGGACGGACGACGCCGATCTACGCGGGCGTCTCGCGGCGAGGGCTGGGCCAGACTGGCGCGCGCTGGCCGCTGGCAGCCGTCCCGTCCGGCGCTGACCATCAGACGACCGTCAGTGGATCACCGTACCTGACCGTCCAGATGCTCGTGAGTGGCGTGGCCAATGGACGAGGCGCAGACGAGTTGGCGCTTTCGACCGGACGAGGGGAGCAGGCCTGATGAGCGACCTCGCATGGTTCCTGGTTGGCGCGCTCGTCAAGAGCATCATCGCGATTGTGGCGCTGCTGACCGCGTTCGCCTATATGACGCTGATCGAGCGGCGCGTCATCGCGCGCTTCCAACGGCGTGTCGGGCCGAATCGCGCTGGCCCTTTCGGAGTCTTCCAGCCACTGGCTGACGCGCTGAAGATGGCGTTCAAAGAAGAGATTCTGCCGACCAAGGCGAGCCGTCTGGTCTTCCTGGTTGCGCCCGCCATCTCGGTCATCGTGGCGCTGACGGCCTTCGCCGTGGTGCCGCTGGGTGGGCCGACCACGTGGGGAAACACCTCCATCGCGCGGGCCTGGGCGCCCTACATCGCTGACCTGAATGTCGGCGTGCTGTATATCTTCGCCATCTCCTCGCTGGCAGTCTATGGCATCGTGCTGGCGGGCTGGTCATCGGGCAACAACTATTCGCTGCTGGGCGCGCTGCGCTCGGCGGCGCAGATGGTCTCCTACGAGGTCAGCATCGGCCTGGCGATCGTCGGCGTGCTGATGTTCGCTGGTACGCTGAACATGGTCGGCATCGTGCAGGCGCAGACGCAGCAAGGCATCTGGTTCATCCTGGCGCAGCCGCTCGGCTTCCTGCTCTATGGCATCGCGGCGGTGGCCGAGGTGAATCGCGCGCCATTCGATCTGCCAGAGGCCGAGCAGGAGCTGGTGGCGGGCTACCTGACAGAGTTCAGCGGTCTGCGCTGGAGCCTCTTCCAGATGGCGGAATACATCAACATGATCACGGCGAGCTCGGTCGTGGCCACGTTGTTCTTTGGCGGGTGGACGCTCGGCTCGCTGAATGGCATCTTCGGGCTGCCGTTCATCTGGTATTTCATCAAGGTCGCCGTCTTCCTGTTCATCTTCATCTGGCTGCGCGCGACGCTGCCACGCATCCGTTACGACCAGTTGATGCGCTTCGGCTGGCAGGTGTTGCTGCCGCTGTCGGTGCTGAATGCGCTGGTGACGGCTGCGGTGGTGGCGTTTGGCGCGCCGTGGTGGGTGAGCGGGCTGATCGGGCTGGCCATTCTGGTGATCGTGGTGGGCGCTTACTATGCCACCGCGCGGCGCGGCCAGGTGGCGACGAAGAGCGGCGTCAGCCAGGTAGCGCAGGCGCCCTCATCGGTGCGGCTGGTATCCGGGGCGCCAGCGACCATCGAGTCAACGCAACCGTCAGAGCAGCGCGCCGCAGAAGCGCACGCTGCCTCTGGCGCGCAATAGATCACTAGCGGGAGTAGGCGCTCATGGCGATGGAAATGATCAAGGGTCTGGCGACAACACTGCGCGAGCTGGGCCAGAAGCCGACCACCGTGTCGTATCCGGAAGAAAAGCGCGAGATGCCGCCTCGTTTCCGGGGACGGCATGTGCTGCACCGCTATGAGAACGACCTGGAGCGCTGCGTCGGCTGTTTCCTGTGCGCAGGCGCATGCCCGGCGGATGCCATCTATATCGAGGCGGCGGAGAACAGCGACGAGAACCGCGTTTCACCAGGCGAGCGCTATGCGCGGGTCTTCGACATCAACATGCTGCGCTGCATCTTCTGTGGCTATTGCCAGCAAGCCTGCCCGACCGGCGCCATTACGCTGGAGAACATTTACGAACTGGCCAGCATGCACGCCGAAGACCTGATCTATCACAAGGAGCAACTGCTGGAGCCAGTTGGCTCGGCCACGCGCGGCTCGCTGGACGTCTGGTCGGCCACGCCGCCCGAGGAGACGGTGACGCCGCTGCCTGGTCGCCAGGGCTTCTTCGATGGCCAGCCAGCCACGGCGGCGGCTGTGGGGCAGGCCGATCTGCCAGCCGAGCAAGAGATCGAGCTGGGTGACGAGCTGGCGAGCCGCGATGCGGCATCGGTGGAGGGAGCATAGCTGTATGCCTGTGCTCTTCAATCAGATCGCCTTCTACGTACTGGCGGTTGTCGCAGTGGCCTCGGCGCTCGGCGTCGTGCTGAATCGCAATGCCGTCTACAGCATGCTCAGCCTGATCGTGAATCTGCTGAGTCTGGCGCTGTTTTTTCTCTCGCTTGGCGGCCTGTTCATCGCGACGATTCAGGTGCTCATCTATGCTGGCGCTGTGATGGTGCTCTTCCTGTTCGTCGTTACGATGCTGACTCCCGGCGGCCAGGCGCGGCAGGGCGACGACCCGCTGCGCTGGCAGTGGGGTGCAGGCATCGGGATGGGCGTCATCCTGATCGGCGCGCTGACGTGGGCTGGCCTGACGGGCGCCATCACCCACGACGCGAAAGCGGCTGGCCTCAGCTCGCTCACTGCGGCGATGCAGAGCTTCGGGGGCAACACCGAGGCGTTCGGCATGGCGCTGTTCCATGGCTACGCATTCCCGTTCGAGATCACCGGGCTGCTGCTGGTGGCGGCGGCGCTGGGCGCGGTGGCGCTGGGCAGGCGCCCAGACGCGGCAGACGAATAGAGCTGCGCAGGAGGTAACGCGATGCCGCTTTCCGCTTACGTGATCCTCAGCGGTGTGCTCTTCGCCATCGGCGCGCTGGGCGTGCTGGCGCGCAAGAATCCGCTGATCATGTTCATGTCGATCGAGCTGATGCTGAACGCCGTCAATCTCTCCTTCATGGCGTTCGCGCACTTCCTCGACTCCGTGCAGGGCTGGATCTTCGTCTTTCTGACGCTCACCGTCGCCGCCGCAGAGGTCGTGGTGGGGCTGGCGATCATCGTCTCGATCTTCCGCAGTCGCACTAACATCGATGTGGACGAGCTGAACTCGTTGAAGGGCTAGTATGTTGAATCTGACACCGTACATCCTGCTGGCCCCGCTCGTTGGGTTTGTCGTGCTCGGCCTGCTGGGGCGCGTGATGCCGCGCGCAGCCATCTCGCTGGTGGGCTGCGGCGTCGTGCTCGTGGGGTTCGCGCTGGCGCTGGCCGATCTACTCTCAATGCTGGGAACCCCCTCAGACGCGCGCGCCAGCGACATAACGCTGTGGACGTGGATCACCGCAGGCAGTTTCCATGTGCAGTTTGGGCTGCTCTTCGATCCGCTCTCGGCGGTGATGCTGATGGTGGTGACGGGCGTGGGCTTCCTCATCCATGTCTACTCCATCGGCTACATGGAAGATGATCCCGGGTACTGGCGCTTCTTCTGCTTCCTGAACTTCTTCATCTTCGCCATGGCCCTGCTGGTGGCGGCGGACAACTTCCTGTTCCTGCTGGTAGGCTGGGCCTGCGTCGGTCTGGCGTCGTTCCTCCTGATCGGGTTCTGGTACACGCGACCATCGGCGGTGGCGGCGGCGCGCAAGGCGTTTGTCGTCAATGTCATCGGCGACTTCGGGCTGTTGATCGCCATCTTCTTGCTCGTCGGAGTGTATCAGGGCGCGCTGGACTATGGGACGATTCTGGGCGTGCAGGGCGGCTCGGCGCCCGACCCGACAGCGCTGGCGCCGAGCGGTGTGCTGCTGGCTATCGCGCTGCTGCTCTTCGTGGCCGCCGCCGCCAAATCCGCGCAATTGCCGTTGCACGTCTGGCTGCCGGATGCGATGGAAGGCCCGACGCCAGTCAGCGCGCTGATTCATGCCGCGACGATGGTGACGGCGGGCGTCTATCTGGTGGCGCGCGCGCATGTGCTGTTCGAGGCGGCGCCCACTTCGCTGGTGGTGATCGCGGTAGCGGCGGGGGCGTCGGCCTTCATGGCGGCGACCATCGCCTGCGTAAATAACGACATCAAGCGCATCCTGGCGTATTCGACGATAAGCCAGATCGCCTACATGTTCATGGGCGAGGCGGCTGGCGGGTTCAGCTCCGGCATCTTCCATCTGGTCACGCACGCCTTCTTCAAGGCGCTGCTCTTCATGTGCGCAGGCGCAGTGATCCACGCGCTGGGCGGTGAGCAGGACATCCGCAAGATGGGCGGGCTGCGCGAGCGGCTCTCGGGCGTTTTCTGGCTGTTCGTGGTGAGCGGGCTGGCGCTGGCGGCGATCTTCCCCTTCGCGGGCTTCTGGAGCAAAGACGCCATTCTGGGGGCCGTCTTGCAAAGGGCGACGGCGAGCGGCGCGGCTGGCTGGTATGTCCTCTATGCGGTTGGGCTGCTCACGGCTGGCCTGACGGGCTTCTACATCTTCCGGCTCATCCTGGTGACGTTCTTCGGCCAGTATCGCGGCGCTCCGGTCGCCGGGCACGGCGCCGCGCATGGGGCGACGATCGGCGAGCCGCTGGCGGGGCTGCACCAGCCCGGGATGGCGCTGATGGCGCCGATGTGGGTGTTGGGCGCGCTCTCGCTGGTGGGTGGCGTGGTCGATCTGCCGGGCAGCCAGTGGCTCAATGACTTCCTGGTCACGGCGGCGCCGAGCGCGACAGAGCTCTCGTCGGGACTCGTGTGGGGATCGATGATCGCTGGGCTGATCTGCGCTCTGGTGGGCATCGGCGTGGCGTGGTCGCGCTATGCGCGCGGGCAGAGTCCGGCGACGGATGATGTGCCGGCCAGCGCGCTGGTCGTCTTCCTGCGGCGACGCTGGCTGATTGACGATCTCTACGACGTGGTCGTCGTGCGGCCGGTGCTGGCGTTCTCGCGGGCGCTGCGCCTGGGCGTGGAAGATGACACGCTCGACGCTGGATCGCGCGGCCTGGGTGACGCTTTTGGCAGCCTGAGCGCTGGCCTGCGTGGCTTCCAGACGGGCTTCCTGCGCAACTACACGCTGACGCTCTTCCTGGGCGCGGTGGTCATCCTCGTCTACTTCATCGCTGTGAGCCAATAGGCCATAGGGGCGCTTTCATGACGCAGTTTCCGATGCTCAGTGCGATCATCTTCACGCCAATCGTGGGCGCGCTCATCGCGCTCGTGCTGCCACGCCGCGCGGCGTGGGGCTGGGGCGTGCTCGTCGCGCTGATTGACCTCGCGCTGGCGGTGGCGCTGCTGCCGATGACGAGCGCGGGCGCCGCTGGCTATCAGTTCGTCGAATCGGTGCGCTGGCTCCCCGACCTGGGCATCAACTATTCGCTGGGTGTCGATGGCCTGAGCCTGTTTCTGCTTAGCCTGAATGGGTTGGTGACGCTGGTCGCGCTGATCGCTTCGTGGCCGCAGGCGCAGACGGGCGAGCGGACACGCAGTTACATCGCGCTGATGCTGTTGCTGGCAGGCTCCATGCAGGGCATCTTTCTGGCGACTAACCTCTTCCTGTTCTACATCTTCTGGGAGCTGATGCTGGTTCCGGCCTACCTGGTGGTGGGCATGTTCGGCGGGGCGCGCCGCACCTATGCCGCGATCAAATTCGTGCTGTATACAGCGGTCGGCTCGCTGTTGATGCTGGTCGGCATCATCTGGCTGGGCTACATGGTCTCGTCCTCGTCGGCGACGCCTTTCACGCTGGATCTGCCGACGCTGCTGGCGGAGGGTGTGCCAGCGGCGGCGCAGCCCGCGCTCTTCTTCGCCTTCATGGCGGCCTTCGCGGTAAAGGCAGGTCTCTTCCCGCTGCATAGCTGGGCGCCAGACGCCTATGTGGAGGCGCCCGCGCCAGCGACGGCGGTCATTGCGGGGGTGATGGCCAAGACGGGGATCTATGGCATGCTGCGGATCGTGGCGCCGCTGTTTCCTCTGGCCATGCGCGACTATTTCCCGCTGATCGGCACGATGGCGGTCGTTGGTATCCTGTACTTCGCGCTCCAGGCGCTCGTCTCGAACGACTTCAAGCGTCTGTTGGCCTATGTGAGCCTGAGCCATATGGGCGTGATCGTGCTGGGGGTCTTCGCACTCAACGCGCAGGGCATCCAGGGCGCGATCTTGCAGATGATCAACCACGGGATTATCATCGCGGCGCTATTCCTGATCGCCGCTGCCATCGAGACACGCATCGGCGTGCGGCGGCTGAGCGATTTCGGCGCGCTGGCGACGCGGCTGCCGTGGCTGGCGACGGCCTTCCTGATCACGGCGCTGGCGGCGTTGGGTCTGCCGGGGCTGAATAGCTTCGCGGGCGAGTTCCTGGCCTTCCTGGGCGCGTTCCATGCCAACTGGGTCTATGGCGCGGTGGCGACGCTGGTGGTGATTCCGGCGGCGTGGTACATGTTGCGCTTCTTCCAGGGCGTCGTGGAGGGACCAGCGCCAGACGCTGGGCCGGTGGCGAAGGCGCTGAGTGGCGCGAGCGCGAAGCTGGCCGATCTGCGCTGGCAGGAATGGCTGGCGCTGATACCGCTGATCGCGCTGATCTTCTATCTGGGGATAGCGCCCGCGACGATGACCTCACGGACGGAAGCTGCGACGCAGCAGATATTGACGACGACCCAGCACATCGCGCCAGGCGCGGTCGGCGCGACCCACGGCGGCTGACCGGCGGCGAGCGACGTTGAGCAGAGAGTCTAGAGGCGACACACGATGTTAGTGCCATCACCATTTACCTATACGCCAACCGGCGCCGACTGGCTGCACATTCTGCCAGAGCTCATCCTTCTGGCGGCGGTGTTCGTGACGCTGCTGGCCGATCTGGCGCTGCCAGAGGGGCGCAAGGGCTGGATGGCGGCAATCGGCGTCGTCGGCGCCATCGCCTCTGGTCTCTCGCTGATCTATGTGAGCGGCTTCGGCGTCACGTCGGCCTTCTATGGCATGATCTCGACCGATGGCGTGGCGCTGCTGTCGGCAGGCGTGGTGCTGCTGTCATTGCTGCTGGCGCTGCTGCTCTCGCCTGGCTACGTAACACGCCAGAAGATCCGGCGTGAGGGCGAGTATTACGTGCTGCTACAGCTCGCCGCGCTTGGCATGATACTGATGGCGGCGGCGACCAACCTGATGACGATCTTCGTCGGGCTGGAGACGCTCTCACTCTCGCTCTACATCCTGTGCGCGCTGCCCCAGACGCGCCTGCGCTCGCAAGAAGCGGGCATGAAATACTTCATCCTGAGCTCCTTTGCGTCGGCGTTCCTGCTCTATGGGATGTCGCTGATCTACGGAGCCACTGGCTCGACCGGCATCGCGGACATCGCGACGTTCCTGACCAGGCATCAGTCGGCGCTCTCGCAGGGCTTCATTCCGCTGCTGATCGTCGGGATGTCGCTGATGGTGGTGGGCTTCGGCTTCAAAGTCTCGGCGGTTCCCTTCCAGGCGTGGACGCCTGATGTGTATACAGGCGCGCCGACGACGGTGACGGCCTTCATGTCGGTCGGCACGAAGGTCGCGGCGTTCGCGGCGCTGGCGCGCGTCTTCATCCAGGCGTTGCAGACCCAGAACTCGCACTGGCAGCCGGTGATGTGGGCGCTGGCCGTGCTGACGATGGTGGTGGGCAACCTGCTCGCGGTGACGCAGCGCGACGTGAAGCGCATGCTGGCGTATTCCAGTGTCGCCACTGCGGGCTATCTGCTGGTGGCGATTGCGACTGGCTCGCACGGCGCGCTGGCTTCGCTGTTCTTCTACCTCGCCGCCTACGCCGTCATGAATATCGGCGCGTTTGGCGTCGTTCTGCTGGTGGAGCGCAGCGATGGACGCGGCACAACCCTTGAAGACTTCAATGGCCTGGGGCGACGCAATCCGGCGCTGGCGCTGGCGATGGCGGTCTTCCTCTTCTCCCTGGCGGGTGTGCCACCGACAGCGGGCTTCCTGGCGAAGTACTTCGTCTTCTACGCCGCGATTGTGGGCAACCAGACGCCGCTGGCGATCATTGGCACTCTGGCGAGCGTGCTGGGCATGTTCTATTACCTGCGCGTGGTCTGGGCGATGTACTTCGTGGAGCCGACGCCTGGCGTGCGGCCCGTGGCGATTGCAGAGCCGGAGCCTGCGCTGGCGGCGGTGAGTGTTGCCGTCAATGGCGCACGCGAGGCGACTGAGCGCGCGCCCGAGCAGGTGGAGTCGCCCGCGCTGGTCGAGCGGCAGGCTATCGAAGTGCGCTCGACGCTGACGAGCGTGCGCATCGCGACGCCGCCCAGCGCGGCAGTGGCGCTGGTTATCGCGGTGGCGGCCACGCTGCTGCTGATCGTGCTGTCCGGCCCGCTGGACGCCTACGCGCAGGTGGCCGCTGCGGCGCTCTTCCGGTAGCGCAGCGACCTCACCGCCGACCCTTCTCTCACAGGGAGAGGGGGAGCGTGCGGCGATTACTCCGCAGCGGAGGCGGCGTCGCCAGTCGCGCTCATCTCGACGCTGAGGGGCGCGCCGCTCTCGCTGGCGAGCGTGGGGTGGGGGACGATGCGGCGCTGGTAGGTCGCGGAGCGAGCGTTGCGCCAGATGCGCATGAGGTCGCGTCCCATCGAGAAGGTATCGCGCAGGGGATGCACCTTGCTGCCAGACTTGTAGTACCAGGACACGGGCGCTTCACGGATGGAGTAGCCGCGTAGCTGGGCGACATAGAGCAATTCGACATCGAAGCCCCAGCCAGAGATCGTCTGATGTAAGAAGAGGTCAAGCGCCACCTCGCGGCGCAGACGCTTGAAGCCGCACTGCGTATCGCTAATGCCGGGCAGCAGCAGCCGTCGCACCGCAGCATTGAATGCGCGTCCCATCACATGGCGATAGAACGGCTCGCCGAAGCGCTGAGAGCCGGGAGCCTCACGCGAGGCGATCAGCACGTCGATGTCGGGGAATTCATCCGGATTGAAGCGCGCCAGCTCCGGGACGGGCATTGAGAAGTCGGCGTCAGCCAGAAAGATCCAGGCGCCCTGCGCCGCCAGCGCTCCTGCCTGCACGGCGGCGCCTTTGCCTGCGTGAGGAATCTCGATCAGCCGCAGCGCGTGCCAGCGGCCCATCCATGCGCGCACGACGGCGGCGGTGGAGTCGTCGCTGCCGTCGTCCACTACGATGACCTCGGCGAGGTAGTCCTGTCGCGCGAGCTCATCGTGCAGGCGCGCGAAGCTCTCCGGCAGCCTGCGCGCTTCGTTGTAGGCCGGGATCACAATCGAGAATTGCGGTCGGGTCGCGACTGCGCTCACCAGCATCTCGCTTTCATCAGCCCCGGAACCGGGCGCACGTCTCGCGACCGCGCGCATAGCCTCACCCATATAGAGTTGTACGCCGCAGTATACGCCTAACGCACGACAACCAGAAGAATGGCCCGGGCGCCAGAGCGCGTTCGTCGCTACGCCGCCAGTCAGATCAGCCAGCGACGATGACATCGCGCGGCGCGCGAGCGCGTTCCAGGCGGCCAGCGGCGGCGATAGTCTCGCCGAGTGGGCGCGATGGCGTCGTGGCGCGCGTCAGCCCGCCGGAGACGTGTGGCGCTGGCTCGGGCGCAGGATGTCGCGCCGGAGCACGGAGCGCATTACAGAGCACGTCATCCATCGTATCGACGGGAATGATCGTCAGCGCCTCCCTGACCTCCACAGGCAGCTCGTCGAGATCCTTGACATTGCGACGCGGCAGAATGACGGTCAGGATACCAGCGCGGTGCGCGGCGAGCGCTTTTTCTTTGACACCGCCAACGGGCAGCACACGCCCCCGTAGCGTGATTTCGCCCGTCATGGCGACATCGCGGCGTGTCTCGCGGCCAGTCAGCGCGGAGATCATGGCGATTGCCATCGTCACGCCAGCGGACGGCCCATCTTTGGGGATGCTGGCGGCTGGCAGGTGGACATGGATATCAGAGCGCTCGTAAAAGTCGGGCGCGAGGCCCAGAGCGTCGGCGCGGGCGCGAATGTAGGTCAGCGCGGCCTGCGCCGATTCTTTCATGACATCGCCGACCCGTCCCGTAAGCATGATGGCGCCGTGTCCCGCCACTGCCATGACCTCGACGGTCGTCAGATCGCCGCCAGCGGCAGTCCAGGCGAGGCCCGTCGCCACGCCGATCTCGTCGCGCTCCTCGGCCTCCGTAGGGAAGTGCTTCTGCTGGCCGAGATAGGCGGGAACGCGCTGCGCGGTGACGTGCGCCTTGTGGCGACGTCCTTCGGCCACGCGCCGCGCCACGCGCCGCATGATGGCCCCCAGCTCCCGCTCAAGGTTGCGCACGCCCGCTTCATAGGTGTACTCGCGCACGATGCGACGCACGGCGTCATCGTCAATCTCGATGCGGGTCTCCGTCAGGCCAGCGTCTGCCATCTGCCGTGGGATGAGGAAGCGCCGGGCGATGTGTACCTTCTCTTCCTCGGTGTAGCTGGGCAACTCGATGACCTCCATGCGGTCGCGCAGGGGCGACGGAATGGTGTCGAGCACATTGGCGGTCATGATGAAGAGCGCCTGTGAGAGGTCGTAGGGAACCTCCAGGTAGTGATCGGAGAAGCTATTGTTCTGCTCAGGGTCGAGCGCTTCGAGCAGCGCGGCGGCGGGGTCGCCACGGAAGTCGGCGGCGAGCTTGTCGATCTCGTCGAGCACGAAGACCGGGTTGACCACCCTGGCCTGCTTCATCGCCTGGATGATGCGGCCAGGGAGCGCGCCGACGTAGGTGCGGCGATGGCCACGTATCTCGGCCTCATCGCGCACGCCGCCTAGCGAGACGCGCACAAACTTGCGCCCCAGCGCCTCGGCAATGCTGCGGCCCAGCGAGGTCTTGCCAACGCCTGGAGGCCCGGCCAGACACAGGATCGGCGTGCGGCCCTCCGGTGCGAGCTTGCGCACAGCCATGTATTCGATGATGCGATCCTTAACCTTGTTCAGGCCATAGTGACGCTCATCCAGCAGTTCGGCGACACGGTGCAGATCGAGATGGTCTTGCGTGCGTGTCGTCCAGGGAAGCGAGGCGAGCCAGTCCAGATAGGCGCGCAGCACGCCATGTTCGGGCGCCATCGAGGGCATTGCTTCGAGGCGCTCAAGCTCATGCTCAGCTTTTTCGCGCGTCTCCTGCGGCATGCCGGTGGCTTCGATGCGGTCGCGCAGTTCCTGCACATCGCGCACAGCCGGATCGTGCCCAGTCAACTCGCGCTGGATGACACGCATCTGCTCGCGCAGGAAAAACTCGCGCTGGCCATTATCGACTTCTTGCTGCACGTCGTCCTGGATCTTCTTCTCCATCTCCAGCACGGTGCTCTCGCGCTGGAGGAGGATGAGGGTGCGGCGCAGCCGTTCGGCAGGGTCAAGTGTTTCGAGGATGTCCTGACGCACCTGAATGGGGGGCTCGAGCTGGGCTACCACGTAGTCTGCGAGGGCTCCGGGACGATCGATATTGAGGGCCTGTATGTATGCTTCTTCGTTGAGCCGCTGGCTGAGCCTCGAGATGGCCCGAAATGTGCTGAGAACGGTGCGGGCAAGCGCCTCCAGTTGCGTCGAGTGGGATGCTGGCTCTTCGTAGGCGAGGCCGCGCACACGTCCGTAGGGCGCGCGCTGCACCCACCGCTGGATGCGGAAGCGACGGACGCCCTGCACCATTACGCTGGTGGTATTATCGGGCATGCGCACTACTCGGTTGATAACACACTCTGTACCCCATTCGTAGATGTCCTGAGGAATGGGATCAGCGATATGCTCGGAGCGTTGCGCTACGATGAGGATGGTGTGGTCAATCGCGGTGGCGGCTTCGACAGCATTCAGAGCGGGCGCCTGGTCGACGAACAGAGGAGCCACCATTCGAGGCAAGAGGACGGTATTGCGCACGGGAAGGACGGGCAAGTCGCGCGCGAGACCGTCAGCCGGATCATCGGAACCATGACGTAGGTCGTCAAGCCCGATGAAATCGCTTCCCAGGCTCGGCGTTACCGTTCGCGCGCGACGTCTGGGTCGGCGCTCATTCTCCATGATCCGCTTCCTCCTGGTGGCGTCCACCGGAGCGCGTCGCTTGCATGCCACGCGCTACGAGCGCGGAATGCGCGGCGCTCGCCGGGCTCTCGCCTTCGTGCAGTATATCGCAGGCAGGCAAGCCGTACAAGCCAGCGTGTCGAGGCGCGTCCCGATTGATTTCACACGGTTCAAAACGTCTCACCAGCGCCCAGGGGTACATGGCGAGCCAGATAGCGACCAGAGGTGGCAGAGAGCGATGTGTGGCGCGCTGTGATTCGTTATTAACCGTCGAAAGGTGATCGGCGCGGCGTGTCGTGACCGAGAGCGGGTGGGACTGTTGGAAGAGGAAAGAGGGACGCGAATGTCATGCTGATGTCGCATCGTGAGACTTCACGCGAACCATAGTCGTAGTCACAACTGTGAGAGATGGTTGGAGACATGGGGCGCTCGGCGTAAAGTGTCACGCGGCGCCACTCGAACTGCCGGAATGGTGTCACATGATGTCGCAGCATGTATGACCTCCGGCTACGTTCGAACACCATCTAACGAAGGCGATGTATAGTAGATTGCGTGCGGTATTGAACTCTGGCATGACGTATGCAGCGGGGATGTGGAAGCGGTGGGGGTAGCGGTGGTGGCGGGCATTCAAGAATCTGGCCCCCCCTCTCATTGCAAAGGCTGCGTCGACGCGCGTTGCGAGTGGCGATACTCAGCACACGTCCGAGCCAAGAGAGCATGCTGTTACCCAATCACCCGAAGGGGGCGATTCTAGTGGAGTTTGGATTCCCTGAGTGTCGGAAGTGTGGCAATGGTCATCTTGTGCCGCTGAGCGATTTTGGCTCTCAAGGGGCCTCGATCACCTACAAGGCCTGGATTTGCACCAATCCACAGTGCCTATTCAACATCAAAATCAGAAACGGTGACCTGATCATCAACGAACCGGTTTCTGATGGCAGCATGTACACGCATCGCGCTCAGCGTTAACGACGCCGCGCATTCGTGACATCTCCCTTTCCCCAGTTCTGCACGCAGGCGCGATCTTGCGCGTTCGTGGAGTCGTGGGTCAGTGTGTGTCATGAATGCGCGGCGTTTTGCGCCAGTTGTGCCATAGTGAGAACGGCGCATGCGCATCGGCGATGTCTCTCGGTGGCGTTGTCTCTGGACTGGTGAAGGGCAAGGGGTCTGGTCGTGTTCAAGCGATTGCGGGATGGCCTATTCAAGCGGCAGGACGCCGATGAAAACGAACAAATCGAACTAGGCGAACAGGACGAGCAGGACGAGCAGGGCGTAGAGGACGAGCTAGAAACGCCTGAAGCGCCATCCCCGGCAGAAGAAGCGACGCCGTTAACGGTCGAGTCCACACCCGCTGAGGCGCCTGCGGAGACGCCCACATCTGATGCGTCTGATGCGTCACACAAACTGGTCGCCAGCGCTCCAGTGTCAGTCGCGCCGCCCGCGCCCTTGCCTGCGTTTACCACCACAACTCCACCTGCGCCAGTCGCGCCGTCGCCAACCGATGATGTGGCCGATGACGTATTCGGCGCGGATGACGAGCCAGCCGCCGCATCGACACCGGAAGCTCCAGAGCAGCGGCGAGGTTTGTTCAACCCGTTCAAGCTAACACTGGGACGGACGCGGCAGTTATTCGGTCGGGTCAACGATTCGCTCGCGCACGAGGAGATTACCGAGGATCTCTGGGATGAGCTGGAAGAAACGCTCATCAGCAGCGATGTGGGCGTGCAGACTACCGAGCGCCTGATGAGCATCTTGCATGAGCGTGTCACCGCCGAGCAGATGACGCGCGGCTCCGAGCTGCGCGCGGCGCTCAAAGAAGAGCTAGAGCTGCTGCTGGGCGAACCGGAGCCGCTGATCTTCTCGGAATCCTCGCCCATCACGGTGTTGCTCTTTGTCGGGGTCAACGGCGTCGGCAAGACCACCAGCATCGCCAAGCTGGCGAGCCTGCTCAAGAAGCAGAAGCATCGCGTCATGCTGGCTGCTGGCGATACCTTCCGGGCCGCCGCCGTCGAGCAGCTCAAGACCTGGGGCGAGCGCGTGGGCGTCCCGGTCATCGCCCACCAGCAGGGGGTTGATCCAAAATCGGTGGCTGATCCGGCTGCTGTGGTGTTCGACGCGATGCAGGCGGCGCAGGCGCGCGGGACTGATGTGCTGATCGTGGACACGGCGGGTCGTCTGCACACCAAGGTCAACCTGATGGACGAGCTGAAGAAGATCGTTCGCGTGCTGCAGAAGTATGATCCAGAGGCGCCGCACGAGGTGCTGCTTGTGCTCGACGCGACCACCGGGCAGAACGGGCTGGCGCAGGCCAAGCAATTTGTCCAGGATGCGGGCGTCAGCGGCGTGATCTTGACGAAGCTCGACGGCACGGCGCGCGGCGGCATCGTCTTTGCCATCGCCTCGGAGCTGGGTCTGCCGATCAAGTTTATCGGCACGGGCGAGCGGGTCAATGACATCGCGCCATTCAACGTGGAGCAGTTCATCAATGCGCTGTTCGACGAAGACTAGCGCTGGGTCGCGCGCGGTTTGGAAAGTGTTAGCCAGTTGACGATATCGCTCAAATGCGCGATGATAACGAGACTTTGCAGGCGTTTTCATCGTTTGCCAGATTGAGGGAGTTGCTGTGCCAGCGAGCGCCCTATCGTGCCGACGGGGGTACATGACATATGAGGGATGAGTCGCAGCCTGCGCTGACGGTTGCGCAGTCGAATGGATCGCATCCTGCGGACGCATTAGGTCGCGCGCTGCCAGATAATCTCGCAGCCAAATGTCCCAACTGTCGTGAGTTGTTGCTTGGGAAAGATCTGGAAAAGAATAATAAGGTCTGCCCCAAGTGCGGCCACCATTTCCGCCTCTCGGCTCCTGAGCGTATCGAGTTGCTGCTGGATTCCGACTCATTTCAAGAATTCGCGAGCGATCTGCGGGCCAATGATCTGCTGCACTTTGTCGCGCGCTCAGGCGCGTACGCTGACAAGCTCGTGAGCGAGCGCGAGAAGACCGGCCTGAACGACGCCGTCGTGGTCGGCGAGGGGACGCTCGATGGCATGCGGCTGGTGCTGGCGGTGATGGACTTCCGCTTCATTGGTGGCAGCATGGGCTCGGTGGTGGGCGAGAAGCTGACCAGGGCTATCGAGCGCGCGACTGAGGAGCGCATCCCGCTGATCATCGTGTCGGCCTCAGGCGGGGCGCGGCAGCAGGAAGGCACTGTCTCGCTGATGCAGATGGCCAAGACGAGCGCGGCCCTGGCGCGGCTGGCGGATGCGGGCGTGCTGTATGTCTCAGTGCTCACTGATCCGACGACTGCTGGCATCTCGGCCAGCTTCGCGTTCCTGGGTGACGTCATTCTGGCGGAGCCAGGCGCGCTGATCGGCTTTGCGGGGCCGCGCGTGATCGAACAGATGATGCATCAGCGTCTGCCGAAAGACGTGAACACGGCAGAATTCGTGCTGAAGCATGGTATGATTGATGGCATCACACATCGTCGGGAGATGCGCGCCACGCTTGCGCGCCTCCTTCGCCTGCACCGCGGGTCTGGCGCACAAGCGGGCGCTTGATCGCTCGTCAATGGTGGGTTGAGGAAGGACTGAGCGATGGCATACGAGCTAGACTTCGAGCGGCCACTCGCGGATATAGAGAAGCGCATTGCGCAGGTTCAGAAGCGCGGCGAGCGCATGCGGCCCGACGACCGGGCGCAGATGGCTGAACTGCAGCGTGAGCTGAAGCGCCGCACCGAAGAAATTTACTCGTCGCTGACGCCGTGGCAGCGGGTGCAGGTAGCGCGCTTCCGCGACCGTCCCTACACCAACGACTACATCAAGCGCATGTGCGATGAGTATTTCGAGATGCGCGGTGACCGCCGCTACTCCGATGACCGCGCCATTCAGGGCGGCGTGGCGAGCATTGGCGGTCAGACAGTCGTGCTGATGGGACACCAGAAGGGACGTGACCTGAAGGAGCGCGAG
>DATAED010000165.1:0-14092 GCA_036258195.1 Ktedonobacterales bacterium
TCGAGCAGCCAGCGACCGTAGCTGACATCCTGGCCCATGCCGTCGTGCAGCTCGATCCACGTATTGGCGCGCTCCTCCTCGGCCACCTGCTGATAGAGCATCGCGCCTTGCAGGGCCAGCGCCGCCAGATCGGCCAGCGTCGCGCACCATTCGCGATACTCCGGCGTGAAGAGCTGGCTGTTGTGGTAGTTGACGAAGATGACGCCCAGTGCGGCGCCTTCGCCGCTCGCGCCATCGCCCGCGCGCAGCGGCAGGATGGCGGCGGCCTGCACGCCCTCGCGCGCGATGAACTGGCCGCTGGCGTCCGGCGCCGGGCTGGCGCGCAGCGGATGCGCAGCGTAGGTCTCGAAGCGAGGCTGACCCTCGCGCAGCGCGCGTCGCACGGCGGAGGCGTCGCCCCGCGCCGCCACGCGCGCCGCCGTGGCTGGCGCTATGTCGAATCTGCCGGAGACGACCGGCTCGCCGATGTCGCCGCTCTGCGGATCGCAGGGGTAGAGCGCCACCGAGCCAGCGCCCAGCGTGTCGCGCGCGATCATCACCACCTGCTCCAGCGCCGCCCGCAGATCCTGCTGCGAGAGCAGCCGCCGCGCGATGCGCTGCGTCACGCTCGCCAGCCCACGCGCCCGCCGCAGTCGCTGCGCGTTATCGAGCGAGAGGGCCAGATGCAGCGCGATAGCGTGCAGCAGCTCCACATCATCCTCGCCAAAGGCGTAGGCGCGCTCGCTCTGCACATCCAGCGCGCCGATGGTGGCGCCGCCGAGCGTCAGCGGGATGGCCAGCTCGGCCTTCGTGTTGGGGAAGCTGTCATGCCGCAAGTAGAGGCCGTCGGGGTCGCGCTCCACATCGTTGACCAGCCGCTCCTGCCCGTAGATGGCCGCCCAGCCGGTGATGCCGCGCGCCTGCTCGATGACGAAGCCCTCTCGCGCCAGCGCGCGTCCGGCGGGGCTGGCTGCGCCGATGAAGCGCAGGCTGCGCCCGATGCTCTCATCCTCCGAGGTGGCCAGCAGCACGTTGACCTCGTCGTAGCCCATGCGCTGGGCGATAAGCGCGGCGGCCTCGCTGGCGAAGTCGTCATCGGGAGCCGAGGCCAGCGCCGTGATGGCGCGCACGACCGCGATGGCGCTGGTCAGGCCGACGCGCCGCTCGGTCAGCGCGCGCAGGGTGATGGCGGGCAGCAGGCTCAGCAGCGTCAGCCAGCAGGCATGCAGCGCCACGACGCGCAAACCGCCGAGATCAGCCCCGCCCACCACGAGCAACTGCGCCGCGCCATCGGCCACGATGACCAGCGCGCCCAGGATGATGATCCAGATGATAGAGGCGTAGCGCGCGACCCGCAGCATAGGCAGCACAAAGAGCAGCCAGCTCGCGACATCGGCGCTGGCGGGCAGGCCAGCGGCGCGGTAGCTGCGGTCGAGCGTGACCACGAAGAGGAACGCCGCTGCCGTCAACGTCACCGCCAGCGCGATCTGGATGGCCGCCAGCCCGCGCGTCGCGCCCCCTGAGGCGCTGGCGCCGTCAGGCGCGTCTGGCTCTGGCGGGCCGTAGATGAGCCAGGTCAGCCTGCGCCCCAGCACGCGAGCGCGAGCGCGCAGCCAGTGGTGTACCTGCTGTGCGCGCGAGACGACGATCATGGCGCTGATATAGGTGAGGTAGGCGGCTAGCCAGAGCAGCATGGCGGGCGCGCGCGTGACAATGGGCGCGATCAGCAGCGCCATGATGAGGAGGATGACCGCGCCCGCGACGGCCTCGTACCACGTAGTGAAGAAGCGCAGCGCGCGACGACTGTGGACGGGCGGCGTCGCGGCGAAGAGATCGCGTGGGACGGGGCGATAGACGTTGAGCACGCCAGCCTCGCCTGCCTTCCCTCGCCCCTGGAGCGGCGCCGATCAGGCGCGCCAGGGGATGTGACACATCACCGCTTAGCGCAGAGTGTACGTGAGCCGCCGGGCAGAAGGCTATCACCCGTTGGATGATATTCGCGCCGATGGGGAGAAGATGGGGAGAAGATTGGCAGATGGCGCGCCTGGCTGCTCCTGACAAACGCCAGAGACGACAATGTGGAGACGCCTGGGGTGTCCCATGCGCCTCCACCTGGAGCAGATTGTTGCGTGTCAGCGGCGCAGTGTGCGCGAACGGATCGCCGGCCAGAGCTGGCCGAGCTAGTCGCGGCGCTCCTTGAGGCGAGCGGCCTTGCCGCGCAGCCCACGCATATAGTAGAGGTTCTTGCGGCGCACCTGATTGTGGCGCACCACCTCGACCTTGTCGATGCGTGGTGAGTGCAGCAAGAAACTGCGCTCGACGCCGACGTTATGGGCGATGCGGCGCACAGTGAAGGAATAATTCACCCCTTCGCCATGCAGGCGAATGATGATCCCCTCGAAGACCTGGATGCGCTCGCGGGTACCCTCGACGACTTTGACATGCACGCGAACGCTGTCGCCCGGCTCAAGCCGTGGCGCATGCTCGCGGAGATTCTCTTCTTCGACAGCGCGAACGAGTGGCGCGACTGACATGACGTACTCCTCCTAACAAAATGCCAAAAGCTAGTATATACCTGCAAGCCATGCGCGCGCAATAGGATAGTTCCACATGTCGTCGCTGGTTTTATCACAAGCCAGGTGGATGCTCTGTCGCCTTCCGATAGGACTACTGGGCAGGGATCGCTCATATACGCTGTGCTATACTGCGGGCATACCGCAGGGCCTGCGGAAATTCACGCCTGTGGAGCAGCGGCGAAAACCAGGCCGCCAATGACCATGTCAGACTCTCCTGGCCAGCCTTGAGAGCAGTGGTCAGCCCAGGAATCCTCTGGCGTCAGCCATGGGAGCGGTCAATGTCACGTCTGGGCCAGGATGGTACACTCAGTCCGGCCACACGCGCAGCGACCTTCATCGGCGTAGGCGTAGCGTTCGTCGGCGGCTCTTCAGACACACGTTGGCGTCGTCGGCCTTGAGAACCCGCATACGCGCGCCTCGCCCAGGCAGGCTCGCCACATGCACAGCTCGAAAGAGGCGCTTTGTGATTAGCTGCCAGCGCTGCGGACAACCTCTCACTCCAAATACGCCCACCTGCCCACGATGCGGCGCGCCCGTGACTCCCTCGGCTGGCTGGTCTCAGCCGCAGCCCGGCGGCATGAATGGCGCCCCGTTTGGCGTCCCATTTGGCGCTGGCTCCCCCAGCCCCTTCGGCGGCCCTCAGTCACCGTCACTGGCGTTCGGCTCTGGCGCGCAGGGTCAGCAGCCGCCGCGATTCTCGGCTGGCTCGCTCATCAGCGATGGCGACCTGCCGGAGTGGCTGCGCATGGCTCCCGACGGCCCAGACCCCGCGCCGCCGCAGGCCGCCTGGGGCGCGCCCGCCCAACCCGCGCCGGGGGGCTGGGGCCAGGCGCCACAACCGATTCCGCAGCAGATTGCGCAGCCCGCGCCGCCGCACGACATCGCCGCGCTGCACACCGTGCGGCAGCCAGCCGTGGGCTCACCCAACCCTGCTCAGCCGCCCAGCGGCTATCCGCAGCAGCCCGTGTATCCGCAGCAGCCAGCGTCGGCGGCCTATCCGCAGCAGTCCCAGCCCGCATACCCGCAGGGCTTCCAGCAACAATCTCAGCCCATGTATCCGCAGGGCTTGCAGCAGAGCTACCCTCAACCGCCCGCGCCATATGCGCCCGCGCCTGCCTATCCCCAGCAGCCGCCGCAGCCCACGAACTACGCGAACTATGGTCGTCCTGCTGCGCCGCCACAGCCGTCGACGCCCATCAACGCCTTCCCCGGCATCGAGCAGGCTGGCACGGCGTATAGCGGGCCACCGCGCGGTGGGATGGCTGCGCAGGCGCTGCTCAATCAGAACTCGCTGCCAAACTGGCTGGCGGGCGCGCAGCCTGGCATGGCGCAGGCGCCGTCGCGCGCCGCCACGCCCTCTGGCATGCAGGCGCGCTCGCTGGTGGACGATCAGGCGCTGCCGAAGTGGCTGCGCGATCAGCCCGACCACGCGGAGCGTCCGAACGTCTCGGAGTGGATTGGCGCGTCGGCGGCGCAGGAGCCGATGCCGCCATTCCTCAATGACGCCTACGCGCAGGCGCAGATCGGGCGCGCGCCACAGCCCAGCCCAGCCGCATTTGGCCAGGCAGGCGCTCCGCACTCGCCGCCCTACGGCGCGCCCGGCGGTTCGGCGGGTTTTGGCGATGACGCCGCCATGCCAGAATGGCTGCGCGCGCAGGCGGGCGCAGCGCCAGGCGCTAGCCCAGCGGCTCAGGCTGCTCCGGCAGCGCCCGCTGGCGGCGTCGGCTTCTCGGCGTCCGATTTGATCGACCCTGCCGCGCTGCCCGCGTGGGTCACGGGGAAAGCGCCTGCCGAGCAGGTCTTCTCATCCACGCACGGCTGGAGCGCCGCCAGTCCGTTAGCGGAGTCAGCGTTCGGCTCCTCAGACCAGGGCTACGACCAGGGCTACGGACAAGGCTACGATCAAGGCGCTGAGCAAGCGTACAGTCAGGGCTACGATCAGGGCTTTGACCAGAGCCAGCAGGGCTTCGGCGTCGATGACGGCGCGGCGGAAGACGCGCCCAGCGAGCTCCCCCAACGCCCTGGGCGCCCTGAGCGACGCGGCCAGCGTGGCAGTCAGCGGCAGCCGCACGGCAAACCGCTGGCAGCGGATGAGCTGCCGCCGTGGCTGCGCGGCAAGGCTGGCGCTGCGGGAGCCAGCGCGCCCATGCCGTCGGCTGAGCGCAACCCCTGGGCCAGCGCCGCTGCCCCAATGGAAGCCTGGGACGAAGAAGAACCATGGGACGCGCAGGGTGGCGCCGACGCGCAGGGCTGGGGCGATGCCTCGCAGTGGAGCGGCGCCAGCGACCAGGGCGGCCAGGGCGGCGCCTCGTTGGATAGCTGGGGCTACGAAGAGCCTGCCGATGACTGGGGCCAGCAGCGCCCGCAATCCTCCGCGCCGCGCCGTCAGGAAGCATGGGACGACGAACCATCCTATTCCAGCGGCGCTCAGCGCGGCTATGCGGATGACCGCTATGCCGACGACCGCTCTGCGGATCGCTACGGCCAGTCGCCCGATGAGTATGGCGAGTACGACGGCTACGATGAGTACGACGACGAGCCATCGGATGGTAAGCGTGGAGGCGGCTGGCTGGGGTTCATGCGGCGCAACAAGCGCTAGGGCGACGAAATCGGTGGGACATCCACCACTACAGAGAGCAGGGAGACAGAAAGGGTGGCTGATGCGACCCGTGTTACTGGGCGCCCACAGGAGAGCGCCGTGCGCCGACCAGCGACCATCCGCTCGCTATTGCTGGTAGATTGCGGCTCGGTCTTCACAACCGCCGCACTGGTTGGCCTGGTGGATGAGCAACCTCGCATGCTGGCGCGCGCCCAGCGCCCCACCACCAGCGCGCCCCCCATCGCCGACATCATGGTCGGCGCGCGCGACACCATCGCCGAGATCGAGCGCGTCACCGGGCGTCCGCTCCTGCGCGATGGTCAGCTTGTCACACCGGAGCAGGCGGATGGCGCGGGCGTCGACAGCCTGACGCTGGTGACGAGCGTCGGCGGGCCGCTGCGCATCTTCGCCGCTGGGCCGGGACGCGATACGCTCTCGGCGCTGCTCTTTCGCTCGCTGGCGGGCCTCTTCTCGCAGATCGACCCGCTGCCCCCGCTCGAAGGGCCACCCTACGACGCCCAGACGTTGCAGGCCATCACCCACGTGCGTGCGCTCGCGCCGCATGTCTTCCTCGTGGTGGGGCCAGCGTTCGGCGCCAGTCGCGGACTGCAATCACTGGACGCCACGGCTCAGACCATCCGCGCGTGGTATCAGGCGCTACGCGAGCCCGCGCGGGTGGATGATCCGCCGATCACCCCGCCAGCGATCGTCTTCACAGGCCAGCCCGATGACGCCGCCCAGATGCAGGAGGCGCTCCAGGGCAGCGCGCCCGCTGTGCAGGTGACGCAGGCGCTCTCCCCTTCGACGCTGACCCCGCTGAACCGCGCCATCGGGCCGATCTACGAGGCGGCGGCGCTGCGCCCGGTTCCGGGCTACGAGCGCCTGCGCAAGCTGGCCGCGACGCCACCGATGGCGGCCATCACGTCGCTGGGCGGTGTGGCGTGTTTCCTCGCCCAGCGCTACGCTATGAATGTCATCGTCGTCGATGTCGGCGCTTCATCGACTGTGCTGGCGGGCGCCACTGCGCAGGGCGAGTTTGTGCCAGGCTCGCAGCCTGCGATGGGCGTGGGGCCGGGCGCGGGACAGCTCTTGCGCGCGGTTGGCGCCGAGAATATCATCCGCTGGCTGCCGTTCGCGCTGGATGAGAACAGCCTGCGCGAATATGTGCTACAGCGCATGTTGCGCCCGCACACGCTCCCCGGCTCCTCGGTCGAGCTGGAGATCGAGCATGCGCTGGCGCGCGAGGCGATTCGCATGGCGCTGCACGCGCCTGGCTCGCGGCTGACCGGCCTGCGCCCGATCGACGTGGCGCTGGCGACCGGCGGCGTGCTAGCGAACACGCCCACGCCCGCGCACGCCGCGCTCATCCTGCTGGACACGCTGCAGCTTCAGGGCATCACCTCGCTGGCGCAGGATAGCGCCCGCATCGCCTCGCTGCTGGGCATGGCGGGGGTGCTGGCGCCAGAGTTCGCGGGGCATGTCGCCGAGATCGATGCGCTGGCGACGCCGATTGGGCCGGTCGTCACCACCAGTGGCGCCGCGCCTGCGGGCGAGGTGGCTGTCTACGCCACGCTGGAATACGGCGATGGCCACAAGCTGGCGGTCGAGGCGACGCAGGGCGCCCTCTCTCGGCTGCCGCTGGGGCAGGGCGAGCGCGCGCTCTTCTCGCTCCAGCCGCATCCCGATGTCGATATTGGTCTGGGGCCAGGGCAGCCTGCTCGCGCCACCGAGCCGATCGAGGGCGGCGCGCTGGGGCTGGTGATCGACGCGCGCGGGCGACCGCTGCCGCTGGCCGCCGACCGCGATGAGCGCATCGCGCAGGCGCAAGCGTGGCGGCGCGCCTTGGGCGCGGAATCGCAGGGCGTGCAGAGCGGCCAGGGAGGGCAGCGATGAGTATTAGCGCGCTCGATTATCCGCACGGGCGGCCCATGATCTCGTCGGTCGCGGTGCGGCGTCGGCGGATGCTGCCGCCGGGCGCCACGCCATTCGTCTCGCTGCATGAACAGGTCAGCCCTGGCCAGGCCGTCGCCGAGCTGCGCGCTGACGATGGCGTGATGGCTGCGCTGGCCGGGCTGGCGGGCCGCGTCGTGGAGGTCGCGCCGGGCGACAGCGTCACCATCGAGGGCGCCGCCACACTCATCAACGGCATCCTGGGCGTGGGCGGACAGGTCGCGGGGCCGCTCTACTTCCCGCAGCGCGGAGAATCGCTGGCGCTGGTGCAATTGCCGCGCGGCAGTGTGATCGTCTACCCTGGGCGCGCGCCGCTGACCCTTCTGCAGCGCGCCTATGCCAGCGGAGCCGTCGGCGTGATCGCCGCCAGCGCGTCGGCGCTGGAGCTGGAGGCATTCGCGCGGGCGGATCTCACCGCGCTGCTCGATGGCTTCACGCCGCTGGGCGCGCAGTCGCCGCTGACGGTGCTGCTGACGGAGGGGCTGGGTGATTGCCAGATGAGCCCGCCGATCCTGCGGGCGCTGGAGCAGCGCATCAACGACGTCATCCTGCTAGATGGCCAGACCGAGCCGCGCCGCAACATCCGTCCCGAGGCGTTGTTGCCGCTGCCACTGAGCGCCACGCCGACGGCGACCCCGCTGCCCAGCGCGTTCACCACGGGCGCGCTGGCGCGTGTCACCGCTGGCGAGCGACGCGGCGTGTGGGGGCGCATCAACTATATCTTCACCCAGGCGCAGCGCTCCCCGACAGATCAATGGGAGCCAAGCGCGCTGCTGCGGCTGGACGATGGCTCGACGCTGGTGGCTCCGCTCGCGCTGCTCGATACCATCGGCTAGGGGCATCGCCGTGGACTCCATCGCGTTCAGATCGGCGGCCTCACTGTCGCTGGAGCAGGTGACGCAGGCCTTCAACCTCGGCTTCACTGGCTACTACCTGCCGATGGCGCAGACACCTGACGGCCTGGCGCAGATGATGCGCGAGAACGACGTGCGGCTCGATGCATCGGTCGCGCTCTATGTCGAAGGTGAGCTGGCGGGCATCGGGCTGGTAGGCGTGCGGGAGCCGCGTGGCTGGATTGCGGGGATGGGCGTGGCGCCGCGGTGGCGCGGGCGCGGCATCGGCGGGCGGCTGTTGGAGCAGTTGCTGGCTCAGATGCGCGCTATCGGTCTGACCTGTGCGCAGCTCGAAGCGCTGGAGGTCAATATGCCTGCGCTGGCGCTCTATCGCCGCATGGGATTCCGCGCTACGCGCAAGCTGCTGGTGTACCATGGGCCGCTACGCCTGGAGGCGGCGCCTGCGACCCGGCGCGATGGCGCTCAGGCGCGTGTGCGGGGAGCCTCGCCCCGCCTGGCGCTCCAGGGCTTCACGGTGTCGCATACTGTCGCGCCCGCCTGGCAGCGCGAGCAAGCCTCGCTAGAGCGTGTGCGCACCGCATTGGATGGCCTGGGGCTGTGGGTCGACGGCCACATTTGCGCCTACCTCCTCTTCTCGCGGCAGAGCGGTGGCTATGCCGTGCTGGATGCAGGCGCGCTGGCGACCGCAGCGGAGGCTCGCCGCGACGACATCATGCGGCTGCTGCGCAAGCTGGCCGAGCCGGCGCCAGAGACGCCCTTTCGCGCCATCAATGTGCCGCCCGGCGACGCGCTCGGCGCAGCGCTCGAAGCCTACGGCTGCCCCGTCGTCGTCACGCAATACGAGATGACCTGCGCGCTGGGGTGAAGCTCTGCTCCCTCTCCCAGAGGGAGCAGGCTGGGGTGAGGGCCTGTGCGAACTGGGATACGAGAAAGCAGCATGCCGATGACGCTCGATCAGCTCGAAACCTTCATCGCTGTCTCGCGCGCCCGCAGCTTCTCGCGCGCTGCCACACTGCTCGACCTTGCCCAGCCGACGCTGAGTGGCCGCATCGCCACGCTGGAGCGTGGCCTCGGCGCGCCGCTCTTTCTGCGGCGCGGGCATACGCTGGAGCTGACTGACGCCGGGCGCGCCCTGCTGCCCTATGCCGAGCGCATGCTGGCTTTGCGCGCGGAGGGCCAGCGTGAGGCGCAGCGCGTCATCCACGGCGGGCTGGGGCGGCTGACGCTGGGCGTGAACCCCACCTGCGGCCAATATGTCGCGCCGCGGCTGGTCGAAGCGTATGCCCGCGCGCATCCGCTGGAGCGCGTATGGGTGCGGGTAGAGCGCAGCCCCGTGCTGATGGAGACGCTGCTGGATGGCGTCGTGCAGCTTGCGCTCTGCTCGCTGGCGCAGATGGATGCGCGCGCCGATGTGCTCTGGCGCTACAGCGATCCACTGCTGCTGGTGGCCGGGCGCGATCATCCGTTGGGGCGTGCGGGCGAGTGTGAGCGCGCCGACCTGACCCGCCACACCATCATCTCCACCCGCACCGGGCCGACCCATTTCGGCCTGAGCAAGCTGCTGCCCGCTGGCGCTGAGCCACGCATCGAGGCGACGGCGGGCGAGGTGGTGCGCCAATTGCTGCTACGCGGGCAAGGTCTGTCGGTGCTGCCTGCCATCGCCATCTGGGATGAGCTGAAGCGCGGTGAGCTGGTCAGCGTGCGCATCCGCGATGCTGAGCTGCCGACCTATGACATCGTGCTGGCGCAGTGGCCAGGACGCGAGCTCTCGCCCGCCTCGCTGGCGCTGGTGGAGCTGGCCCGCGCCACACCCATGCCTCGCCTGCTGGATGGCTAGCGAGGGCAGGCGCACCCTCACCCCAGCCTGCTCCCTCTCCCAGAGGGAGCAGGAGGGTCGCGTATGGCGAGGCGCCGTAGCTCCCCTCTCCCGCAAAGCGGGGGTGGGGGCTGAGGGAGGGGGCGACCCCATAGGACTTCGCGCTGCCAGCCGCGCGCCAGTCGGGTATAATGACGCGACCAGGGATAGACGGCGAAACGGGAGAGTTGAGAGTGGCAGATTCCAAAGACCCCCGGCGCGCGGAGCGGAGCGGCGCGTTGCCCAATGCGCCCGGCGGCGCGCTGGACGCTGTGGAAGAGCAGCATGAGGCTGGCACACGCGAAGTCGAGATGTACATCCGCACCTACCAGTCGTTGCTGCGCAGCTCGGGAGAGGTCGGGCTGAAGGCGCTGGTGCAGGCGCACTACAACATCGACTCGGTGCTGCATCCTGAGGCGCGCAGCAGTGATCCAGATATGTCGGCCTTCATCTACACGATGCTGCGGCTGCCATCTGCCATTCTCAATAGCTCTAAGGTGCTGCTCGGCCAGTCCGACGAGATCTTCGCTCAGCATGGCTTCCAGGTAGAGCAGTGGCAGGCGGTGACCGCTTCCGCGCGCCGCCGCAAGTGGTTCTACGATGGCAAGAACACGCTAGCCGTCTTCATCGCCAGCGTCAGCGACACCGACGACATCGTGCCAACGCTGGTGGGCCTGCAAATCGAGTGGAACAAGTTTCACTGGCTGCTCAGCGCCGATCCTACCACCATGCAACTGCTGGAGAGCCGCGTTGACCGCTCGTCCCCCGTCTACGCCGAGATCAGCAAGGTGGTGCGCGAGCGCCTGCATGTCAGCATCGAAGACTGGCGCCGCCTCGAAGTGATGTGGGGCGACAATGTCTGGGTCAATCTGCTGGCGATTGGCCGCGAGCGCAAGAATTTCACGCTGCGCATGCTGGGCGGCTCGCATGTGGGCTTCGTGCGCGCCACCCGCAAGTGGTGGAATCCCGTCGCCAAGCTGCTCGACGACGCGCGCCTGCAACGCCGCCCCGTCTACTTTGTCTCCAGTAACACGCACAGCCTCTCCAATCTCTTCTCTGGCGTGGCGCGTCGCCGCGAAGACGAGCTGACGCGCTTCGCCCTCACCGGCGCCGATACCTTCCTGGCTGAGGAGGCGCGCAAGCTGAAAGAGGGCCGCGTGCCCGGCAACTGGCAGAACTTCCTCTACTACGCCGCCCGCGAATATCAGAAGACGCCCGCTGGCCAGGGGTTCGCGCGCAGCAAGCCCGTGGAGGAGCAGGAGCGCGGCATCTGGCAGATCGGCGCGCGGCAAGGGCTGGAGATCGACGTGCAGGTGTTGGATCTCTCCAAGTTGCGCGCCGACGACCTCGACCCACGTGTGCGAGTGGCGGGCGTTGAGCGGATGGCCGACAGTCGCGGCATCATCATCAACATTGATTACCCGCTGGGGATGGCGGCCTATCGCGTGCTGCGCGAGGTGGTGGAGAATCTGACGCAGGTGAAGGGCGTCTACATCCTCGGCAAAGCCGCGACCCTCAACGGCAGCATCGGCGATGTGATGATCTCCAACGTCTTGCTGGACGAACACAGCCTGAACACCTACTGGCTGGATAACTGTTTCAGCGCCGCCGATGTGGCCAGCAATCTGGTCTTTGGCGCCGTGCTCGACAACCAGCGCGCCGTGTCATCCAAAGGCGCCTTCCTGCAGAACCGCGCCTACCTCGACTTCTACTATCGCGCCAACTATAGCGTGGTGGAGATGGAGTCTGGCCCTTATCTGGATGCGGTCTACGAGAGCCTCTACATGACGCGCTATCCGACGGGCGAGAACATCAACTTCGCGCGGCTGCCCTTCGATCTGGGCATCATCCACTACGCCTCGGATACGCCGTATACGCGCGGCAAGAATCTGGGCGCGGGCAGCCTCTCGTATTACGGGATGGACTCGACCTACGCCGCAACCGTCGCCATCGCGCGGCGCATCCTGGATCACGAGCTGGGCGGCGTGCGCGGCGACGCCGTGGCGCGTGCCGAGGCCATCCGCATGCGGCGCGGCGCTGATGGCCGCGGCCAGCCAACGGGCGCCAATCGCTAGACCTGTCTCACTCCCGGCGCCCCTCGCTCACAGCGAGGGGCGCCCTCTCTTTCCACATTTGTCGCCGCATAGCGGAACGGCTCATCATCTGTGAGCCCGTGAGCAGCGCCGCGTGTCTGCGGCGCTGCTCCTGGAAAGGATGTGGGCCATGAGGCGATTGGTGGTATCCGAGTTTCTGACGCTGGATGGCGTGATGGAAGACCCTGGCGGCCAAAGCGAGTTCAAGCACAAAGGCTGGAGCAGGCCCTACTGGGACGACGAGATTGGCAAATTCAAGCTCGCCGAGTTGATGGCCGCCGATGCGCTGCTGCTCGGGCGCATCACCTATCAGGGGTTCGCGGCGGCGTGGCCCAGCGCGAAGGATGAAGCTGGATTCGCCGACCGCATGAACGGCCTGCCCAAGTATGTCGTCTCCACGACACTCGATCAGGCCGACTGGAACAACTCAACCATCATCAAGAGCGACATCGTGCGGGAGGTCGCCCGGCTCAAGCAGCAGGACGGGCAGGACATCCTGATCGGCGGCAGCGGGCAATTGATCCAGACGCTCGCCCAGCATGGTCTGATTGATGACTACTATCTGCTGGTCTACCCCGTCGTGCTGGGCAGCGGCGCGCGCCTGTTCCGCGATGGAACCGAGGCCACGCTGAAGCTGGTCGAGTCGCGCTCCTATGCCTCAGGTGTCGTGCTGGTACACTACCGGGCCATCACAGGCGAGTAGCCAGCCGGAGCCCAGGGCGCGTGGCATCACTGCGGCAGCGCGCCCGGCCCCCAGATGGTGATCGCGCCGTAGACGTTGTCCTGAAGCAGCAGGCGCTTGCCATCGGGCGACCACATCACTGTCTCCTGAGAGGCGTTGCCGGTTGCCAGATTCGTCCAGTCGGGCGTGAACTGCTTGACCACCTGCCCGCTGGCGGTGTCGTAGATCGAGACGGTCAGCGCGCTGGGGGCTGTCGTCGTCTGCGCGACATTGATATTGAGGCTGACGGCGGCCATCAGCTTGCCATCGGGCCGCCACGCCACTACATATCCCGGCTGCTGCTTGAGATCGCCCGTCGCCTGCGTCATCTTCTGCGCCAGCGCCAGCAGCGCCTTATCACGCGGCGCGAGCGTCGGCTCGCCGGGCGAGGCGTGCTGCGTGGAGGGCGGCGTCAGGCTGTCGAACGTGTCGAAGACATCCGTGAAGTAGGCGTAGAAGTAGTGTCCATCTGGTGAGAGCGCCATGATGGTCGGGCTCCAGCCGACATCGCCCTTCACAGGCGTCGCCGTGGCGGGGCCGAGGGTGGTCAGGTTGGCCTGCGAGTTCTGATAGAGCAGGTAGCCCGGCTGCCAGACGCTGAAGTTTGGCCCACCAGCAGGCGTCCCGATGGCGCCGCCAGCAGGGGCCGTAGCGGTCGCTAGCATCCCATCGCTCGTCCAGGCATAGGCGGTGGCGGCGCCGGGCAGGGGCACTTGCGCTGGCTTGCCGGTCGTCAGATCCCAGCGCTCCGCGACAATATCGGGCGACGTGTGGGGTGGATCGAGCCAGACGCTGGTGAGCGCTGCGCTCTTGATGCCCAGTCGCATCAGCCCTGTGACGTAGGTTGGGACGGCGGCGTTGGGCGCTGAGGTCAGGATGCGGTAGGGCAGCAGGAGCGCCTTGCCGTCGGGTGTCCAGACCATGCCCATGTAGCTCAGTTGTGGCGTGTTGTAGGCGTTCGAGACCGACTTGGCGATGGCGTCTTGCACAGCGGGTGAGCCAGCGAGCGAGATATCGGGCTGGAGCCGCTGAGCGAGGGCGCCGGTGCGCGCGTCATAGATGTAGATGCCGGTGGATTGCTCGCCCTCCGACGATGCCCCGCAGGTGAAGGTGTTGCCCAGCACGGCGATCTGCGTGCTGTCGGGCGACCAGGCGATTGGCCCGACGCAGATCAGCCCGTCGCTCAGCGGATTGATGCGCACGATGGGCCTCGACGCTGGCGGCGCCGTCTTTCCTGTCGTGGTCGTCGTGCGGCGCGCGCCGCCCAGGTTGACGACGAGGATCGCGATCAGCGCGACAATGGCGATGACTGCAACCGCAGCGGCGCCGATAATCGCCCCACGTCGCGATCTGGCCGGCTGGCCGCCCTGCCTCGTGGCGCCCGAGGATGGCGCGGGCAGATGCGTCGCGGTCGCCCGCGCTGGCTCGGCATGCGTTGACTCCACTGCCGCCTGTTGCCGCTGGC
>DATAED010000166.1:0-5535 GCA_036258195.1 Ktedonobacterales bacterium
GCAATTGCCCGGCCCCGGCAGCATCTATCTGGGCCAGTCGCTGCGCTTCGAGGCGCCCGTCTTCGTCGGCGACACCGTCACGGCCAGCGTCGAGGTGGTCGCCGTGCGCGCGGAGAAGCGCATCGTGACGCTGCGCACCGAGTGCGTGCGCGATGACGGCGTGCGCGTCATCACCGGCGAGGCTGTGGTGAAGCGGTAGGATTGGCCAGCGGTTGAAATCGCGCCTGGAAGGCCCGTCCCGTCCGCAAAGTTCGCCTGCGCGGACGGGGATACTCCTGAACCCGCGCAGGCGGGTTTTGCGGCGGCCCGCAGGCCGCCTCCCAGGCGCGATTTCAATCGCCAGCCGCCGAGCGCTGCAATGCGAATCCACCCACCACAGGTAATTCTTCATGGTCGGCGATACCCATCAGGATCCACTCTTCGAGCACCTCGATGAGTTCCTGACGCGCTCCCTCAAGTGTCGCCGCATTCGACCACACTCCCTGAAAGCCAGGGATCTCCCCAAAGTACGTGCCATCCTCGATCTGCTCGTAGACGGCATGATTCATCGCGGCCTGCAAATATTCGGCAAACATGCGCGCGCTCCGTTTCGATGACGCCCCACCCTGTCTGTATTGTCGTCTCTGTGCGCCCCGAGCGCAATGCCGCCTCAGTGCGGCTGGGCTAGTTCGCGCCTGCCACGCCGCGCGCCAGCCGTGCCTCGACGCGCTGCGAGACGAGCGCCAGGCTGTAGCAGATGATGAAGTAGATCACCAGCTCCATCCCATACAGCCCCCAGCGGATCAGCGAGTTGGAGATGGCCTGCGAGAGCGTGAAGGTCTGCAAGGACAGCTCGAAGACGCCGAGCACCTGCCAGAACGAGCTATCCTGGATGCAGGTGATGAAGTTGTTGGTCAGTGGCGGCGTCATGATGCGCAACGCCTGCGGCAGCGTGATGTAGCGCGCGATCTGGAAGCGGCTCAGCCCCAGCGCCTCTGCCGCCTCCACCTGCCCGTGATCGACCGCCTCGATGCCCGCGCGGATGACCTCGGAGAGATAGGCGCCGTAGTTGAACGCCAGGCCGATGACAGCGAAGAAGATGTTGCTGACGCCCTGGCTGGGGAAGAGTGTGTTCGAGTTGAGCGCGGTCAGCAGATGGTAGACCGTGGTATCGGCGTTGAAATTGAAGATGTAGAGCAGCAGGAAGCGTGCGCCATAGAACCAGATGAGCAACTGCAAGAGCAGCGGCGTGCCGCGAATTGTCTCGACGTAGAACGTGCTGACACTGCGCGCCAGCGGATTCTTCGCGATGCGCGCGAAGGCCGTCGGAACGGCCAGAACCATCGCCAGCACGATCGAGACGAGCGAGCCGAGTAGCGTGATGAGGGCGGCGTTGAGCAGGAGCGGCGCATTCTGGACAACCGTGCGAATCAGAATATCCATCGTTCGTCTCTCCCCACGCTAGCTCTTGAGGCCCGAAAGTGGTCGCGCCGCGCCGACTGGCTCGGGCTGCGGCGGACGCCCGCCCGGCGCGCCCCGGCCCAGCAGATCGCGCAGCAGGCGCACCAGCGTGGCGACGCCGTAGACGGGGATGCCCAGCAGCAGCATCAGCCCGACCAGCAGCGCCAGCGTGAAGAGCAGCGCGATGATGATCTTGCCGAGCAGCCCGCCGAGCGCGCCCAGTGAGATGCCCACCGCCAGCGCGCCCGCCAGCCAGCCCACCGCCAGCGACGCGCCCAGCGCCTGGCCTGTCAGCGCCGTCAGGTCGCGTCCCTGGCCGAAGCTATGCCCGCGCAGCCGTGTCTCCAGCGTGCGCGCCACACGCCCCAGCGGCAGGCTCAGCGCGAGATAGAGCAGCGCGGCGATGGCAAAGAATTGCCAGGTGTAGGCCGGGAAGTGGCGCACCAGACTATTCGTCTGCGCGGTCAACTCCAGCACCGCGATCAGGCTGAGGATCGAGGAGTCCTTGAACATGTAGATGAGGTCGTTGATGACGGTGGGCAGCGAGATGGGGATCATCTGCGGAACCAGAATCAACCGCAGCGTCTCCCAGCGCCCCAGCCCCAGCGTCACCGCCGCCTCCGTCTGGCCGCGGTCGATGGCGCCCATGCCAGCGCGCAGGTTCTCGCACTCATAGGCGGCGTAGTTGATGACCAGCGTGGCGATGCCCGCCGTGAAGGGATTGACCAGCCACTGCGGCAGAAACGACAACCCCCAGTAGATCGACATCATCTGCACCAGCAGCGGCGTATTGCGGATGAACTCGACGAAGGCGCGCGCGGGCTGCCGGATGATGCGCAGCTTCGACTGCGACATCTGGGCGAGGATGAAGCCGCTCACCAGCGCCAGCGGCATCGAGATGAAGCAGAATTCGATGGTGGTCGCCAGCCCTTGCAAGAAGAACGTCCAGTAGGGCTGAGCGAAGTGGTTCGTTCCCGCGAACCCGACGAAGAAGAGCGTCTGGATGAAGTGAATGACGCCGTGGAAGATCGTCCCGAAGTCCAGCAGTGGCGCGCTGGAGGCCGTCTCCTCTTTGTCGAAGGCCGCCAGAATCAGCGAGCCGCCGAACCCGAAGACCAGGATGATGCCGAGGAACATCGCCAGAAAGCGCAGGCTGGCCAGTGACTTCTTCATGGCGTATCTCAATCAACGAGTGGAACAGCGTCGAGGCGCAGGCGACAGCGCCGTGTAGGAACTGCTCTGGATGGACAGGGCGACGTGGGCCATCTACTGGGAGATGACCCACGCCAGCGCGCCCTGCGCAGAGCGCCAGTGATACCTACTTGGTGGCCAGCGGCGGGCAGTTCGCCACATTGGTGGGATGATCGGGCAGGAAGTTGCCGATGCAGGCCTGCGAATCATTCCACATGCCGTACTTCTCGAAGGCCACCTGTCCGCTGGGGCCAGCGTTGTAGGCGCCACCGGTCTCATAGATCTTCTGCAGCGTGCCGTTGTTGTAGAGCACCTCGATGGCCTTGTTGACCTCGGCCATGAGCGTCGGCGTGTTGGGATTGTTCGGGTCGAACGCGATGCCGTAGTAGCCGGGATCCAGTGGGCCGCCGACGACCTTATAGAGGCCGCTGGGGTCATTCCCGCCATACCACTCGGCGATCGGCGTGTCGATGAACATGGCGTCCACACGACCAGACTGCAGGTCGGTGAAGGGCGTCGGGTTGTCGGTCAGCGTCTCGTTGATCTTATCGTTTGGATGAGCAGCGTTGTAGGCGTCCATCACGTTCTGGGCCTCGTAGCCGCTGCCCGTCTCGACCTTCTTGCCCGCCAGATCGGCAAAGCTGTTGATGGTCGTGTTGGTCTTGAGCACCACGATGGACTGTGTGTAGACATAGTAGGGGATGCTGAACTTGGCGCCCGCCTGGATGTTGTCCGACGTGATCTCCAGGCCGTTCATGAAGAAGTCGAACTGCTGCGATGCCAGGCCCTGCTGCCAGTTCGACCAGGTGATCTGGGTGGGAACCTGCTGCACGCCCATCAGCTTGCCCATCGCGTTGGCGATGTCTACCTCATAGCCATAGTACGCGGCGTTGGGGTTGTTGGCGTCCTTTGGCACGATGTAGGGCATGCCACCGGTGGAGTCTTCGCCCCACTTGAACTGGCCCGGAATCAGCGTGCCCGCGTTCCCGACGTGTACCGTGCTGGTGGCGCTGGGCGGCGGGGTCGAGGCGTTGCCCGTGCCGCAGGCGCTCAGCAGCAGAACGAGCGCCAGCGCAGGCGCTACCAGACCAAACAACGCTGTTCGCTTGCGAGGCGCACGGAGATGACGGAATGGGATCATAACCTGCCCTTTCTCTGGCATGCGAGGTCTGTGCGATGGGCCTGCGGCCCCTGATCCACGGGCCGGCGTCACCATTGACGCCGACGAATGTACGACGAAACGACGACGCGCTAGATCGCGTGCAGCACGCGATCCAGGAAGGCGCGGGTGCGCTCGTTCTGTGGCCGAGTGAAAACCTGCTCTGGTTCCCCCTGCTCGATAATGCGGCCTCCATCGAAGAACACCACGCGATCCGCGACGGAACGGGCGAATCCCATTTCGTGCGTCACGACCACCATCGTCCGGCCCTCCTCGGCCAGCTCGCGCATCACGCGCAGCACCTCGCCGACCAGCTCCGGATCCAGCGCGGAGGTCGGTTCGTCGAAGAGCATCGCTTTGGGGCTCATCGCCAGCGCGCGGGCAATTGCCACGCGCTGCTTCTGCCCGCCGGAGAGCTGGCCAGGGTAGGCGTCGGCCTTGTCGGCCAGCCCCACCTTGGCGAGCAGCTTCTGCGCCTGCTCCTGCGCCTGCTCGCGCGTCTGCTTGCGCACTCGTATCGGCGCGAGTGTGATGTTGTCGAGCACGCACATGTGCGGAAAGAGGTTGAAATTGTAGAAAACCATGCCCAGCTCGCGGCGTACAAAACTGAGCTGGGCGTGCGAGAGATCGGAGGTGAGTTGCTGGCCATCGATGGTGATGACGCCACTGGTCGGGGTTTCGAGGTAGTTGATACAGCGGATCAACGTGCTCTTGCCAGAGCCACTCGGCCCGATCACGGCGACACATTCGCCTCGCTTGACCGCGAAGTCGACGTCTTTGAGCACATGTCGCTCGCCGAAGTATTTGTTGAGGCCGCGCGCCTCGATCATCAGAGAAGCGTCGCTGGGAGCAAGCGCCGCCTGCTGAGATGGCGTTCCGTTGGGTGTGGGCAGGTCGCTGGTGGCCATGCTGCGCCCCTCGCTGAAGATGCTGTTCTGTCGAACCATCCACCAGTCGCCAGGTGGCTGGCCACTGCGGTGAATTGATGCTGAACTCTACTACGTCGCGAGCGCATACGTCGCTCTCCGATGGGTTTTCGGCGTAGTCGCGCGTCAGCTTGGGCGCAGTATACAGCAGGCGCCGCGTCTTGGATACCAGCGTGTGTTGGCCATCCTGTCCAACATTCGTGGGCGCCGCTCGTGGACGCCGCCCTACGCCAGCGTGCGCGTCGCCGTCTCGGTGGCGCGCATGCCGTAGCGCTCCAGCTCGCGCAGGAAAGCCAGCGGATCGAAGATCAGCTCCGCGCCGTGCGCGCCGGTCTGCCGCGCCGCGCCGCTGGCCAGCAGCATGCCCGCGATGGCCAGTGGCACGCCGGTGTCCACATCGCTCGCGCCCGCCATCCATGGCTGATAGGGCCTGACGACCATCTCCTCCACCAGCCGTATCGGCGCGCCGTCGCGCTCCCCCTCGGCAATGACGCGCAGCACGTCGCAATCGCTGGGTTCGCTGGGTTCGCTGGGTTCGCTGGGTTCGGCATTCATAGCGCGTTGCTGAGCGGCCAGCAGCGCCACCATCACCTCGCGCGGGGCGACACGCGCGGTCGTCCCACGGCGAGGGCCACGCGCCTCGATTGGCTCCGTGCCGCCAAGGCCGAGATCGACCAGCAGCTTGAGCTGGGCCAGGAAGGCCGGAGGGAAGGCGATCTTGAAGGAGGCGTGGCGCAGCCCGCGCTCGCCAAAGGAGACGGGGAAGAGCGCCACCTCGGAGTGCAGCGTGTACATGGCCGCCGCCTGCCCGACTGGCGC
>DATAED010000167.1:0-4224 GCA_036258195.1 Ktedonobacterales bacterium
GGCGGGCTTCGCGGCGGAACGCCCTTAGCTGCGGCTTCAGCCGCCCGTTGCATCTTATGGTTCCAGCCGGGTCAGGTCGCGCGGGAAGAGCGTCACCAGCTTGACGCTGGGTGCGCCGATCAGCTGGCTCACCAGACGCTCCAGGCCGATCGCCCAGCCACCCTCCGGCGGCATGCCATAGCGAAAGGCGTCCAGGTACCAGGCGAATGGCTCTGGCGACAGGTGGGCGCGCTCCAACGCCGCCAGATAGTCCTCGTAGCGGTGCAGGCGCTGGCCACCCGTCACCAGCTCCACTCCCCGGAAGAGCAGGTCGAACGAGTTCGAGTACGCAGGCCGCGCCGGGTCGGGATGGGTGTAGAATGGACGCTTGGCCATCGGGTAGCCAGTGACATAGAGGAACTCGCTGCCGTGCTCGGCCAGCGCCCACTCGCCTAGCCAGCGCTCCTCTTGCGGGGCCAGGTCTGGCTCGCCGCGCGAATCCACCCCGTGCAGCCGCAAGACCAGCTCCTGCGCCTCGGCGAAATGGATATGCGGGATGACAGCGGGAACCACCGGCGCCCGTGCGCCCAGCAGCGCCAGCTCAGCGCCGCACTCTTCCGTCACGCGCGCGAAGATGCCCGCCAGCGCCTCGCGCAGCATCGCCATCACCGTGAAGTGATCGTCGATGAACCCGAACTCGGCGTCCAGGCTGACATATTCGCTCAGGTGGCGCGTCGTATCATGTGGCTCGGCGCGGAAGACTGGCCCTACCTCAAAGACCCGCTCGAAGACGCCCACCATCACCTGCTTGTAGAATTGTGGACTCTGCGCCAGATAGGCTGCGCGGTCGAAGTACTTGACCTCGAAGACGTTGGCGCCACCCTCTGTTGCAGCGGCGACGAGCTTTGGTGTCTGCACCTCGGTGAAGCCGCGCTCGCGCAGGCTCGCGCGAAAGCCCGCCATCGCGCTGGAGGCCAGCCGAAACGCCGCGCGCCGTCGCGGATGCCGGTTCGTCACGACAGCGTGGTCGAGCAGCACACCCATGCTGGCCTTCAGCTCGCGCTTGCTCAGAGTGACGGGCGGCGCCTCGCGCACGGGCGTGATGACCTCCACGCGCAGCTCGCGTAGCTCCACTCCGGCGGGGGCTTGCGGCGCGGCGCTGATCGTCCCGCTGATGGCGACGACGCTCTCCACAGCGGCGCCTGCCTCGGTCAGCGCGGTCAGCTCCTCGGCATGCGCGGCCACCGCCTGCGCCTCGCCCCAGCCATCGCGCACGATCAGAAAGGTAATCGCGCCGAGCCTGCGCATACTGCGCAGCCAGCCCATCACCTGCGCGCGTTCGCCCACATGCGCCGCCAGCTCGGTCGTGCGCACGCGGGGCGGGCGCGGCGCTGCGGCGGACATCTCAGCCGCTGGCTGCGCGGGCATCTGTCTCTGTGACATGGTATGTCGATCCTTCCCACTGATTGCTCACGTTCACTGCGCGGCGACAGGCCACACAGCGCCGACCTGTCTGCGTCCTGCGGTGTGCGGGCGCGGCGGTTGAGGAGCGCGCCCCGACAGGTCGGTTGCATCGTCGGGCAGTCAGGCGCGCTCCCAGAGATTGGCGTCTCCGGCGGGATAGATCGTCATACCGTCCTCCCTTGCGTATCGTCTGGACATGTCATAGCCGCTGCCATCCAGCGGTATGCTGGCCTGGGTTCCCCCTCCCCTTCAGGGAGGGGGACAGGGGGAGAGGTCTGCGGGCAAACAAAATGGCCCTCGTCCACCTGCGATTGTGGACGAGGGCCTGCTGGCCAGCTCATGGTACCACCACGATTTCGTCTCCAGCCTGGGCCGGAGACCTCTCTCAGCTCCGCGCTGCGCTCATAGGTCGGCATTAACGAAGCTGTCGCGCGATAACGGGCGCGCCCGTGGCCGACTACTGCGCCGCGTGGGGCGGTTCGTCGCCAGGCTCGGAGGTGTTATCCGGGGCGCGTGGTCATGACGCTTGCAGCGTGCGCGTCACTCTCTGCAGACCGCGATGCGCTCCCTGACGTGTCCTCCGTCTCGGCTTGCGATAAGGTTGGGATAGGCTGGCGCGAGAGGCGCGACGACAGCGGGCGCCTCGATCACTGCCAGCGCCCCAACTGTAGCACGCCCACGAAATGCGCGTCAAGCAGCGATTACGATGAGCCATCAGCACACTGCATCACTTACATGGATGGAGTGCAATTGTAGCTTGCACAAGTGTAACGCTCACGTGGACGTAGGCGTTGCAACAATTGGTGTATTGAATCGGACACTGCCGCCCCGTTACGTCGCTTACAAATTGATTCTCAGCAAATACTCATGCGCGCTGGCGTCGGCGCTCTCACACCTACAGCGTGATAGATACGAGCGGACGTTGGCCCACAAAAGTCCAGACAATTTGCGCTAATTCAGGGCTGATGTTACATCGCTACCTCGCTCGCAGAGCAATTGTACAGACATTGGAATAAGTAGAAATGCCCATGCGAAGCAGTACTATTGGCCGTTTTCTCACTTGTATTGTAGGTCGAATCATGGTAATGGTATATAGCGATACTTGTCTTCGCTTCATTGTCAACGAGGGACAACGTAAAGGCGAAGCGTAGACATCACACAAAAATATGCGACAGGCGCACACTGGACGTTAGCGCTACCTTCACCATCATATCCAATACTGGCGCTTGCATTTCGCCTCTCTAGTCTGTCCTGCAAGCAATGGTCGAGGGATGCGCTACCGCAGGTGTGCGCTGCTCGGCGGAAGGCGGCTTGCAGACATGGTTCACCAACAGGTAGATGCGAAGGTCGAGAAGGACACAGAGGCGGCGCTCACCCCTGCGCAACGCCTCGGAGTCAGGTTACGTCAGGCCAGGCTGCGCCTGAACATGACGCAAAGCGAGGTAGCGTCGGATCACTTTAGCGTGTCCTACATCTCAGCGGTTGAGCGCGGTCAGATACGCCCCTCGCTTGGCGCCCTTGAGGTGCTCTCGGATCGACTCCAGGTGCCGCTCGAAGACTTGCTTGGCGCCGCTCCCCTGCCCGGCGCGACAGGCGGTGTCTCGCATCAGCAGGCGGTGGATCGGCGGCAGGACGAGGCGGAAGCGCGACTCAATGCCGCGCAGGCGCTCGCGTATCAGGGCAAACATCAGCAGTCGATTGACGCCATTCGCCAGATCACGCTCTCGCATCTCTCACCCGCCAGCACACACGATGCTCGCCGCCTGCTGGCCTACAACTACAGCGAGCTCGGCGACGGTGATGCGGCCAGGCGCGAGGCGCAAGAAGGCGTCACCATGGCAGAGCGAGCGGGCGACGAAGAGGCGCGGGCGCGGCTGCGCAACGAGCTGGGCATCGCCTATCAGCTCTCGCGCAAGAATCAACTGGCGTTGGAGCAGTACCAGCTCGCCTACGACGCCATCGAGCAGCAGATCAGTCGCGACCCTGTATTCAAGCTCAACGTCCTGTACAACCTGGGATCCATCAACGCCTTGCTTGGTCACACGGAGGATGCCCTGGGCTTCCTGCGGCTGGCCATCGAGGCTGCAGAGGATGTGAACCATCCTGAGCGGTTGGGCGAGGTGTACTGGCAGCTCAGCGTGAGCTATCAGGGGCAGGGCGATACGACCCGCGCGCGCCTCTATGCGGCACGCAGCCTGGCGACCTTCGAGCGCGCCGCCAACGAGGCGCTCACGGCGCGCGCCTACACGCGCCTGGGCCGTGCGACCGCCGAGGCGCATCAGATCGACGAGGCGATGGGCTACCTCCAGACGGCGCAGACGCTCTCTGAGCGGATGGGCGACGAGGCCGGACAGGCCGAGGCGCGACGCAGCCTGGCAGCAGTGCACATCAGCCAGGGGCGCCTCAAAGAGGCGGCCAGCGCCGCCAACGAGGCGCTCGAACTGGCGGAGCGCGCCGGCGAGCCGATCCTGCGCGCCGAGGCGCGGCTGACGATGGCCGCGCTGCACGATGCCCAGAACAAAGCCAGTCAGGCCAAGAGCAGCTACGAGGAAGCCATCGCAATGCTCGAAAAGGCCGACGCTCCGCAGGCACTCGCCGATGCATACGCCAGCTACTCCTCCTTCCTGGAGGCCCATGGCGAGAGCAAGCTCGCGCTGGAGCTGCTCAAGCGGGCGTGGAACCTGACCAACGGCTGATCTCGCCTGATCTCGCCTAATCGGTCGCTGGCGCAAAGCGTGCCCTTCCCTCATGACAGAGGGGAAGGGCACGCTTGCTTTGTAT
>DATAED010000168.1:0-12416 GCA_036258195.1 Ktedonobacterales bacterium
ATACTTGTTTTGCAAGCAGCCATGCAACTCTGAGTGCAGTCGTTTTTCAAGTGCGTTCTGGTGGTTCCGAATTTGTGGTTTCTCTGACTGTGAGGAAGGGCAGGGATGGTATGGCGCGCTTCAAGCTCTTTCGCTATCGTCGTCCTTCGCTCAGAACCGCGCTGGGCGTGACGCGGGCCAAGCGCCGCTTCAAGACGCGCACGGGCTACTATGCCGCGACCCGCTGGATGCGCGCCCCCTACAACATGCGCCGCCGCGCGCTGCGCCGCGTGGGCTACTACTCCGGCCCGATGAAGTTCCTGCGCTTCCTGCTGGGCAGACGCTAAGCTAGCTGAACCTCACAGCACGACCGACTCGGCGGGCGCGGCGCTGAAGTCGCGCGCGGGATCGAACGCCGCCAGATGGATTTTGCCGAAGCCCTCTGGCAGCGTCACGCTGTCATCCTGCGCGTCGCCCGCCAGCAGCGCCTCCACCAGCCGCGCGGTGACGGGCGCGTGCATCACGCCGTGGCCGGAAAAGCCCGCCGCGTGGACGAGATTCGCCAGCCGCGCATCGCGCCCGATCAGCGGGCTGCCATCGGGCGACATGGCGTAGAAGCCGCAGGTGGTGGCCTTGATCCCGCCGCAATTTGCCAGCGTAGGCGAGAAATCATCAATCTGGGCCAGTAGATCATAGGCGGCGTTGTCGAGGCCGACGGCGTGATTGAAGCCGTCGCGGATGGCGTCCTGGTCGTCGTCGCTGAAGTCTGGCTCCGGCGTGTCGGCGCCTGCCCCGCCGATCAGCAGCAGTGGGCCATCGGGGCGGGAGTGCGCGCCGCGTCCCGGCCCCAGCCCATAGACCATCATCGGCAGCCGCCCCCACGCCTCCGCCGACATGATGGGCTGGGTCGGCTCGAAGTGGTACAGGTAGCGCTTGGTCGGCGCGATGGGTAGCTCCATGCCGCCCAGCGCGCGGCTGACGCGCGGCGCCCAACCGTTGGTAGCGTTGACTACCCAGTCGACTGCCAGCGGGCCGCGCGAGGTGAGCAGCGTGGTGATGCGCTCGCCGCGCGTCTGGGCGCCGAGCGCCGCCGTCTCGGTCATCACCTCCACGCCCAACTCGCGGGCGCGCCGGAAGCCCTCGCCATAGATGATGTGCGGATGCAGGAAGCCGTCCTCCGGCCCCCACGCCGCGCCGATCAGCCGGTCGGCGTCGAGCCAGGGCCAGCGCCGCGCCACCTCCGCCGGGGTCAGCGCTTCCACCGCGACGCCCTCGGCCCGCTGGCGCGTCATATTGGCCTGCCCCAGCGCCCAGGCGGCCTCCACATCGGCCCGCCGCGCAGGCTCGACGGCCTCGGGATGCTCATAGAGGAAGAGGTAGCCATTGCGCCGCAGGACGGGCTGGCGCTGCGACGCGGGCGTGCGCATCGCCTCATGGAACTGGCCATACCACCACTCAGCGTAGCGCAGCCCGCGAATCGTCTCCGCCACGCCCCACTGTGCGCGGATGCCCGCCGCCGACCGGCTCGACGACCCATTGCCGATGCGCGCCTGCTCCAGCGCTGTCACGCGGAAGCCACGCTCAGCCAGCCGCACGGCGCACAGCGCGCCCGTGACGCCGCCGCCGATGATCGCCACCCGGTCGCCGCTCGCCATGCCGTCGCCTCCCTCGCCTTGCTGACTCCGCGCGCATCGAGCGGCAGAGCCTCGCGAGGACAGTATAGCAGGCGCCCGCAGCCCTGCCGACGCTTCCCGACGCAGGTCAGCAGTCGGCTTCTACTCGTACGGGGTCGTCCTTCATAGCAGCATGGCGCCACATCAATGAGAGGGGAGCGCAGCAGGCGGATACAGTGGTGGCGCGCCGCATGGGGTGGAGGGGGCTCTGCGGGAAGCTTCTAGCAGTTGCAGCACGAGGGTTCTTTCATCCGAGAAGGAGCCCGCGAATCGGGGGGTCGAGGTGGTTGTTGACATCCTTGTGACCCTGGTTGTGTTCTCTGTGTACGAAGAGTGAGAGGTATGCGCGAAGGTAGCACGGGATAGCTGCTGTCTGAGCCTGCCGGAACACCTCTTTTCAGCCAAGAGCGGCGGCGCCTGGGTTCTGCCGAACCACAACGTCAGCGCGCGACTGTCAGTTCGGCGGTACATCGAGATGGAAAGGTCAAGCCGATGCTCACCGGCGAGATCCCAACGACGCGCATGACCGGTTTGACCGCGCAGCAAGTGGGCGAGCGGCTCCGCACTGAAGGCTATAACGAGTTGCCGTCGCGGGGACGGCGCGGCGTCTTCCGGGTGGCACTGGAGGTAGCGCGCGAGCCGATGTTCCTGCTGCTCATTGCGGGCGGCGTCATCTAACTGCTATTCGGCGACGTCAGCGAGGCACTGGCGCTGCTGGCCTCGGTATTTGTCATCATCGGGATCACGCTGTACCAGGAACGCCGAACCGAGCGCGCACTGGAGGCGCTGCGCGATCTCTCCAGTCCTCGCGCCCTGGTAAGCCCCAGTGGCTCATATCCCCATCATTCTGGACACCGCAACAGATAGATGACTGAGGCTCTTCATGCCGGGCTGGATGATCCCTGGCGCGACGTTGCACGCAGCGTCGATCGCCAGAGGAATGTGGACTGTGAGGTTGTTATGCGATATGTGGATCCACTGCTGCGGTCACATTCCGTGCGAAAGGGCTGGTCGGGCATACTTACTGCGCTCTTGCAAGTCGTCCCCGGCGTGATCTGGATCCGGGCGTATCGCAGGCAGTGGCTCCTTTCAGATCTTATTGCGGGGATCACGGTCGCTGCTGTCAGTCTGCCCATAGGTATGGCCTATGGACAACTGGCGGGACTGCCTCCCGTCGCCGGCGTCTATGCGAGTATTCTTCCGCTAGTTGCCTATGCGCTCGTTGGCTCATCCAAGCTGCTCATCGTGGGTCCCGACGCGTCGAGCGCGGCGTTGGTCGCCGCAGCTGTTGGGACGCTGGCAGGGGGCAGCGCCGCTCGCTATGCCGGGCTGGCGGCGCTCCTGGCAATCGAAACTGGTCTGTTATGCCTTGTTGCGGGAGTGGCACGCCTGGGCTTCATCGCGAGTTTTCTGTCGAAACCCATTTTGGTCGGTTACATGAATGGGCTGGCGCTGACGATAATAGCAAGCCAGATCCCGAACGTATTGGGAATTCGCGTGACGGACTCGGGCTTCGTCGCTCAGGTCGGTCAGATCCTTACTAGCGTTGGCGACATGCATCTCGTGACCTTGAGTATTGGCGCGGGCACGCTCATCGTGATCTGGGCGCTACAGCGAGTGGCTCCGCGACTGCCGGGGTCACTCATTGCGGTGGCAGGCGCGACAATCGCAGTGGCGCTCTGGCATCTCGATGCGCGTGGAGTGCCCACAGTTGGCGCGATCGCGCCGGGCCTTCCAGCTCTTGGTCTACCCGTCGCCACCCTATCCGATGCCACCCACCTGCTTGGCGATGCGCTAGGTGTCGCGCTGCTTACCTACTCGGACACGATTCTCAACGCCCGATCATTTGCTGTTCGCTCGGGTGACCATATACGCAGCAATCAGGAGTTCATTGGCCTGAGCGTCGCGGACATTTTGGCGGGCATCTCGCACGGACTTCCTGTCAGCGGGAGTGGGACGCGGACAGCCGTGAGCGAAGCGGCGAGAGGCAAGACCCAGCTTGTGGGGATCGTGGCTGCCGCGACCCTTGCCGTCATGCTGCTATTTCTGTCCGGCTCGCTGAGTCTGTTCCCGACGGCGGCGCTAGGCGCAGTCCTCATCGCTGCCGCCGCTCGGCTCTTCGACATCGACACGTTGCGCTTGCTCGCGCATGCCGACCGTCGCGAGTTGGCTGTTGCACTGGTAACCCTGATGGGAGTGCTGGCAGTCGGGCTCCTACAGGGGATCGTCCTGGCAATTGGCCTGTCCTTCCTGCTGCTCCTGGCGCGTGCAGTGCGCCCGCACGATGCTGTCCTGGGCCAGGTCAGAGGGGTGGATGGCTTTCACGATCTCCAGGAGTATCCGCAGGGCGCCACCATACCCGGTCTGATCGTCTATCGGTTCGACGCCCAGCTCTTCTTCGCCAACGCGGACGTCTTTCAGCGCCGGGTACGGAGCCTCGTCGCTAACGCGGGCGGCGAGACATTGGGCGCCGTAGAATGGTTCGTCCTCGATGCGGAAGCGATCGCCGCCATTGATTCCACCGCAGCTCAAGCGCTCGAGGATACGCGCCGCGAACTGGAACGCCAGGACATTGTGTTGGTCGTCGCCCGCGCAAAGCAACCTTTACGCGAACGCCTGGCCCGGTTCGGGTTGCTGGACGCAATCGGGCAGCAGCGGTTCTATCCTTCTATTCGAATGGCTATCGCGGCCTTTGCCTCCCGCCACAAATCGTAACGTCGGTGCGCTGGTCTGGCAGCACTGCGTCACATCATCGTGACTATGGTGTGACGCACCTCGGGAAGCTGTTACCTCCCTGTGTGGCTGCCAGGTGTAGCATGAGCCGAGTGGTATCAACGCCTACGTCTGGGGCGGCCACTAGCAGAGGGTTCCAGGTGCTACAGAGGCGCCGAGAAAGGGGGCCGTCATGTTTTCGCGCATTCTGGTACCATTGGACGGCTCGTCGCGCGCGGAGCAGGCGCTCCCAATCGCCGGCCGTATCGCTCGTTGGTCCGGCGCGTCCGTCGTATTAGTACGGGGGATAACGGTTCCCGCGATGTTCGGCGTGATGTATGAAGGTCAGGCTTTGAAGTGGCGATCGTACCTCGACGAGCAGGGAGAGGCTCAGGCGTACCTTGGCGCCGTCGCCCAGTCCGCATATCTTGCGCATGCGCAGGTTGAGACACATGTCGCGTTTGGGGCTGCGGCCGACGTGATTGTGAACACTGCGGTCAAACGCGAAGCGGATCTCGTGGTGATGATGAGCCACGGACGGACGGGGCTCGGCCGGTGGATGTTAGGGAGCGTCGCGGATCACATCGCACACCACTCACCCATCCCAGTACTGATCATGAGGGAGGGCGCCGGATCGAGCATGCTCGAGCGCGCAGATGAGCGGCAACCCTTGCACGTGCTCGTGCCTCTGGACGGCTCGCCGCTGGCCGAAACGGCGTTGGGATGCGCGAGCGCGCTCGCCCTCGCGCTGGCAAAACCGGGGTCGGCGCATGTCCACCTGATGCTGGTCGTCGCACCGTATCGCGCCATGCGAACGTACATGCCCGATGCGCTGCTTCTGGATGGAGCAGCGGCATATCTCGAAAAGGTCGCTCAACGGCTGCCATCTGAGGTAGGCGATGAGGCGCTCACCGTCACCTGGTCCATCGTGGCGCAGGGTGACATTGCGCACGGCATCATCGCGGCGGCGGAGATGAAGGAAGCGGGCGAGACGAGCGTAGCCGGTGAGAGCCACTCGCGCTGCGATCTGATTGCGATGGCTACCCATGGGCAGAGCGCAGTTGCACGCTGGGCGCTTGGCAGCGTGACGGAGCGGGTGCTGCACGGCACAATGCTTCCCCTGCTCATTGTGCGTCCGTGCGAGATCGCGGCGGCGGCGATGGATGGGCGCGATACAACTCTCCTGCCGACCGATGACCCCGGTTCGTGAGCATGCGTACGTGTCGGCATTGCGCGCAGTTAGTGCGTGGGGCGCTCGCCTAGCGTGACACCAATCGGCTTCGGCGTAGCGCTCCGCTGCACGGTCACCCGCATCTTGGCGCCGGGCGTGGGTCTCAGCAGCGCTGCCAATAGATTGCCAGAGCGTCGTTGCCGCAGGCGCGATGCCCAATGTCTGTGCGTCGGAACAGGGGCTGCGGCGCGTGGACACGCGGCGGCGTACAAGTACTCATCGCGGATACCTATCGTCTCTATACTCTCACCAGGCGTGGAGGCCGAGCGGCGCTGTCATGCTGCGCCCGGAGGCCAGCAGCAGCCGAGAACTGCCATGGCAGCGCGGATAGGCGGAGTACAGACGCCCGACCTAGAGCGTGATACTCCGGTGTCACAATGTCGCCAGGAACCGGGTCAGACGCAACTCTGGCGCCTCACCGCGCGGGCGGCTCGTCCAGATCTACGCTCAGATAACGACTCAGTAGACGTGTCCGCCAGGTCAGGCGAACCGTGAACAGCCAGATCGTGACCGCGAGCGTGAGGAGCGCGTATTCTCGCAGACCGAGCGGCGACAGCAAGAACAGGTCGCGCAGGGGTGGGATCATCGTGATCAGCACAAAGACAACCATCATGGCAAGCGCTAGTAGCGTAGGGTGGTAATCTCCGTTCAGCCTGTTACCTCCGACCCACCAGGGCGATGGCGGCTCGACAAAGATGACCAGCAGTAGGCCGCAGAGAACGAGGAAGCCTGTCAGCGTCGATTGCGCTACCGAAAAGTCCTCTGGCAGAAGCGCCGGGTTCCTGGCGCCGAAGGTTCCCGCCTCCATGAGGCCGAGCGCATAGGTTCCGACGTACAGCAGCAGCGCGATGACGCTGGTGAGGAGGATCGGCGGCACGATGAAATGCAGCAGTCGGCGCACAAGGGCCCCTTGCGGCCCTGGACCTGGATGCGCCCACACGGCCAGCGCGATGGAAGGGACGCCGACCGAGAAGAACGTCACGAGCGAGCCCTGCCGCAGCTCCAGTGGAAAGGCGCCGACCACCAGCGACGAGAAGATTACCACTCCAACGGTACCGATGCGGGTCAGAAACAGCTTCAAGATGTCCTGCATGCCATTGAGGATGCGCTGCCCTTCCGCGACTGCGGGCACGAGCACCTCGAACGAGTCCTCCATCAGCACCACATCCGCTACACCACGCGCCGCCTGGCTCCCGCTGCGCATCGCGATACCCAGGTCCGCTTGTTTGAGCGAGAGGACATCATTCACCCCATCGCCGATCATGGCGACGTAGTGCCCCTGTTGGCGAAGCGCCCGCACAAGTCGTTCCTTCTGCTGTGGGGAGATGCGCCCGAAGATGGTCGCGGACTCGGCGGCGGCGTCAAACTCTGCTTCGCTCATGCGCTGCAACTCTGGTCCAGACACGACCTTGAAAGCGCCCTCCAGGCCTGCTTGTCGCGCAAGCGCTGCCACTGTCTCTGGATTGTCGCCGGAGATGATCTTTGGCTGCACGCCCGCCTGGATGAACGCGCCCAACGCCTCGCGCGCTTCTGGGCGCAGCTCGTCACCCAGCGCCACTAGCCCCAGTGGCTCCAAGCCCAGCGGCAGCTCGGAGGTGTCGCCACGGTCTTCCAGGCGCGCGGCGTGGGGCGCATGCGCCACAAGGAGCACGCGCAGCCCTTGTGCGGCAAGTAAGCCAACCCGTTCCTCGATGGCGGTCGCCCCCACCGGCGATACGCCGTCACCGCTGATCTTCAGATGGGATAACAGCGCCTCAGGGGCGCCGAGCGCATAGATGCCATGCAAGCTCGGCACGGCGCCCTCCGCATCGCCGAACGCTACCGCGCTCCACTTGCGCTCTGAGGAGAACGGTACCTCGCCGGTTAGGACATAGACTGGGCTAGGCCACGCAGCGAGGAGAGCGTCGGTGGTCTTGTTGCCTCCGCTTGCGCTTGCCGCAAAGGCCCCCAGAACGCGACCGAGCTCGGCGTCGGACACTGCGGGGCTAAGGAGGTAGACACTGTCCACGCGCAGGCGGTTCGCTGTGAGGGTGCCGGTCTTATCGAGGCAGAGCACGTCCACGTGGCTGAGTGATTCGATGGCATTGGACTGCTGGACAAGCGCCCCGAAGCGCAGAATGCGCACAGCGCCCAGCGCGTACGCGACCGCAATGGAGAGGAAGAGCCCATTAGGGACCAGGCCCGCGACGATCGTTGAGTTCTCGACGCTGTCCGCTAGATTCATCTGGCGCAGAACTGACGTCAGGGCCAGCAGGAATTCCATGTAGACGACGATAAGCAGCGCAATCCGAACGACCAGGTTGATCTCCCGCTGCAGCGGTGTCAGCACCCTACGGAAGGCACGAGCGCTGGCGGTCATCTGATGAGCGAGGCTCTTGGCGCCCACATGCTCGGCGACGTAGTAGCCGCTGCCAGTCACGCAGAAGGACCCGGAATACAGCGCATCACCGGCAGTCTTCGCGACGAGGTCTGCCTCGCCCGTCAGAAGGGACTCGTCCACCGCCAGGCGTCCATCCGCGATGAGCTGGCCGTCCACTAGAATCTGATCGCCCGGGCCTACATGGATGATGTCACCCACTACCAGCTCGTCGGGCATGACTGAGCGCTCGCGTCCATCACGCAGCACGACCGCTGAAGGCCGCGCAAGCAGGGCGATACTGTCGAGCGTTCGCTTGGCGCGGATCTCCTGCGTCACGCTGACGACGATGTTGAGCGAGATGACAGTCGTGGAGATGAGCGCATCCCCGATGCGCCCTAGAATGGCCAGTGTTATGCCCAGCCCAAACAGGCAGAGGTTGATAAAGGTGAAGACGTTTTCGGTAAAGATCTGCCGGTACGAGCGGCTGGTTGGCGCAGGCGTGTTGTTGCCCTCGCCCCGGGCGCGGCGCGCCAGCGCCCCCTGTTCCGAGAGTCCACGGAGGGGTGTGGCGACTGGGCGTGAGGGAGCAGGCTCGGTCCCGGATGCCATACTGTCGCCTACCTCTCAGCCGAGCACGCGCCAGTTGCACGTGCATCGTAGATTATTGCGCTCCGTCATAGGCATCGAACCGTGCAGGTCGGGACCTTCGCAAGGCGATATATTCTCGACGGCGCTCGTGTGCGCGGCTTATGTAAGCGTCGAGCGGTCCGACGCACAGTACGGGCGCATGACGCGCGAATGACACGCCGACTGTTGCCCTCACGGCACACCACCGTGCCTCTCTGCGCTTCAACAGTCGAGCACCTGTGTATCTGCTGCCTTGGCGCCACCTCCCGCGCCCCGCTCAGCCACTGTTGCGCCAGCTCTCTCTGACCCGTGTGGCACGGGCAGCATGATGGTCTAGATTGAGCGTTCGCGTCCTTGCAGCACGCAGTACGTCGTCTCCAGGCACGCTACAAAAGGTTTGTCACTATGTGCTTACAGCGCTTCACTCTGTTGTCACACAACCATCACAGCGACCGTATCGTCGAGGTGTTCGGTTGCAGCGTTGGCGGCAGGGCTGACGCCTGGCCGATGCTGGCCGACGCTCTACTCTCCCGGCTTGTAGGGCATGGGCCGCCCATAGGGGAAGTGCTGGCTCTTGTCGCCGCTGTCCCAGTTCTGGCGCAGGCCCGGCGCGCTCAGATCCCAATCTGGGCGAATCTTGCGCGAGACCTCGCGCAGATCGCGCCAGAGGTCGTCGGTGGAGGGGCGCCCCCAGAACCAGTAGCCGTTGTAGATCGAGTAGATGCGCAGCCCCGGCTCCAGCACCAGCGTATGCGGGATCATCGGATTGTGGAAGGGGTCGGTGTACTCCTGGATGTCGATATCCTGCTGCACCTTGCGCCCGGTGTCGGAGAGGAATGTCCAGTGGGCGCCGACGGCGTCGCGGAACTCGTTGGTCTCCAGAATGTTGTCGGTCGAGATGGTGACGATGCTGGTATAGGCCACGCCAACCTTGGACTGGAACGCCGCCATCTCCAGATGCTGCTGGTGATCCTTCGGGCAATAGTGGCCGCGCGAGAGGATCAGAATCATCGGGTTGATGCTCTGCAGCTCGCTCAACTTGCGGCGTGTTTTGGTGTGATCGGTCAGCTCATAGTCGGGGAAGGTCGCTCCGGGAACGATATCTGCGCGCACTGCCATGCCTCCTGTGTCTGCCGGGCTGCCCGCAATCGTTCGCGAGCCACGCCCGATGGCTCTACGCCAAAAAGCATAGCGTTATCGCTGGCGGCAGCGCCAACTCGCCTCGACGCCAGACACCAGCGAAGCACCCAGACCAGGCTGAGCGCTTAGAGAGGAGTACATGGCGATGCGCCATCCCATCGCCGCAGGCAAGTTCAGGCTATCTTGCGCCGGTAGGCCACCATGGCGAACACATAGGCGACGATGAGGACGCCGACACACCAGGCAAGGGCGACCCAGATCGCGCTCCCGACCGGCTGCTGCTCGAACAAGGCCCTGATGGTGTTGACGATGGCGGTGACCGGCTGGTTCTCCGCAAAGGCGCGCACAGGGCCGGGCATCGAGGCAGTCGGCACGAAGGCTGAGCTGATGAACGGCAGGAAGATGATCGGGTACGCGAACGCGCCCGCCCCGTCCGTGGATTTCGCTGACAGCCCGGCGATCACGGCGATCCACGTCAGCGCAAGTGTGAAGAGGGCGAGGATGCCAGCCACGGCGAGCCATGCCAGCACGCCTGCCGATGAGCGGAAGCCCATCAGCAGCGCCACCAGCACGATGACGACCACGGAGATCGCGTTAGACACCAGCGAGGTCAGCACATGCCCCCACAGCACGGACGAGCGGGCAATCGGCATCGAGTGATAGCGCTCGAAGATGCCGCTCTGCAGGTCAATGAACAGGCGGTAGGCCGTGTAGGAGATGCCGCTGGCAATCGCGATGAGCAGGATGCCGGGTAGCAGGTAGTTCACATAGCTGCCAGTCCCTGCCTGGATGGCGCCGCCGAATACGTAGACGAACAGCAGCATGAAGGCGATTGGCATGATCGTCACAGTGATGATGGTGTCCAGGCTGCGCGTGACATGTCGCATGGAACGCCTGAACATCACGCTCGTGTCGCTGAAGAAATGACCGTTCATCGTAGCTCCCTCTTCTCGCTGCCGACCTTGTCGCTGCCGACAATCGCCAGGAAGATCTCCTCCAGGGTGGGCTGCCGCTCCACGTATTCGACTTTCGCAGGCGGGAGCAGCTTCCGCAGCTCCTCCAGCGTGCCGGACACGATGATCCGGCCTTCGTGCAGGATCGCGATGCGGTCGGCGAGCTTCTCGGCTTCGTCGAGATACTGGGTCGTCAGGAAGACCGTTGTGCCGCTATCGGCGAGGTTCTGGATCACCTGCCACACCTCCAGGCGGCCCTCCGGGTCGAGGCCGGTAGTCGGCTCGTCGAGAAAGATGATCTGCGGGGCGCCGATGAGGCTCATGGCGATGTCGAGGCGCCGTCGCATGCCGCCGGAGTAGGTCGCCACCCGGCGCCCGGCCGCATCGGCGAGGCCGAAGCGTGCGAGCAGCTCGTTCGCCACCTTGCCCGCGTTCTTGACACGCCGCAGCTCGGCGATCATGATCAGGTTCTCTCGACCAGTGAGGATCTCATCCACCGCCGCGAATTGACCGGTCAGGCTGATCGACTCCCGGATCCGCGCGGGCTGCGACACGACGTCGAATCCGTTGACGCGCGTCGTGCCGTCATCTGGCTTGAGCAGGGTGGTGAGGATGCGCACGATGGTGGTCTTGCCCGCGCCGTTGGAGCCGAGCAGCGCGAAGATGCTGCCACGCGCCACCTCGAAGTCCACGCCCCTGAGCACCTGCAATTGCTTGTACGACTTCCGCAATCCCTGAACCTGGATCGCCACGTTCGTCGCTTGCATGCTGCCTGCCTCCTATTCCACGATCACGTTCGAGAGGTCGGCGCCCATGCCTTTGAGCGCGGCGTAGGTCAGCTTGTCCATGCGCGCCCCATCGAAGACCGCCGCGCGGAGGTACCGCTTGCTATTCGCACGGAAGGACACATCGCGCAGCGTCGCTCCCCGGAACGAGACGCCGCCCAGCGCCGCGTGATCGAATTTCACGCTGGTGAAGGTCGCTCCATCCAGGCGCAGGCCACGCAGATCAGAGTAGGAGAAGTTCACTCCGGTGAAGGCGCAGTGCTCGAAGGTCGTCCGCCGCAGATCGGTCATCTTGAGCTTGACATCGATCAGCGCGGCTTCAGCGAAGCGGGTTTCGTTCAGCCCTGACATGCTGAAGTCGGTGCGCACCAGGATCGAGCCACGGAAGCTGGCGCGCGCCAGCTCGGTCGTCGACAGGTTCGCATCGGTCAGGTTGGCGCCGTCGAAGTTGGCGTCCGCCACATCGCTGCTCTTGAACGAGCTGCCGCTGAGGTTGGCGCGCGAGAAATCGGAGCCGCGCAACATGCTCGTATCGAACTTCCCGCCTGGCGCCGTGACGCCCGCGAAGTCGCTCTCCTTGAGCATGCTCGCATCGAATCTCGTCACCAGTTGGCGCTCCAGCGAGCGGGAGAGGTTGGAGACCTCCTGCACCGTCTGCTCGATATCGCCGATGCTGGCGATGGTCAGCTCGAAGGCTTCCGCGTCGCCTTTGCCCTCGGCCTTCAGCTCACGGAACCGCTCGTGCAGATCCGCCAGGAGATCCGCTTTCAGCTCATTGATGCTCTTGGCGCTCTCATACGGCGCGAAGACCCCGTCCACATACTCGTCGAGTTTGTCTGGTGTGTCGCTCATCGATGTGTCTCCTCACAGCAAGGTATCAAGCACGCGCTTCGCGTACTCCCAGTTGCTCTTGTTGCGGGCGTAGGTCGCCCTGCCCTTTTCTGTGATCCGGAAGTA
>DATAED010000169.1:0-18049 GCA_036258195.1 Ktedonobacterales bacterium
TCGCGCTGGGCCTGCGCTGCTGTGGGATCCTGAAGCGTGAAGCTATAAAAGTAGCCGTGCAGCTTCACGATGGCGAGGTAGCTGACTGCTGGCGCGCCCACCGTATCGCGCTCAATGGGCGCGTTCTGCCCGGCAATGACCACGCTCTGCCCGGTGGGCTGCCAGAACGATGGCTGGCCCTCACTCACGACGCCATCGCACGGCGCGTCTGCTAGAACCACCATCCAGCGGGGCTGCCCAGTCAGTTCCCGTGTCGAGTGCGGGGCGGGCTCCGTATTTGGGGTGGCCATTACTGCGAACAGACAGTTATGGATCGCGCCCGCATTGAGGTCGCTATCAGCGGTCACATTCCAGAAGGCGGGCGTGCCAATATGCAGATGAAACGCGCTGTTCTCGTACTGGCCCCAGCCGATGGGCAGCCCTGCGCTCAGCGGCCAGATCACCTCCACAGCCACCAGCGCCAGCGCTACCACCACCACGACGCCCGCCAGCGCCTTTGCCGTCCAGCGCGGATACCAGCGCGCTCGCCCGCGCCGCGTGAATGTCTCCGTCGCCATCTGCGCAGCCATCCTTTCCGCATCCGGAGCCGCATCGAGGAGAAATGCCGAGCGCCTGCCGCCAGTGTAGCACAGGTGGACCTGCGACAAACCCGGCCCATGTCAGCGTCTCGCCGCGCGCAACTCCTGCGCCAGCGCGAGGGCGGGGATCACCAGCGGCACGATCAGCAGCAGCGACTGTGCGCCGTACCTGCGCGCGGCTCGGCCGTCTTTCTCGGCGAGCTCAGCCGCCGCTTCGTGGCGAGCGCTCCTGCGCCGGGCGATGTCGAGGCCGTACAGCAGCAGCGGCGCGTAGTTGATCGCGATACAGAGGAAGTACGCGCCCAAGACGAGCCTGAACAGCGCCGCGCCCTGGCTCACCGCACTCGCCGTGGACATCAGCCAGACGCCGAGCGCCGCGCCGATGGTGACGGCTGCGCCGAACTCGATCAGAATCAACGGCGCGCCATGGAGAGCGATATCCAGCGCGGCCAGCTTGCGTACATTGATGAAGCGCTCACGGCTGTGGTGTTGTGTTTCGTGCGCCATGATCGGTCGTCCTCCTCCCTTTGATTCCGCCTGTCTGGATTGCCAGACAAGACGGCATGGTAGTATGATGGTCAGACAGGCTGACCATATAGTAAGATAGTCTGACGAAACTGTCAAGACGATAGAGCGTCATAATTGCGGTCGCTGGCTCAGGAGGAGGACGATGACCCAGGCCGGGGACGAAGATCGCCGCATGATCGGCGCCCTGCTGCGCATCCCGCGCGAGGCGGCGCTGCGGCAGGTGGTGACAGGCTTGGCGGCGGCAGGCTTTGGCGACGTGCGGCCAGCGCATTTCACAGTCTTCCAGCACATGCCGCCTGAGGGCATCCGGCTCACCATGCTGGCCGATGCGGCGCTCATGACCAAGCAGTCCATGGGCTATCTGGTGGACGATCTCGAAGCGCTCGGCTATGTGGAGCGCGCGCCAGACCCCACGGATCGGCGCGCCAAGGTGGTTCGGCTCACCGCACGCGGGCGAGCGGTGGAGGAAACCGTTCGCCAGGTCATCCAACAGATCGAGGCTGACTGGGCGGCGCGGCTAGGCCAGGAGGAGTATCAGCATCTCACTCGCCTGCTGCGCGCCCTGATCGCGCTGCTGGGGAAGTGAGCCTATCTGAGCGCGTCTCGAAATGTCACGCCCTCCCAGACGTGGGCCGAACCCGGTCGCGGCGAGCGGATGGCGACACAGCGTCCTTGCTCTGTACCCCCTGCCCATTTGGGCCATGCGCGTGGCCCGAACGGCGTTGGCCCCTTGGCGCCCTTTGGCCCGATACGGTACAATGGCACGGCGTCTCAGCCAGAGTCGTCTGGGCGCCGGAGGATGACCGCTCGCCTGCGCGCACGCCGCATCACATGCGGGGCCAGCGCGCGCCAGGCATACGCTCCTGCGGCGCCTCGCTACGTCTGGCCATGCTGTATACGCTCCTCTACTCGCGCCTGAACTCGCGCCTGAACTCGCGCCTGACCAGCGAGCGTGGTGTTCGCTCGCTGCACAATACATCACCTGCTCCACACGCCGAAGCCGAAAGGGGGCGGCCGCCAATGCCAGAGACCCAGGTGTTCGCCATCGCCAATCAGAAGGGCGGCGTGGGCAAGACGACGACCTCGATCAATCTCGCCGCCTGCCTCGCCAGCGCCGGACGCAAGACACTGGTTATCGACCTCGACCCGCAATCGAACACAACCACCGGCTTCGGCGTGGATCCGCATCGCGTCGGCCTTTCCATCTATGAGCTGCTGGTCAACGATGCGGTCAAAGTTCCCGATGTCGTCAAGGCCGACCTGCGCCCCAACCTCTCGCTGCTGCCTGCCAAGGTCGATCTCTACGCCGCCGACATCGAGCTGGTCTACCTCGACCAGCGCGAGTTCCGCCTGAAGCGCATCCTGGAGAGCGTGCGCGGCCAGTACGACTTCGTGCTGATCGACTGCCCGCCCTCGCTGGGGCTGCTGACCGTCAACGCGCTCACGGCAGCCAATGGCGTCATCCTGCCGCTCCAGTGCGAGTACTTCGCGTTGGAAGGCATGCAGCAACTGCTGAATACGATCCGCCTGGTGCGCGACCGCCTGAATCCCAATGTCAGCCTGTTTGGCGTCGTGCTGACGATGTACGATCCGCGCACGCGGCTGGCGTCTGAGGTGGTGGATGAGATCACGCAGCACTTCCCGAAAGAGAAGTTCGAGACGCTGATCCCGCGCAATGTGCGGCTGTCGGAGGCGCCCAGCTTCGGCCTGACCATTCTGGAGCACGATCAGCGCTCGCCCGGCGCGATGGCCTATAGCAAACTGGCGGAGGAAGTGATCGCCCGCGCCGCCGCGATGGAGGACACGCATGCCTAAGCAGCGATTTGGCCTGGGGCGTGGCCTCAACGCCCTCATCCCCGGCGCCGAGCCCGTCAGCGACGACAACACGCTGGATACCAGCCTCTCGGCTTCCTCGCTCTTCGAGATTCCGGTGGATGTCATCACACCGAATCCGCAGCAGCCGCGCGCCGCACTCGACGCCGACCCCGGCCTGCTCGATCTGGCTGCCTCCATCCAGGAATATGGCCTGTTGCAGCCGCTGCTGGTCACGCTGATCGACGACAATCCCGACAACCCGCGCTACCAGCTTATCGCTGGCGAGCGCCGCTGGCGAGCCGCGCAGATGGCAGGCGTTGACCTCGTACCGGTGGTCATCCGCCAGGCGACGCCCGAGATGGCGCTGGAGATGGCGCTGGTGGAGAACCTCCAGCGGCGCGACCTGAACGCGCTGGAAGAAGCCAACGCCTACGTGACACTGGCCGAGGAGTACGGCCTGACGCACCAGCAGATCGGCGAGCGCATCGGTCGCAAGCGTGAGACGATCAGCAACAAGATTCGCCTGCTGCAGCTCCCGCGCGAGGCACAGGACGCGCTGATCCAGCTCCCGAAGGTCTTCACCGAGGGCCACGCCCGCGCCGTTTTGCAGATCACCGACGAGAGCGAGCGCATCAACGCGACCAAGCTGATCATCGCGCGGCTGATGAGCGTGCGCGACGCGGAGGAGCTTGCGCGCCGGGTCAATGACGCCTCGCTCAGTCTCTCGCCCGACCGCCGCGGCGGCGCCAAGCGCCCGCAGAGCTACGAGACGCAATATCTGGAGCAGGAGTTCATCCGTGCGGTGGAGATGAAGGCGCGCTTGCAGCGCTCGACCAAGGGCAAAGGCTCGCTGACACTCTACTTCACGAACGAGGAGCAGCTCCAGACGCTCTATTCGCGGCTGGTGGGGCAAAGCTACCCCGGCGTGCAGAATGGCGACAACGGCGGCGGCGATCACGACTCGTTCGACTTTGGCTCGCTCGATTCTCTCGGCCCGCTCGGCGACGAGCTGCCCATCAATGGATCCAGCGACCCGAACAGCGAGAACTGAGCGCCCCTACCGCCAGCCCCTCCCCCGCTTTGCGGGAGAGGGGAGCTTGCACTGCGGTGGAGGGGAGCGTTGCGTCGGCGGTTGCGCGGGAATGATAGGATGAGGCATCATCTCAGATGATGGCCAGCGTGTCACTGGATCATGGAGGCCGGGGAGCACGGCCAGCGCGAGGAGCAAGAGCGGCATGAGTGAGCAGAACGCGCCGCGCGTCTATGGTGTGCGCGTCGGATTGGTCAGCGGCCTCTTCTCCATCGGGCAGGTGTTGCTCTCGGTCGCGGCGGCGCGTGGTTCAGAGGCTCCGTTACGCGCCATCCAGAACGCCTTCGACCTGCTCGCGGGTGGCGGGCTGGTCGATCCGACGCTGGTGGCGCCTGCGCTGCTGCCGATGCTTCTCTCGACTTACCTCGCCATGCTGGTGGGCGGCCTGCTAACGCTCTGGTTCGCGGCGCGCGCTGGGCGGCTGGCCGCCATCGCGCAGGGGCGGCGCGCGGGTGGCGCGGCGGCAGGCATGTGGGTCTGGCTGGTCAGCACGGGCATCTGGCTGCTGGCCTCCATCGTCGCCACCGTCATCACCAACTCCGATGGTACGCTCTCCGGCGTCTTCTTTGGCACGTTCAGCGCCGCCTCGCTGCCACAGGAGCTGATCTTCCTGTTGCTGCAGGAGATCGTCGCCGCGCTGGTCTGCCTGGGCTTCTGCGCGCTGACGGGCGCGCAGGGAGCGCGCAACGCGCCCGTACCTCCCAGCCAGACGCCGCTGGCGCCGTGGCCGGGGCCGATGGGCTATCCACAACAGCATCCGCAGGGCGCGTATGGCTACGGCCCCTATGGCTATGCGCCCTATCACGCGCCAGGCTATCCGGCCTATCCGCCGCAGCCAGGCCAGCCGTATGGAACCTATCCCGCCTATCCAGGATACCCGCCCGCAGGCTGGGGCGCGCCGCCTCATCCTGCTGCGCCGGGAGCCATGCCGGGAGCTACGCCGCCATCAGGCCAGCCAGCCGAGACGCCCCCATCGCCGTCAAGCCCCGCGCAGATGGCCGCGCCGTTCTCCGCGCCTGTGCCGTATCCGCCGCCACCCAGCCACTACGTTCCCCAGCAATCTGAGCAGGGGTGAGGCCCCCACCCCCAGCCCCTCCCCCGCTTTGCGGGAGAGGGGAGCTTTCGCGCTTCTCCACCGGCCAGCCATATCCGTGCCTGCCACGCGCCGTTTTGCCTGGCCTGGGTTCCCCCTCCCTCGCAGGGGAAGGGGGTCAGGGGGAGAGGTCGCCGCACGCCACAAAAAAGGGAAGCCAGTGGGTGGAACCACTGGCTTCCCGCTTGTCTACCTGAAGGGCTTCCCGCAGGGGTTTGCTGCGCGTGGGGGATCAACGAAGACTGCGCGCTCAGCCCTCGTCGGCGTTCAGCAGGTCGGGCCGCTCTGCGAGACTCGGCGCGCCTACCGCGTTTGGCTCCGGGCTGAGCTGGCCCGGCTGGCGCTCATGGCTGATCTGGTTGATCAGATCGAGCATGCGTGCGCCGCGAGCGATAGATTCATCCAGCGTGAAGGTGATCTCCGGCACATGGCGCACGGTCAGTCGCTGCGCCAGCTCGTGCCGCAGGAAGCCGGCGGCGTGGCGCAGTCCGCGCATCGTCTCGCGCTGCTCCTCCGGCGACCCCATCACGCTGATGAACACCTTGGCGATGCTCAGGTCGCGTGTGACGTTGACGGCGGTAATGCTGGCGAAACCGATGCGCGGGTCTTTGAGGCGCAGGCGCATCAGGTCGCTCAATTCCTGCGCGATGACCCGCCCAAGCTGATCCTGACGGTGTGTATTTGGCATAGTTCACCTCCGAAGGGCGACCAGCGCGCCCGGCGCTGCGCTGTCCACCAGCGCAGAGCAGCAGAACGCGACGGCGCCCGTCACTGGTAGCATATGCCCACAGACGGCGGGGTCGCAAGCAGGGCAGGAGCATCGCTCCCACCCTGCTCACGACCCCATTGCGCTCGCGCGCACTGCCCCACGTAGCTCCCCTCTCCCGCAAAGCGGGGGAGGGGCCGGGGGAGGGGCGCTACACGCGCACCTTGCTGAAGGTCTCGATGATGTCGCCGATCTCCAGCGCGTTGAAGCCTTCCAGCGTGACGCCGCACTCGAAGCCCGAGGCGACCTCGCGCACGTCGTCTTTGCCGCGCCGCAGCGACTGAATCTCGCCGGTGTAGACGACCTCGCTCTTGCGCAGCACGCGCACCTGCGCCGAACGGATCAGCTTGCCATCGGTCACGCGGCAACCGCCGATGACCAACGTGCGCCCCGCCTTGAAGATCTGAACCACCTCGGCGTGGCCATCCACCTGCTCCTTATAGACCGGCTCCAGCAAGCCCTGCAACGCCGCCTCGATGTCCTCGACCAGCTTGTAGATGACCGTGTAGCTGCGGATGTCGACGCCCTCGATCTGCGCCAGGCGCTGCGCGGCGGCGTCCACCTTGACATTGAAGGCGATGATGATGGCCTTCGAGGCCGACGCCAGGTTCACATCCGACTCGCTGACATTGCCCACCGCGTCGTGGATCAGGCGCACCTTGAGGTTTTCATCACCGATCTGCGAGAGCGAATGCTTCAGCGCCTCAGCCGACCCCTGCACATCCGACTTGACCAGCAGATTCAGCTCCTTCACCATGCCCTCGCGCATCTGCGCATAGAGCGTGTCGAGCGTGATGGTCTGCTGGGCGGCCTGCTGCGCCTGATCGCGCCGCTGCTGAGTCAGCGCGCGGGCGGTCTTTTCATCGGCCACCACCTCGAAGCGGTCGCCCGCCTCCGGCACCTCCGAGAGGCCCAGGATGCTCACCGGCAGCGCGGGCGGCGCCTTGGGGATGCGCTTGCCGGCGTCGTCGAACATCGCGCGCACCTTGCCGTAGAGCGTGCCTGCCACCACGATGTCGCCGACCTTCAGCGTGCCCTCGTGCACCAGCGCCGAGGCTGTCACGCCGCTGTTGGCGGCCATGCGCGCCTCGATGATGGCGCCCTGCGCGGGGCCTTTCGGGTTGGCCTTCAGGTCGAGGATGTCGGCGACCAGCAGGATCATCTCCAGCAGGTCTTGCAAGCCGATGTTCTTCTTGGCCGAGACGGGCACACAGATCACATCGCCGCCATACTCCTCGATCACCACATCGCGGTCGGCGAGCTGCTGCTTGACATGATCGGGATTGGCGCCTGGTTTGTCGATCTTGTTCAGCGCGATGATGATCGGCACCTGCGCGGCCCGCGCGTGGTCGATGGCCTCGATGGTCTGCGGCATGACGCCATCATCCGCCGCCACCACGATGATTGCGATGTCCGTCACCTGGGCGCCGCGTGCGCGCATGGCGGTGAAGGCCTCGTGGCCCGGCGTATCCAGGAAGGTGATCTTGCGGCCATTGGCCTCTACCTGATATGCGCCGATGTGCTGCGTGATGCCGCCAGCCTCGCCCGCCGCCACGCGCGTATTGCGAATCGCATCCAGCAGCGAGGTCTTGCCGTGGTCGACGTGGCCCATCACCGTCACCACTGGTGGGCGCGTCACGCGATTGACATCAGTCGAGGCGATGCGCGCCGCTGCGGCAGCGGCCGCCGCCGCCTGCGCCCGCGAGGCGACCACGGCGGGCGTCGTCGTCACCGCCTGCTCCGGGGTGTAGCCAATCGCCTCGGCTACCTTCGCGGAGATGTCGTAGCCGATGACCTCATTGATGCTGGCGTAGACGCCATTGGAGATCAGGTTGCGAATAACCTCGTTGACCGAGACACTCAGGAGCTCGGCGAGATCCTTCACCACGATCTGCGCGGGTATCGTCACCGGCCCGCTGGGATGCGTCTCTTTGCGCTCGGGACGCGGCGCGGTCTGCGTCGGGCCGCCACGGCGACCACCGCCACGCGGCCCGCCGCGCTGGCCGCCGCGCGGCCCGCCACCCGGGCGACCACCGCCGCCTGGGCGACCGCCAGTCGGGCCGCCGCCGGGACGACCACCACCGCCGCCACCGGGACGTGGCGCGCCGGGACGTGGCGCCGGTCGACCGCCATTACCGTTGGGGCCACCAGCTGGGCGCGAGGTCATGCCGCCGGGAGCGGGACGCGGCGAGCGCGCGGGCGTGGAGCTGGCGTTCGTCGGTGGACGAGGTGTGGTATCTGGCATGGAAGCCTCCTTTGGTGAGCGTGCGCCTCGCCACCTGATGCGCTCCCCAGCGCGGCTGGTGGCGGCTCTTCAGCCTTGTGGCCCAGCGCGGCAATGGCGCGCGTGGGCGGGTAGCGTGCGATCAGCGTTGTCAGCGCGCACGTGAGCGCGACCGAGAGATAGGCAGAGATAGGCAATAAAACAGGCTGACGGCCTCCACTCTGGAGACTGCCAGCCCAACGCGGCGCAGTGTAATCAATCTGGGGCAAGGTCGCTCGATCGCGGGTGAGAGCGCGCATGTGCGCTCGACCACTCGCAACAGCCCTGTTTATCGTCCCATAGAGCTACTCTCGCTGCCCGCGCTGGGGAAACTGATGATCTGGATGACAAGGACACCGGGTTGACGTCATGCTGGCGTCGCGCTGGGGCCGATTGGCGCGGAATCCTGCGCCCTGCGCTCACACCATCGCAGGCGACGCCCAACCTAACCAGTATACCGCGTCTGACGCTGCGGGTCAACCAGGGTGGACGGGCGGATTCAGCCCGCAGCACAATGGCTCTGCGGCGATCCGTGAGGCTCGTCCGTAGTGGGCGGATTCAGATGCTCCCCTGCACACACGCAAACGAAAGGAGACAGCGACATCGCTGCCTCCCTGAAATCTGCGCACACTGCGCGGCTACGCTACATCGACCAGGCGCTCAGCCTCCAACTCGACGGGCTCTTCCTCCTCCGATGGCGCATCGCCCTGACGTGACCGCGCCGCCCGCACGCCCTGAATCACGAGGACCGCCACGGCCAGCGCCGCCAGCGGGAAGATTACATCCCAGCGGAAGGCCGTCTGCACGCCCGTGACGAGGATCGCGCGCCCCTGCGCTGCAGGGCTGGCGTGCAGCACTGGATGCGCCGCCGCCCGACTGGCCATGCCGAAGATCGTCACCAGAATGGCGACCCCCAGCGACGCGCCGACCTGCTGCATCGTTTGCAGCGCGCCGGAGGCAATGCCGGAATCGTCGCGCTGCACGCCGCTCAGGACGATCACGCTCAGCGGCAGATTGGCGCTGCCCATGCCCAGCCCCAGCACCAGCGATGGTCCCAGGATGCCCGTCAGGTAGGTCGAGCTGGCCGAGAGCTGCCCCAGCCAGATGATCCCCACCACCAGCAGCGCGGCGCTGGCCACCACCATAGGCTTCGCGCCGATGACTGGCAGCAGGCGCGGCAGCAGGCGCACCGTGGTGAACATGGTCAGCGTCATCGGCAGGAACGCCAACCCCGCGACCAGCGGATTCATCCCCAGCACGTTCTGCAAGAACTGTGTCAGGAAGAAGAAGACGCCAAACATCGTCGCCGGAACCAGCAGGATGTTGATGTACGCGCCTGCGCGATTGCGATGGGCGAACAGCCGCAGTGGCATGATCGGCTGACTCACGCGCGTCTCCGCGAAGAGGAACAGCCCCAGCAGGGCCACCGCGACGACGAACGCGCCCCACGAGAGCGGATCGCCCCAGCCATCGGACGCCGCGCGGATGAACCCGTAGACCAGCGACGCCATGCCCAGCGTCACCAGCAGCGCGCCGAGCAGATCGAGCCGCCCCGGCCTGCGCTCAGGCTCGTTGACGATCAACCAGGCCACCGCGATGACGACCAGCCCCACCGGCACATTAATGAAGAACACCCAGCGCCAGTTCGCCAGCGCCGTCAGCGCGCCGCCCAGCAGCATCCCGATGCTGCCGCCTGCCGAGGCCGCCGCGCCAAAGATGCTGAGCGCGCGGTTGCGCGGCTCGCCCTCGGCGAAGGTGGTCGCCAGCAACGCCAGCGCACTGGGCGCAGCGAACGCGGCGCCGATGCCCTGCACCGCGCGCAGGGCGATCAGCATCGTGGCGGAGGTCGCCAGCCCACCCAGCAGCGAGGCGAGCGTAAAGAGCGCCAGACCGCCAATGAACGTGGCGCGGCGGCCATAGATGTCGCCCACGCGCCCGCCCAGCAGCAACAATCCTCCAAACGTCAGCATATACGCGCTGAGCATCCATGACCCATCCGTGGCGGAGATGCCAAGGTCGTGTTGCATCTGAGGAAGCGCGATGTTGACGACGGACGCATCCAGAATGAGCATCAACTGGCAGGTGACGATGACCGCCAGCGTCAGCGCCGGATGCGCCGCGCCGCGCGCCCGCGCCAGTGAATTCAGTGCATTCAGCGAGGAACCCAACGAGCGGGTTATCGCTGCGCCTCTGCTCGACATAGTACCCTCCATGGCGCCATAATACGGAGGAACCCTCCGCATGAGAGAGATTATACGGAGGTGCACTCCGTTTATGCAAGGGCGGAGCAAAACTCAGCGAAACTCAGGAGACGAGTGCGATGGACGCCACGGAAGAACGAGCTTCTCCACGTCGGCCAATGCGGGCGGACGCGCGGCGTAATCACGATCTGTTGCTGCGGGTGGCGGCAGAGGTGTTTGAAGAGCAAGGCCCCTATGCCTGCCTGGAAGACATCCCGCGACGCGCCGGAGTCGGTGTCGGTACCTTCTATAGACATTTCCCAAACAGGCAGGCCATTCTGGAAGCCGTCTACCGCGAGCAGATCGACGCACTGCTTGCCAAAGCGGCGGCGCTGCTCGAAGCGCCCTCGGCTGGCGAAGCGCTCGACGCCTGGGTGCAGTTGATGCTCGACCACATCCTCAAGCAGCGTGGCCTGAAGGCGGCGCTCATCGACACCGATCGCACATCCGCGACGCCCTCGACGGTCATGCCGCTGTGCAAGCAGCAGATGCGCGCGGCGGGCGACGCGCTGATCGAGCGGGCGCAGGCGGCGGGCGTCATCCGCACCGATGTGCGCGCCGCCGACCTGCACCAGATGATCCACGGCATTGTGCAGACCGCAGACGAGACGCCGGAAGGGCTGGCGCAGGCGCAGCGTCTGGTCGCCATCATGATGGACGGTGTGCGCGTCCATCGGCAGTAAGGGCCATCGCGCCGCTTTGACGCTTGCCTCAGGCGGGCCGTACAATGACGGCGAGCACTGGCGATTCGGGATTTAGAAGGACACGCGCTATGGCGCCGGGCCGACAGGTGCGGCTGACCACGCTGGCAAGTTGCGCTGGCTGAGCGTCCAAGATGGGCGCAGAGGCCCTGGCGCACGTGCTGCAGCCACTCACATCCGTCTTCGGTGACGCCAACCCTAACCTGCTCGTCGGGCTGGGGGCAGCTGACGATGCCGCTGTCTATCGCTTGAATGACACGCAGGCCATCGTCGCCACCGTCGATTTCTTCCCGCCGATCGTAGATGATCCGGCGACGTTTGGGGCCATCGCCGCCGCCAACGCGCTTAGCGACATCTACGCGATGGGCGGGACGCCGCTCTTCGCGCTGAATCTGGTCGCCTTCCCCGATGACCTCGACCAGGAGATCCTCACTGAGATTCTGCGCGGCGGCGCGGAGAAAGTGCGCGAGGCGGGGGCCATCATCGCGGGCGGGCACACCATCACCGACGATGAGCCGAAATATGGGCTGGCGGCTATCGGCGTCGCGCACCCTGACCGCATCTTCACCAAGGGTGGCGCGCGCGATGGCGATGCGCTAATCTTGACCAAGCCGCTGGGTACGGGCGTCATCTCCACCGCGCAGAAGAATGGCGAGGATGACCCCGCCTTCGCCGCGCGGCTGGCCGCCGCTGTCGCCAGCATGATGACCCTGAATGCTGCCGCCGCTGGCGCGCTGGCCAGCCTCGGCGCTGACGTGCACGCCTGCACCGACATCACCGGATTCGGCCTGCTGGGCCACGCGCTGGAGATGGCGACGCAGAGCGGCTGCGCGCTGCGGCTCGATCTGCCCGCCATCCCCTGGCTCGACGGCGCCCGCGAGTACGCTGCGGCGGGCTACATCCCCGGCGGCTCCGGACGCAACGAGCAGGCCGTGGCGGCGCACACCGTCTACGACGAGGCGATCACCGCGCTCGACCGCGCGCTGCTCTGCGATCCGCAGACCTCCGGCGGCCTCTTCGCCGCCATCGCGCCGGAGCGGCTGAGCGACGCGCTGGCCGCGCTCACAGCGGCGGGCGTCTCCGCCAGCGTCGTCGGCCATGCCCAGGCAGGCGCGGGCCTCGTCGTCTCCATCACTGCGCCCGAGCGGCCACGCGCCCGGCGGCCTAGCGCGCACGCCAGCAAGCGCGGCGCAGACACGCAGGAGCGCCCGTTCATCGCCGACGCCACGTTGGCAGATGCGCCCGATGCGCCTGATGCGCCCGATGCGCCCGATACGCCCGATACGCTGGCCCCGCTGGAGGCGGCGATTGGCCACAGCTTCGCTAATCGCCAGCTTCTGCTCGACGCGCTGACACACCGCTCCTACGCCTATGAATTCGCCGCGCCGGGTGTCGTCTCGAATGAGCGGCTAGAGTTCCTGGGCGACGCGGTGCTGGCGCTCGTCAGCGCCGACCAGCTCTACCAGCAGCGCCCGGAGGCGCAGGAGGGCGACCTGACTCAGCTGCGCGCGGCGCTGGTGCGCGCCTCCACGCTGGCCGCGTTCGCGCGGCGCATCCCGCTGGGGCCGTATCTGCGGCTGGGGCGTGGCGAAGAGGCGACCGGCGGGCGCGACCGCGAGACGCTGATCGCCTCGGCCTTCGAGGCGGTCATCGGCGCGCTCTATCTGGATGCTGGCCTCGCCGCCGCGCAGGACTACCTCATCCCGCTGCTGCGCGCCGAGGCCGCTAGCGCCGTGCGCCAGCGGCGCGTCAAAGACGACAAGTCGCTCTTGCAGGAGCTAGCCCAGGGACAGCTCAGCGTCACGCCACGCTATGTAGTCGTCAATCAGGAGGGGCCGTCGCACGACCGCATCTTCACGGTGGAGGCGCTGCTGGGCGAGGTGGTCATCGGGCGCGGACAGGGCCACAGCAAGCGCGAAGCTGAGCAGGCCGCCGCGCACACCGCCCTGCAGGATCCTGGCTGGTCGGCGCCTGAGTCTGAGTTTGAGCTTGAGCTTGAGCCGCCCACTGAGGAGTCCGAGGAGTAGCGCGGAGAGGAGTCGCCAGATGGCTGATCCAACGCCAGCGAACGCTTATATCCCGGAGGGTGTCGTCTCCATCGCCAGCGCATGCAGCGTCGCCGATACGGTTATACGCATCGAGCAGGCGCTGACGGCGGCGGGCATGACGCTCTTCGCTGTGATCGACCATAGCGGCGAGGCGGCGCGCGTGGGGCTGAACATGCAGGAGGCGCGGCTGCTGATCTTCGGCAATCCGCAGGGCGGCACACCATTGATGGTCGCCTCGCCGCTGCTGGCGCTCGACCTGCCGCTGAAGGCGCTCGTCTGGCAGGATGCCGCCGGACAGGTGTGGGTGAGCTACGTCAGCCCGGCTTGGCTGGCCCAGCGCTACCATATTTCCGCCGATCTGGCGGGGGCCATCGTGCGTGCGGAGCCGCTGCTCGCGGCGGCCATCCAGTCGCAAGCGTGAAGTGAGCGTGAATGGAGGGGGACTATGAAGATCGAGGCGAAGCTGGCGGAGCGCGGGCTGATCTTGCCGCAGTCGCTTGATGTGGGCGACGCGATGCGGCTGCCTTTCGCGCAGGTGCGCGTCTTTGGCGACCGCGTATTCATCTCTGGCCACGGCCCGACCAATCCGGATGGCTCCGTCGCCGAGCCGCTGGGTAAGGTCGGGCGCGATCTGACGCTGGAGCAAGCCCATCACGCCGCCGAGCTGACGGCGCTGGCGATATTGGGCGACCTCCAGCACGCATTGGGCGACCTCGACCGCATCACCGCCTGGCTGCGCGTCTTCGGCATGGTGCAGACGGCGACGGGATTCCAGCAGACGCCAGCGGTCATCAATGGCTGCTCTGATCTGCTGCTCGATCTCTTCGGCCCGGAGGTGGGCGCGCACGCCCGCAGCGCCGTCGGCATGGCCGAGCTACCCTTCAACATCCCCGTCGAGATCGAGGCCGAGGTGGCCATCCGCGCGCAGTAGCGGAAGTGGAGGGCAGCGGCATGGACACGCCAGCCTGGTATCCAGACGAGCTGGCCCACGCTGGCCCGGAGCATCGCGATCCCGCCTACGTCGCTGGCTATGACCGCAAGGCGGCCACCGATCCAGCGGAGGACATCGCGCTGCTGCGCGGGCTGGGGCCAGGCGTCGCCAGCGTGGTCGTTGACCTCGGCGCGGGAACGGGAACCTTCGCGCTGGCGGTGGCGCCGCACTGCGGGCAGGTGATCGCAGTGGATGTCTCGCCTGCCATGCTGGAGGCGCTGCGGGCGAAGAGCGAGCGGCTGGGCCTGCGCAACGTGACCTGCGAGCAGGCGGGCTTCCTCAGCTACCAGCATCAGGGCGCGCCCGCCGATCTGGTCTATACTCGCAATGCCTTGCACCACCTGCCCGACTTCTGGAAGGCGCTGGCCCTCCAGCGCATCGCGGATATGCTGCGTCCGGGCGGCGCGCTGATCCTGCGCGACCTGATCTTCTCCTTCGAGCCGCACGAGGCCGGGCAGGCCATCGAGGCGTGGCTGGCCAGCGCCGATCAGCGCGCTGGCGACCCCAACCCCGGCTGGTCGCGCGCCGAACTGGAGGAGCACCTGCGCGCCGAGTACAGCACATTCACCTGGCTGCTGGAGCCAATGCTCGAACACGCTGGCTTCCAGATCGCGGAGCGGCGCCTGAGTCCATCCGGCGTCTACACCGCCTACATCTGCCGCAAGCAGTGACGAGAGCAGGCTACGCGCAGGGCTGGCGGAACCTGGGCCAGGCGGGCTAGTGAGTCGAGGCGTTGGCTCCACGCTGCCGCTGGATGCGCACCACCGCGTCGCCACGGCAGCAACCAAAAGCCCCTCTCCGCGTGGGAGAGGGGTTGGGGTGAGGTCGCGCCTGGTCACTCCCGGCTGAAACCCTGCCGTGGATTCCCCCTCCCTGAAGGGGAGGGGATCAGGGGAGAGGTTGGCGCCTGGTCGCTAATAGCCGCCCGGGCCGTAGCCGCCGCCCGGCGTGTTGGTGGGCGACGCGCCGCCGCCGGAGCCGCCGGAGCCAGCCGCCAGGTCAGTGGTCGCCACGTACCACTTGCCAAACAGCCCCTCGCCCTTCGTATCGCTCTGGCTCTGGTCGCCCGAATAGCGATAGAGCGGATGCCCGTTGTACGTGACCTGACTGCCGTTGTTGCTGGAGATCATCGTCAGCGTGCCAGACAGGCTCGTTCCCATGGGCGCGCCACTGGCGGTGAGCGGCGGCCAGAGCTGCGCGCACGAGCCAGAGCAGGTCGCGCTGGAAGCGCTATCGGGTGTGAAGTAGTAGAGCGTCTTGCCGCTGGAATCGGCCAGCGCGGTCTGTGACTTGCCACTCACCGAGACACTCTTGGTGCAGACGGTCGCGCCCGACGCGCATTGCAAACTCACGCTGCCAGACGCCGATGGTGAGCCTCCGGTGGACGAGCTGGAGCCGCCGTACAGGCCGCCGCTCCCGCTGCTGCCAGCAGCGCCTGCGCCACCGCAGGCCGCCAGCGCCAGCGTCGCTACCAGCGCCAGCCCCGCCAGCGCGCCGACTGAGCCGCTGGATCTACCCCTGAAAATTGCCATGTTCAATCCTCCGTCGCACAGAACGATCTGTCCTCGGTCGGCGACTATTCGCGAACTGATGAAGCATTCAGGGGGCGCGCGTCCCGCATGTTCACAGAGGACTACGGCGCAATGTTACAGCGACAGGCACGGCGCCACTCGTTGCATCAGATGCGGGAGTCGGCTGGCGCAGGCGCTGACCTGCTGTTACCTTTGCGGCGCTCGCGTGTGTGTAGGAGATGAATACGAGACGAGCGGCCCAATCGCGGCGGCGCCTGGAGAAACGAGGATGAGTTGCAGCAAGCGAGTTTGAGCGGCTGGCGATGGCGCCTGCGCGCGTCACGCCCATACATCCCGCGCTGGCTGATGGCCCTGCGCCGCGAGCGCCTCAGCGAACCACCTCAGCCAGACACACCCCATGCCATAGCGCCCACCACGCCAACCGCCAGCGCCGCGCCAGCGCACGACGCGCCGAGCTTCGAGCCGAGCTTCGAGCCGAGCTTCGAGCAGTTCTATCAGCGGCATGTGAGCGCCATCTTTGGCTACCTCTGGCGTGTCTGCGGCGATGAGCAGACCGCCAACGACCTCACGCAGGACGTCTTCTTCAGCGCCTGGCGGCAATACGAGAAGCTGCGCGGCTACGACCGCCCGGAGGCATGGCTCTTCCGTGTCGCCACCAACCTCGCGCTGAACGAGCGCCGCCATCAGCGGGTCGCTGGGCCAGCGGCGTCGTTGCAAGGTCATGAGCGCGCAGCAGGCGACCATGCAACCCAACTTGCCGAGCGCTCGGCGCTGCGTGGCGCGCTGGATGGTCTGCCCGCCCAGCAGCGCGCCGCCTTCATCCTGCGCGAGGTCTACGGCCACAGTTGCGCCCAGATCGCCGAGCTGCTGGGCGTCTCGCAGGCCGCCGCCAAGATGACCCTCAGCCGCGCCCGCGCCCAACTGCGCCAGCTCTATCTGCATGAGGAGGAGGCCAAATGAGCGCCCCATCCACACCCGCCTGCCCGCTGGGCCTGCGCGCCGACGACCTCTCCGCCTGGCGCGACCGCGCGCTCTCACTCGCTGAGCAACAGCGCATCAGCGCACATCTCGGCGCCTGCCCCGCCTGCCAGCGCATCATCGCCGCGCACGAGGCGCTGGCCGCTGCCGCGCTGGCCGAGCAGCCGCCCGCGCTCGACCCGCGCGGCTGGCCGCAACTGCAAGCGCGCATCACCGCCGCCCAGCCAGCAGCGCGTCGCGCCGCTCCCGCGCTGGGCCGCACGCCACGCCGCGCCATGTGGGGTGGGCTGGGAGCCGCCGCCGCCGTGCTGCTGCTCTCCGCGCTCTTCATCCATCTCTTCGCGCAGCAGGCGCTCGTGCGCGGGGGTTCGAGCCACACGGCCACAGCGACCGTGCTGGCGACGCCGCAGCCCATCCCCACACAGGTCGCGCCGACCGTACCCATCGCCGGGACACCGCTGGTGTGGCAGACACGCCAGGGGCCAGCCGACCTCACTCCCATGTCGTCATCGGCGGATCTGGTTCACAGAAACGAAATGGTCTTCTCGCCGACAGACGCGCGTACGGCCTACGTCTGCTCCCTGACGCGCGGCGCCACGGCGGCGAACGTGAATATTTGGGCGAGCCACGATGCCGCCCGCTCGTGGACGCAGGTGAGCGCCTCCGCCTACAGCCTGCAGTGGTACAGCTGCAAGCTCAACGTTGACGCGGGTGATCCGATGCGCGTTGAGTTGACCCTGGTCACGCTCTATGGGAATACCGACTCGACGAGCCAATCATTGCTGAGCGACGATGGCGGGCAGACCTGGCGGCCTATCACCGACGGGCAGATGCTGACCAACCTGGTGACACGCGACAAGGTCTCCGTCGCTATCATTCGTCAATGGCCGCCACTCGCCTTTCAACCACGGACCACACCAACGCCACAGAAACTGAGGAGCATTGTGCAGGTCGCGGTCAGCCGTGACGGCTGGCGCACCTGGACGCCGATCGATGATAGTTTCTGGGCGCAGGGGCTCATGGTGAAGGACATTTGGCAGCGACCCGGCGATGGCGCACTGCTGGCGTCGGCCATATCGGAGGCGGGAGAGCCAAATCCAGCCGATGACGCGCAATTGTGGCAGAGCGTCGACCTCGGCGAACACTGGACGCGCATCCCCACGCCGACGAACCTGAGCGCAGGTGGCGGCTTCCTCGTCGGGCAGCCGCAGGGTAATGACCCCTGGCACGCCTGCGGCATCATGGGTATCGGGAAGGAGGTCAATCAGCCAACCACGCTTGTCGCCTGCACGCTAGATAGCGGCCAGACCTGGCAGACGCGCCCAATGCCCGTCTTCACCTCGATCTGCGGGAGTTACTGTGAAGGCGAAGAACTGGGTTCGCAGGTAGAGCTGCTGCCCGACGGATCCTTGCTGGCCCCATTTGG
>DATAED010000170.1:0-1878 GCA_036258195.1 Ktedonobacterales bacterium
AGTAGGGCGGGGCGAAGCGCGCCTCCGTCGGTCGCGTGTCGCCGCAGCCGATGCGCACATCGAGCCGCTCGACGCGATCCAGCGCATCCACCGCGACGCGCGCCAGCAGATTGGTGATGCCCGGCGTGCTGCCGATGCCCAGCACGGCGGCGATGCCCGCCTCGCGAAAGGCGCTATCCAGCTCATACTGGCGGCGCGTCATGTGAAAGAGCCCGCCCAGATCGGCATAGTGGACGCGGGCGGCGAGCGCGGCGTGCATCACGTCGAGGTTGAAGGTGTAGTCGGTGGCGTTCAACACGGCGTCGGCGCCCTCCAGCAGGCGCGCCGTGGACGCGTGGTCGCGCACATCGCAGGCGACCACGCGACACTTCTCGCGGCCAGCCCGCAGCGCCGCCACCGCGCGCTCCGCCGCCTCCACCTGCACGTCGCCGACGATGACCTGCGAGACACGCGCATCTTCCGCCAGCGCGCGCACCGTGATACGGCCCATCGCGCCACCACCGAGCACTACCAGACGCACAGGCGACCTCTCTGTCGCGCCAGTCCGGCGCAGCATCTCATGACAGTGTAATGTGAGGGCGGGCCGAACTCCGAGCGAGGGAATCCCGCCCAGGAGTTGCAGCGCGGGGCTGCGTGGAAGCCCCCACCCCAACCCCTCCCCCGCTTTGCGGGAGAGGGGCTTTCCGGATTCCTCCGGCTCCCCCTCTCCTCGCGGGAGAGGGGGCTGGGGGGTGAGGTCGTACTCTACAGCGCCGCCGCCGCCGGGCTGACGCGCTTCTTGCTGGAGCCGGTGGCGTGGGCCGCCACTGGCGTCTCTGGAGCGGTCGCTACGGCGGGAATCTCCACGCTGGTGAGCGTTTTGGTCTCGCCGCTGACTGGCGCGCCGGAGACGGACTTCAGCGTGTCCTCCAGGCGGTTGAGCATCTCGTCGATCTCGTCATACTCGATGACCAGCGGCGGCTCGATGCGGATAGTCTGGGCGTTGGTGAGCGTGCCAGAGATCAGCACGCCGCGCCGGAACAGTCCCGACGCCACCTTGTAGCCCACCTCGGCGTCGTGGAAGTGCTGCCCGATCAGCAGCCCCTTGCCGGTGATCTTCTCGTAGATGTCATCATGCTTTGCCGCCAGCGGCTGCAGACGCTGCATGAAGTAGTCACCCTTCTCGGCGGCCTGGCGGGGCAGGTCTTCCTCCAGCACTACGTTGATCGTGGCGATGGCCGCCGCGCAGGCCAGCGGATTGCCGCCCGTCGTGGTGGTGTGGAAGAACGGATCGTCAATGAATGGCTCCCACACGCGCTTCGTCGCCATGAAGCTGCCAATCGGCATGACGCCGCCGCCCAGCGCCTTGGCTGCGCAGATGATGTCGGGGGTCACATTCCAGTGGTTGACGCCCCACAGCGCGCCCGTGCGCCCCAGGCCGGTCTGCACCTCGTCGGCGATCAGCAGCACGCCGTACTCATCGCACAGGCCGCGCAGGCGTGGCCAGAAGTCGTCGGGCGGCACGATGGCGCCTGCCTCGCCCTGCACTGGCTCCATCACCACTGCCGCGATCTCGTTGCCCACCTCGCGCGCGATGCGGAGCTGCTGCTCCACTGCCGAGGCGTCGCCAAAGGGGACGTGGTAGACGTTGGGGAGCAGGGGCATGGCGGGCTTGCGGAACTTGGCCTTGCCCATCAGGCTGAGGCTGCCCGCTGTCTTGCCGTGGAAGCCGCGCACCGCCGCGATGAAGCCGCTCTTGCCGGTGGACGCCTTGGCGAACTTCATCGCGCCCTCGACCGCCTCGGTACCGCTGGAGACGAAGAAGGCGTAGTTGATGTCGCCTGGGGTGATCTTCGCGAGCAGATCGGCTAGCATGCCGCGTGGCCAGTCGAGCAGCTC
>DATAED010000171.1:0-6144 GCA_036258195.1 Ktedonobacterales bacterium
CGCTTCCGCCAATTGCCAGCCGTTATTGCGCTCCACCGGACGCAGCAAGCCTTCCAGATAGCGCCGCATCCGCTGGCGGAGCTCTGACCGCGCAAAGCGTGGCGCAATCCGCTGTTCGATCTCATCCAGGTCGGCGACTCACTGCTGCGCCTGGGTCGAAGCCCCACTGCTAGCCATGACCTGCCTACTTGTCGGTTTCAGGTCATCTTCTTGTATCTCGTGACCACATGCAACTGTAAAACTAGTTAGCGCTGCGAAATGAGGGGCCTGCAGCCAGATGGGAACGGCCAGGGCCTCCACTGTCGGCGGTAGAATGCACCATCTGCCCGACGTCGACAAGGAGGCGCTGCTATGCTTATCGACTGCTATCCACCAGAGGATGTCTTCGCGCGTGTGCCCGAACTTGCTGAGCAAACCGACCCGGTCCTGCGCCAGCTGAACCACCTGCTCGACGACGACCGCCTCTTTGAGCAGGTGCGCGGAGACCTTGTGCGCCGGTATCGGTTGACGGCCGTGCATGGGCGACACTCGACACCCGTCGAAGTTGTGCTGCGACTGTTCGTGGTCCAGCATCTCTACGCATGGAGCTACGCCGAAACGGTGCAACGGGTCGCTGACAGCCTGGTGCTGCGCTGGTTCTGTCGGGTGTACTTTGCGCGCGTGCCCGATGCGACGACCCTCTTACGCTGGGCGCAGACCATTCAGGAGGAGACGCTGCAGGCCCTCAATGAGCGGGTGGTGGTTCTGGCCTATCAGGCGAGCGCCACCCGGGCACGCAAGCTCCGCATTGACAGCACCTGTGTCCAATCGCCGATTCATGCTCCGACAGACAGCGGGTTGCTGGGGGACAGTGTGCGCGTGCTTACGCGGTTGCTGCGCCAGGCCAAACCCTATGTCCAGGCGACCTTAGCGGCCACAGGAACGAACGTGCAGGCGCTGTCTCGGCGGCTCTTCCGGAATCGTCTGCGCATGGTGCGACGAGCGCTTCAGCAGTTACATCGCATGCGCCGCCATCTGGGCGCGCCACCGGATCAGGAACCAACGGTGACCGCGAAGTCCGAACGGCAGCGAGCGCTCTACCAGACGCTGCTCCATGCGGCGCGATGCACCGTGCGACAAGCCGAGCAGATGTGCGCGCTGCTCACGTCAGCAAGCGCCCCACCGCAGCGCCAGCGCAGCGCTGGGCACGATCAAGGCGAGGGACGAGGCGAGGGACGAGGCGAGGGACGAGGCGAGGCCACCAACGCGTCGGACCGACCAGACCAATTTGAGCGCCAGGAGGAGCGTCATCGGCGCCGCATCCTCGCACACCTTGAACAGACGCTTCCCCTGGTACGGCAAGTGATACGTCAGGCGCGCCAGCGGGTCATTGCCGGTCAGCAGGTTCCCGCCACGGAGAAGATCGTCAGTCTCTTTGAACCGCAGACACGCGTCATTCCACGCCACAAGGGCGGCGCTGCGGTCGAATTTGGGCGTCAGGTGATGCTCGACGAGGTAGACGGCGGTATGCTTACCCGCGCGCACATCCTGGCTGACGGCGAGTCTGAACATCATCAAGCGCTGCCCGCAGTGCAGCACCATCGCCAGCTGTTTGGGCGCTCCCCCAAGCTGGTCGCGGGTGACCGTGGCCTGCATGCGGCAGGCGTGGAAGCGCAACTGCAGGCCGTTGGCGTTTCCCAGGTAGCCATTCCCTGGACGGGACGCGTGGGCGAAGCGCGCCGAGCGCACGAACACGAGCGGAGTTGGCGGCGACGCTATCGTTGGCGTGCTGGGATCGAGGGACGTATTCACGTGTTGCGACGCGACTATGGGTTACGACGCGCGCGGTCACATGGGATGACTGGATTGGCGCGTGACATTGGCTGGGGCATCGTCGCCCACAACCTCCACCAGATCGCGGTTCATCAGGCAGTTCATCGCCACACGAAGCGCACGAAGCGCACGAAGAACCGATCGATGGCATAGCGCCCTGAGGAATAGGGGGCATGCGCTGTGTCTCCGCTCTTCCTCTTGCCGATCCGCTCGGCTTTCATCCATTTCGCAGCGCTAACTAATACTAGTATCCGGTGAACTCCTCAGTACGGATATTGTCGTCATCCACTCCAGCGTCATTGAGTGTTTTGCGCATCGCGGCGACCAGGCTGGCCGGCCCAGTGATATAGTAGATCGGAGCAGTGAGATCATCCAAATAGCGCTCGAGCATCGCTTGCGTAATACGTCCCGTCTCCCCCGTCCACTCTTCGCGCGAGTGGTCAATCCGCGTCATCGTTGGCACAAATGTGAACCAAGGAGTCCGTGCCGCAAATTGCCGCAACTCGTCTACATATGCAGCCTCTGCTGGACGGTGGTTGGCATAGAAGAGCGCGATGCGGCGCGGGGCTACCTTTTGAACGGCCTCAAGCACGATACTGCGGACCACGGTGATACCAATACCACCAGTGAGAAAGACGGCAGGAACGGCGACGTTGTTGTGCAGGGTAAACGAGCCATACGGCGCGTCCATGCTCACCTGAGATCCGTCGGGTAGGTTTTGGAGCACCCGCTTAAATGCCGTATCACGGAGACGGGTGGTAAATCTCAGATCGGGTTCATAGGGCGCGCTTGTGAAAGAAAACCCGCGCGTGTTACCTTCCGCATCGGTTTCAGGAGGATCAATAAGGGTGTAGTCGGCGAACTGACCGGCTCGATACACAAAGCCCTCCGGCTTCTCGATGTAAAATGCCATCGTGTTCTCTGCCACGTACTCGCGTCTGATGAGCCTCACCATCTGAATCGACATATGCTCACTCGCTTTCTCGCTTTCTCGCTTTCTCGCGTCGGTACGCTTTCTCGTGTCTCAATGCAGGTAGCAACGCAGCCGACATGCCCGTGCCTCTTCCCGCGCGAAAGCGCTCTCGAGCGCCAGCAGCGCGACGGGCGGCCTCATGTTCGGCCTCCAGACACGGGTACAGCCTGGTGGCAAGGCCAGCACATCCTGTGCCGACCTAGTACTCAGTCCAGAGAGAAGTTAACGAGAGGGATAGAGTGGTGAGAACGAAAGGAGCGTCTCATGCCGACTCTGTCCATGACGCCAACTCTCCCACTGCTCAGTTTGACCGACGACGACCGCGCGCGGCTGTACGTCTGCGTCCATCGCGGACATACCAGCGCTCGCACCCGTGCCCAGGTGGCGCTCAAGCTGGGCGACGGCTGGAGCGAGGCGAAGGTCTGCCACGCCTTTGGTGGTGGACACCTTGAACACCCATGTGCCTGCCGCGCTCTATGAGGCATTCCCACCTCAGCAAGCACGGGCCATTCTGGAGCGGCTGGAGTTCCACTATACGCCCAGGCATGGGAGCTGGCTCAACATGGCCGAGATCGAGATCAGCGTCTTTGAACGCGGCTGCCTGTCGCGTCCGGTTGGTGATCTGCCCACCTTGGAGCGGCGGGTGAACGCGCTGGAGACCGCACGCAATGCGCGACAGGCGACCATCCAGCGGCAGTTCACCTCCCAGCACGCCCGTACCAAGCTGGCGGGTCTCTATCCCGTCACAGAAACCAAACTGGACTGAGTACTAGTTGCGCTGTTTTCTCATCCCCCTCATCCCCCTCATCTTCTGCTGCTATTTGCCTCTGCTCACTGCCACCACGCTACGTGACGTAAGACTTTGCAATCACCCTGGGACGACAAAAGGCAGTGGCAGACACTGGCGGGCATTGACGCGCCAGCGATTGCGGGCTAGCATTGCCGCATGATGTGCGGCCGCTGCGGCAATAGCGAGGCGCTGGCAAGATGAGCGCAGAGATCGAAATGGCATCGGGCGAACAACGCAGCGGGCCAGCGCTCTCGGCTGAGCGCCTGACCAAGCGCTTCGGGGAGCGCGTCGCGTTTCAGGATGTCTCGTTCGCGATTGGCTATGGCGAGATCTTCGGCTTCCTCGGCCCCAACGGCGCGGGCAAGACGACAACCGTGCGCACGCTGGGGACGCTGATCGCCCCCACCTCAGGCGCGGCGACCGTCGCGGGCCTCCCGCTCACGACTGAGAACGGCGTGCGGATTCGCCAGCGCATCGCCATCATGCCCGAGGCGCCGGGCCTCTACCTGCGCCTGACCGTCGCCGAGAATCTGGAGTGCTTCGCGGGCCTCTATGCCCTGCCCGATCCCCATCAGCGCATCGAGCGCGCCTTGCAAGCCGTCAACCTCGCCGGGCGCGCGAATGACCTGTGCGGCAAGCTCTCCAAGGGTCTGCGCCAGCGGGTCAGCCTGGCCAGAGCGCTACTCAATGATGCGGAGGTGCTGTTCCTCGATGAGCCGACCTCCGGCCTCGACCCGGTCGCCGCGCATGAGGTTCACGAGTTGATCGTCGGGCTGCGCGAGCGCGGGGTGACGATCTTCCTCACCACGCATCGCCTGGAGGAGGCGGAACGCCTCTGCGACCGGGTCGCGCTGCTGAACACGACCCTGCGCGCGATTGGCCGACCCGATGAGCTACGGCGCCAACTCTTCCCCAGCGCGCTTGTCGTGCGAACGCTGACGCCGCTCACCGAACCGTCGCACGTCTTTGATGGCCTCCCAGCGGTCAAGAGCTGGCGACAGGACGCATCTGGCGCCTACGTCTTCACTATCACCGATGCCTCAATCGCCGCGCCCGCGCTCACCAGAGCGCTCGTCGCCGCCGACGCCGATGTGCTCTCACTGGCTGAGTCGCGCCACTCGCTGGAAGATGTCTACCTGGAACTGATCGATGAGGATGTGGAAGCAGGCGCCCAATGAGCAGCAGCGCGACCCGTGTGCGGGCTATCTACACAAAGGAGGTGCGTGAATATCGGCGCAATGGCTCCATCATCGCGGGCATGGCGATCATCGGGGTGATCTTCGTCATCATCCCATTGATCGAGTTCATAGCGCTGCCAGCCTCAACGTCAACCGCGCTGCACAACGGCGATGCGCTGGCCTATATGCTCGGCATTCCGGCCCTCGTGCCCGCCTTTGTCGCCGCCTATGCGGTCGTGGGCGAGCGCCAGCAGGGTACGCTGGAGCCAGCGCTCACGACGCCCATTCGCAAGGAGGAGCTACTGCTGGGCAAGGCGCTGGCGGCCTTCGTTCCCTCGCTAATCGTCTCCTACGCGGTCTACGTCCTGGTGCTCGCCTGCATCAAGCTTCTCGCGCAGCCCGCCGTAGCGTCGGCGCTGATCGAGGGTTCCGATGTGCTGGCCCAACTGGTCTTTACACCGCTGCTGGTCGGGTGGTCAGTCTGGGTCTCCATCGCCGTCTCCACACGCTCCAGTGACGTCCGCGTCGCTCAGCAATTCGGCATCCTCGGCGGGTTTCCACCGATCTTTGTGACCAATTTCATCGCCTTCGGCGCGATCCACCCCTCGCTCGGCCTGGCCCTCATCCTCGCGGCGGCGCTGCTGATCTTCGACGCCATCGGCTGGTGGATCGTGACCGCAGCGTTCGACCGCGAACGGCTCATCACCGGAACCCGATGATGCGCGGCGGGCGCATGCAGACTCAGGCCGGGGATGCGCCATGCCGCGCCGCCCACTCCTCGCGTAGCGTGGCGTACAGGTATTCGTCGCCCCAGTGGCCTTTGAACCAGATGTTCTGGAGGAAGTGGCCCTCGCGGCGAAAGCCCAGCCGCTCCAGCAGCGCGCTGGAGCGCAGGTTCTCGCAGTCCACGACGGCGACGACGCGATGGAGATCGTAGGCGGCGAAGGCATAGGTAAGCCAGGCATCCAGCGCCTCGGTGGCCAGCCCTTGCCGCTGCGCCTCGGTGGCCAGCGTGTAGCCAATCTCGGCCTGCCACGGACGCTCGGCCTCGATGTGAAAGTAGCCGTCGCCGACCAGCGTGCCTGTCGCCTTCAGCTCCCAGGCGATCTGCGCGCCCTCGCCGGGAACGCCCAGCCGCGCCGCCTGCTCCGCCTGGATGAACGCCTGCGCCTCGGCCAGGCTGGTATGCTCCCAGCTCTGGTAGCGCGCCACCTCTGGATCATTGCGATAGGCCAGAAACGGCTCCAGGTCGTCCTCGCGGAAGCGTCGCAGCCGCAGCCGCGCGGTCTCCAGCGCCGGCCAGGAATCATCAGCGGCGGCCATAGGGTCGCCCTCCTCTCCCTCAGCTCAATGGCAGGGTGAGCTGATAGCTGGGCAGCGTCGGTACCACG
>DATAED010000172.1:0-4176 GCA_036258195.1 Ktedonobacterales bacterium
CGGGCATGGCGCTGGGGCTGCTCTTTGTGCGCTATGGCCCAGACGCGCTGCCCCTGCTGCGCCGCCTGACCGCGCCGCTCTTCGATGGGCTGGTCGTGGCGGCGCTGCTGGTCTTTGGCGTCGTGCTGGTCGTCACCGACAAACTGGGCATCCACGGCTCGGTAGTCGATGTGCTCGGCCCGCTCTCGCTGCCCGAGCTGGCGGCGCTGATCTTCTTGCTGGCCTTCCAGCAGGGCATCGTGGCGCGCTTCCTCTCGCTGCCGTGGCTGGTCTGGCTGGGCGAGATCAGCTATGCCATCTACATCCTGCACAAGCCGATCTGGTACCTGCTCGGCGCGCCGCTCTGGCAGGCGCTCGACGCCGTCTCGCTGGCGACGGTGCGGCTCATCCCCGATAATCTGGTCTTCTTCGCGGCGTTCTCGGCAGTGGTCGTCCTGGTCTCTGGCCTGAGCTTCCGCCTGCTCGAAACCCCGCTGCGCCGCGCCATCCGTCAGCGGTGGGGGCAGCCACGCCCGCTAGGGCCGCTGGAGACGCCGACTCTCAAGCGTCACGCCGTGCCGCTTGGTGGTGATCAGGCGCGCTGAGTGTATGGGCGCGTCAGCCTGGCTCATCGGATCAGTCATGGGATCAGGCGCGGCTCACGGCGCTTCCTTCGCGGGCGCGGTGATGCTGTAGTGATGCTCCACTGCGCCGTTCCCCTCGAAGTCCTCCGTGTAGTACGTCCCCTCATAGGTCATGCCGCATTTCTGCATGACGCGCGCCGAGGCGAGGTTCTCTGGCTGACATTCGGCGGTGACGCGCCGGGTTCCCAGCACGGAAAACTCATAGCCGATAGCTGCCCCTAGCGCTTCGGCCATGTAGCCCTGACCCCAGAAACGCTGGCCAAGCGCATAGCCGCACCCGCGTTGCCCTCCCGCGCCCAGGTCGCTGCTCGACCCGATGAAGAGCCAGCCGATGAGCTGTCCGTCACTGCGGAGTGTGATCGCCCAATTGTCTACGCCGGGGTGCGGGCGCGACGCCTCCTCGACCATGTGCGCGTGCCAGTGGCGTCGCTTGTGCTCCTCCCACCGCGCGAAGTGCATATAGCGTGTGACGGCGGGATCCGACACAATGGCGTTGAGCGCGTCCCAATCACTCGCTGCGAAGTCCCGCAGGAGCAGTCGCTCCGTCTCGATGGTCGCCACACACAGTCGGCCTTTCTTCGCTGCGCCTGCGAAGTTCACAGGAGGCGCTGCGCCCAGTGGCGCCGGACCCGCGCCGAACTCGCGTCATGGGCGTTCACCCCGCCCACCAGGGCTGTCTGCTTTGACACGCCCGCTGGTGTGCGCCAGGTTTGCACAGCATGCGATGTATCCACTCCCAGGCGCCATCGCGCCGCCAGCGTAGCGGCTGGCTCTTCCGCTGTTCCGCGCTAGAACAGACTCAGTGGCAGATGTTGCGGCGAACTCCATGGCCAGACGCCGTTAGAGTAGAAATGGTACGTGAACGGCCAAGCGAGCACCAGCGCCAGCACGGCGAAGCTCACCATGATCGTTGTCTGCGGCGCGATCCGTAGACGCGCGAGCCAGCGCGCTGTCGGTTTGGCCAACACTTTTGCCAACTCGGAGCCACCCCAGCCCAGTGTCAGCGCATAGAAGGGGATCAGATAGAACTGCCAGTAGTCATGGAAATATGATGCCTGGCGGAAAACCACGATATGCGTCAGACCACCCAGGCCAAACAGCAATACATACTGGACACGTAGCGACAGCCCCTCACGCCGGAATACCCGCCAGACGAAATACAGCGCGATCAGCGCCGCAGGTGTGGCCCAGATACCATAATCCAGCAAGTTAAATCCCCCCAGACTGTGCAGCCAGCTGCGCAGTCCAATGGGCGCTGAGCGGAAGAAGAACTGGTGTCCGAGATGGGCCAGCGACCAGCCAGACGCCCAGGCGATCTGCGTGATCGCCAGAGCGAAGATCGCCGTACCTGCGCCTGCTGTAGCCAGCGCCACACGCCAGTTCACTCGCCGCGCGCGCAGGGTATCCAGGAAAAAGAGCAACCAGCAAAAGTAGAACATAGGCCAGTCATACGCGCCGCCCAATATGACACAGGCCGCCACGCCTATAAGCCAGCGGTTACGCCCCGTGCGTCGCCAGAGGAGATATCCCAGCGCCATCCCCATCACGCAGCACATCGTTTCAGCCTCCTGCGTGACACTGCGCCCATAATATGTCGTGATAGGGAATGTGGCGAAGAGCGCTGCGGCGAACGTAGCGACGCGCCTGTCGTTGAACAGCAAGAGCGTCAGCAGATAAAACAGAATCAGCGCTATCAGCGTAGCAACGATTGGTACCAGTCGCACTGCCCAGAAGTGATAGCCGAATGTCAACAGTGAGACAGCAATGGTCAGCCCCAGCATGGGCGGATGATCGCCGTAGAGGAAGGGGTGCACCGGTCCCGTGAGGAGATACTGGAATTGTTGGGCGCTGCTGACGCCTATGGGATGGTACGTCCCATCAGAATAATGAGCGCCTGCAGTAAATATGGTCGGCTTAACTGAGGTATCGAAATAGTCCTGGGCATGCGTAAAGGCCAGACCAAAACGAATGTCGTTGATGGCAGCGTTCTCGAAGAGCAGGCCATTATCCTCATGGTAGCTCTGCCAGGGCGTTGTGACATTCATGGTCAATAGCGTGATCGCCAGCAGGAAGACCACCGCGAACGGCGCATGAGGCCGCGCCACACGCCAGAGCGCACTGAAGCGTTCAGCCATCGTTTCTGAGGCGGAGCGCTTGGCCTTCGCATTGGTTCGCGCCGCTGGTAATTTCGGCAGCGTTGGTGTCATCCATTCCTCTTGCAAGTCGTCCTCGGCTGACTCTTGCTCGTTCACGCTACCGCTCCTTTGCCACCGTTGCATGTGGTTTGTTCTCGCGCGTCCTTCGGCCCGCTGAATGTGATGACGTGTCATGACTAGAAGGGTATCGTAAACGCAGACAACATCGCCAGGGCGATAGTAATGGCGGCGGATAGTATCCAATAGTGGACACATTCCAGTGGTGGGGCTGGTACTGCTGGCATTCCAGTGCGGCGCTGTGGCGCGTCTGCTCTCGCTACCGTTGCTGGCATGGCTCGACGTGATCAGCTACGCCATCTACATTCTGCACAAGCCGATCTGGTATCTGCTCGGCGCGCAGATCAGGCGATGGGCGGGCCGGAGGCGACACGCAGGTAGATGGCGTAATCTTTGCCCGCATGCGCGGCCAGCACAAAGCGTGCTTGCAGCCAGGGCAGGAAGCCGGGGACTTTGCTCAAGCGCTGGGTACCCAGAATCACCACGCGAATGTGGTCGCGCTCGATGACGCGCTCGATCTGCGTGGCGCTCAGATAGCCGGTGGATACGCGCACGAACGAGGTGTCCACCAGCTCTGGTGGCACGCTATGCCCCGTCGCCGCCGCAGCGTATTGGTCATCGGTCACGATCACCTCGCCCGGCGTCGTGAGGGCGTTGATGGCTGCCATGTGGGACTGCGCGCCTGGAGGAATGCCCGCCACGACGGTCGTATTGGGCGCGCTGCCCACGTCGCGCGCATTGACTGGCGAGAAGTCGACCGAGGCGCTCTGGGCCAGCGCGACCAGCACAGCGACCGCTAGCGCCACGCTGAGCACACGCGCCACGTGCCCTCGCTGTGCGGCAGGCGCTTTGCGCGCCGCCGAGGCGATCAGTCTGGGCGCGAAGGCGATCAGCAGCGCCAGGCTGGGTGTGACCAACACCGCATAGTGGCCGAAGTAGACGGTCAGCCGATTGAGCGTGACGATGGACGCCAGCAGCCACATCAGCGGCGGCGCGACGCGCCAGGCGCGCTGCCAGATCGCCAGCCCAACGACGATCAGCGCCAGCGCTCCCACGACGAGGAAACTATCGAAGCTGGCGCTGCCGTGTCCAGTGAGTTGCGGCCCCAGCCCCTGCTCCTTCGCCGTGTGGAAGCTGACGACCTGCCGCCACAGCGCGCCAAACGACCCCAGGAAGGGAATCAGCAGCAGGACGGTCGCCACGACGCCGCCGACCACCCACGAGATCAGCGCAGGCAGCGCGGCGGAGATGGCAGCGCGTAGCGTGGCGGCGTCTGGGCGGCGCACGCGCCCATCGCCCGCGTCAAACGCGCTGAAGATGGGCGCAGCAAGGTAGAGCGC
>DATAED010000173.1:0-2876 GCA_036258195.1 Ktedonobacterales bacterium
CTGCTCAGCGAGAGCTTCGGCTAGTGCGATCGTGTCGGCGATCTGGCCGGGGAGCAGCGCGCGGTACCTGTCGCTCTGCTGCACGGCGGCGCGCATCAGTTGCACTGTGCCCGCCGTGGCAACCGCGCGCGCCTGCGGGAAGCGCTCGAGCAGGACCGACAGGCCGAGCCAGTGATCGAAGTGGCCGTGCGTGATGTAGATCGTGGTGAGTTGGCGATCGTGCAGCGCTACCCAGTCGGCGAGCGCCGTGGCCTCGCGGACGGTGCAGAGCGCATCCACGAGGACGGCGTCCCGCTCGCCAAAGATCAAGGTTGCCGTGGTGGGATCCCAGGCTGGCGGATCGCCGACGTGGGGTGGCGGAGCGGTGAACGGCTTTTCTGGCGCCACGAAGACGTCGTACCGCAGCGGCGGTCGGAGAGCTGGCTGGTTCGCCATGGGAAGAACTCCTTGGATTATCGCAGGCCCACGAGCCGGCAAGGAACCGCCCCACATTCTGGGCTGCCGCTGCGGTGTTGACACAGGACCAGACGGTGTGTTCAGCGCAGGGAGCGGAACGCCGTGCGCATCTCCTCGCTGAAGAGTTGCGGCTCCTCCCACGCGGCGAAGTGGCCACCCCGCTCGGCTTCCCGGTAGTAGATGAGGTTAGGGTAGACTTTCTTCACCCAACTCTGCGGCGCCTGGACGAGCTCGCTGGGAAAGACCGTGAACGCCACCGGCAGCTTGAGATCAGGGGGCTTCTTCCCAGACGCCAGCGCAGCGCCGATGCTCTGGGTTTCTTCCCAGTAGAGCCGCGCCGACGACGCAGCCGTGTTCGTCAGCCAGTACAACGTGACGTTGTCAACAATATGCTCGCGTGTCAGGCCGCCCACCGGCTTCCCATCCACGAACGCGTGGGAGATCTTCTCGTAGCTATCGGGATCATGGTCGAGCATCCAGCCAGCCATCCCGACCGGCGAGTCCGTCAACGCGTAGCCAACCGTTTGCGGATGTTCGCCCTGCTCGACAAAGTAGCCTCTCTTGAATATCGCGGCGACCTGATTGAAGGCCATCGGCTCCTTGTCAGCCCCAGCCGATATAAAGGCGACCGCCAGCCGCTTGATGAGCCCCTCCGGCGCAGGAAAACTGCCGCCGAAGATCGCGGCCAGTACCACCGGCGGGAAGGTCCCGAGCAAATTCAGGTGGATGCCCAGCAGCCCGTTCGGAGCCAGGCGGCCCATCGCGTCGGTGACGTTGGCGCCCTGGTCGCCACCTTGGGCGACGTAGCGGGTGTAGCCAAGGCGGTTCATCAACTCCGCCCAGGCGCGCGCGATGCGGTCAGGAGCCCAGCCGGTCACCGTCGGCTTCCCCGAAAAGCCGTGCCCTGGCAGCGAGGGAATCACGAGATGGAACGCATCCTCGGCTGTCCCGCCATGCGCGGTCGGATCGGTGAGTGGGTCAATCACCTCCAGCATCTCGATCACCGAGCCAGGCCAGCCATGAGTGATGAGCAAGGGCAGAGCATTCTCGTGTTTGGACTGCACATGGATGAAGTGAATGTCGAGCCCGTCGATCTCGGTTGTGAACTGTGGCAGCCCGTGCAGTCGTGTCTCGACCCGGCGCAGGTCGTACTCTGTCCCCCAATACTGCGCAAGCGCTTGCAGCGTCGCGAGTTGCACGCCCTGCGACGCATCAGCGACGAGCTCCTTGCTGGGCGAGCGGGTGGCTGCTATACGCCTACGGAGCTCGTCAAGGTCCTCTTGCGAGAAGCTGACCTGGAATGGGCGGACGGCGGTGGTCTGGATTGTGGACATGCAGATCTCCTTGCTCCTTCCGTGTCGGCCTACTTCCATTTCGGCGTTCACGGCGCAAGCATACCTAGATCCAGAGCCGACCGCCCTTGCAAAACGACAAGGCGTGAGTAAGGTGACCCCTAGCAAATGTGCTAGGAGGCGGCGTAGCGCTCTATGCCCACGGCAGAGCAAAAGCCGCACACATCGAGGTATAGAGTGCGTTGCAATGACATGCCTGAGGTGATGACGTGCAGCCAGACCTAGAGCAGCCCGCGCTGAGTTGCTACCGCCACCGCCTGAGCGCGGGTGTCCACTCCCAGCTTATTGAAGACCCTGGCCAGGTGATAGTTGACGGTGCCAGGAGCAATGGAGAGTTCGCGGGCGACTAGCTTGCTGGAGAGACCCTGTGCGACGAGCCGCAACACCTCCACTTCGCGTGCGGTCAGGGGGGTCTCGCTCGCATGAGCGGCTGCTTGCTCACCGGCATGTGTGGCCCTCTGGCCTGCTTTCTCGGAGAGCTCAGGACGCGAGAGCGACTGGGCGGCCTCCTCCAGGAGGCGCAGGGACATGGTAGCCACCGCATCGAACGAGAGCGTGCGCCCATCCCGATACGCTGCTGCTAAGCCCAGGTCTTCCCGGTCACCTGGCTGTACGAGCCGCTCGCGTAACGCCACTACCTCATGTCCACCTGGCTCACCAGGGAACGCCGCGCCCGTGGTCTGCGTCAGAGCGTCCGCCGCCCCCAACAGTCGCGCACGCATGTGTGCTTGGGTGTGCGCCCAGCCAAGAGCCAACGTCGCTTGCGCAGCCATGCTGAGGAGCCAGCGATCTTGGAAGTCGATGCTTGTTCGCAACCCCGCGCGCACATGCGCTACGGCACGATGGAGGTCTCCAAGTTTCCATGCGTTTACCCCGAGGAAGCCGTGGTAGTACGCGGCCTGGTGGGCGTCCCCTGCAGTCTCCAACTCCCGCACTCCATCGGTGTAGTGCGCCACTGCAGCCATCGCGTCTCCCGCCATGTCGGCGACAAGGCCAAGAGTGCAGTGCGTGAGACCAACGCCCCAAAGATCCCCCCGCGTCGTCCAGATGCGCAGCGCCTCTTCTATC
>DATAED010000174.1:0-6621 GCA_036258195.1 Ktedonobacterales bacterium
TCGACCATTAGGCTGCTCTTGATCTTGCTGGCGATCAGCGCCAGCCCACGCGCCTCCATCGCGTGCTCGTAGACGAGCTGGTAGATGCGCACCGGCTGCGTCTGGCCAGGGCGATACGAGCGGCGGGTCGCCTGGCGGATGCGGGTCGTCGAGAAGATCACCTCGTCGCAGATGATCGTTGGGAAGGCCAACAGATCCAGCCCTACCTCAACCAAGCCAGAGTGGCAGAGCAGCACATCGCAGCCCTCCTCGACCGTGCGCGCCAACCACGCTTCGCGCTGCGCTGAGGCGACCGTTCCGCTGCGCAGCACGGCGACCTGTACCCGCTGGCTAGGGGGACGCAGCCGCGCGGATGGCAGCGCGTCTATGGCGTTGACTTCCGTGGTGATTTCCAGGGTAGCAGCGCCGTCACGCAACATGGCGCCAGACTGGGCGCGCCACGCCTCGCGCCAGGCCGCGTCGTCCGCCTCCAGTAGCGCCTTGAGGCGGGGTAGCAGGTCATACGCGCCCGTATGCTCAACGTAGATGAGCGTGCGCCTCCCTTCTGCGCGCTCGCGGCGCACCAGATCGAGCAGCGCCCGCTCCTTGGGGTAGACCGTCCCCTCTGGCAGCGGCTCCGCCTCGCCCAGCACGACGCCTTGCGAGGAGGTGGTGGCGAAGCCGCGCCAGGGCAGATTTGGCTGCACCATTAGCCCTTGGAACCAAGCCGCGAGGCCGGAGGTGTCGTAGCGCGCCAGCATCTCCTTGAGCGCGCTGGTCGTCTCGCGTTCGAAGGCGGCATAGACTGCGCCGAGCGGCCCGCCCATCGGCACCACCACTGCCTCCTCCGTGTAGGGTGGCAGCCCTGGTGCGACATCCGCCAGCTCTAGGAACAGGCACGAATCGAGCAAGTGGCGCAGCACGAGCGGCGAGATGCCTGGCAACTCCTTCACCAACGGCTTGTCCTCGCGGCGCTTGCTGCGCGTGCCGTCCTCGCGCCGCCCCTCGCGCACTTTCACGACCTTCTGGCGCACACCGTACAGGTCTACCCACCGCTTGAGGTCGCCGTAGCCAAAGGTCTGGCGCAATTCGGGGAGCAAACGCCAGAGCATTGGGTAGAGGTCGGAGCAGTAGCCGCTGAACAGGGTGCCCGTCAGGAAAAGCGCTGTGCCGCCGGGGTCGCAGGCATCTACGAGGCTAGCGGCGGCAAACCCCTGCGCCGTGCCCGCGCCCTTGAACTGGTGCGCCTCGTCGCAGATCACGCTTCGGAACACGCCATGGTAGCGTCTGCGCAGGTAATCAGCCAGCGGGTAGCGCCGCTCTGCGGCCTGGGTGATACACGGCGGACGTGCGATATCACTGGGCAGTGGCAACGGAGCCACGGCGCGCCGCCAGCTCAGTGGCGGCAGCGTCGCATGCCAGGTCGCGCCATCGGGGATGACTTGCCAGAGCGCCTCCCCGCACTCGACACAGACGCGCTTGGCGAGCGGGCCACGCTGGCCGAGCAACTCTTCCTCGGTGAGGTAGACCGCGAGTTCGGCGTCATCGTCTTCCTCGCCATCGAAGGCTTCGCTGCTCACTCCAGGCCGCCGAGCGCTCTGCCGCTTTGCGGCCTTCTCGCGATCGCGCTCCTGCCGCTCAGAGCGCGCGCCGTCTTTGAGTGGACCGAAACAGCGGGGACAGCAGGGAACGACATACGGCGTGTCCGTCTCGGGGTCGCGCAGCGCGCGGGTCTTGCCCGCTTCATCGGTCTCGCGCAACACCCGGAGTAGGTAGACCGGTGTCCAGGCAGGGCCGAGCTTGGCAGTACTCGTCGAGAGAATCGCCAGGTGGCAGGGTTTGCGTGGTGGGGTATGGCCCTCCCGCAACGCGCGGTCACGTTGTTCACGCCACGCCCGCAATTCGGCTCGAACGCGCGCCACGACGCGATCCGCGCAGCCAATCGCCGAGAGCCGTGTTCCCGTGAACGTGGGATCGAACTGGCGAAAGGCGGCGACCTCGGCCCTCGTCCGCAGTGCCCGGATGACAACGGGGCGCGCGGTTGGCAGCGTCTCCTGCGCTTCGCGCGCCCACTTCTCTACGACGATCGGCGGGCAGAGGACGACCGCCGGGAAGAACGCGCGCTTCTCCGGGCGCTGATCGTTCGGCACGCGCTCGCGCGTCACGTCCTCATCCGCCAGCCCCAGCATCGCGAGACTGAGGAGCGTCTTGCCCGTCGCCATCTCGGCGACCAGCCCCAACCCACGCCGACGCTTGCGTCTCAGCGCCCCTTCTATTGCGCCAGGTTGCCCAGGCGCGCCTGTGGCGCGCAGACCACGAATGGCGCAGGCGCCCGCCTGGGCGATCAGCCCTTGCGCGCCGAGTGGCCGGCGCTTGAGCAGGCGCAGCGGCGCCCAGGGCGCGTCGGTCGGTCCGCGATAGACCGGCGGCCTGGCAGTCGCTACACGCTCGGTGAGCGCCGCGCCGAATTGCGCTAGAAAGTCGCGTTGCGCAAGCGCGCGATGTGGTGGGAGGCTCTCGTTTGGAGCTGAGTTGTTGCGCGCATCTTGGGGCGCTGAAACTATGTTCTTTGATTGGTTCTCCATCGCTGTGCCTTTCTGTGGTGGAGGTGGTTCAGTGAGCAGTCAGGGCGCTAGACGACGTGGATCACAGCGCCACTGTCCAGATCGATCGCCCAGAGGCTGACCTCGAAACGTTCAGTCTCGGTGGTGACGCGCACCTGTTCGCCGGTGGTGGGATCGCGCTCCTCGCTTTCTTCGCGCACGCTCACCTTGCGGCAGGAGCCTTTGACCACCAGCCGCTGGCCCTGCGCGCCCCTCAGTTCCTGGCCGTTGGCGATGCCCGCCGCCGCAAGCAGCGCGAGGTGGCCGCGCCGCAGCGGCGCCAGCGGTCGCCCGATCCCCAGATCGCCGCTGTCCAGATCCGGCCAGTGCCGCTCGACGTAACCACGTTCACCCCAGACGCCTTGACCCGCGCAGGTCAGCTGCGCGGCGAGCGCATCGGGGTCGAAGGTGGCGGCGAGGAAGTAGCGTAGGGGCGTTGTCGTGACGGGAACGGCATAGCGGCCTATGGGGAACGTTCCACTTGCCGATGACGCCTCTGGTAATGGCTCCAGGTCCGCTCCCTGCGCCGCCCAGGCTTCAATGCGCGCCACAAGGTGGGCGTCCACGGGGATGGGCATACGACGGCGCAGCGCCAGCAGCGCAACCTGGCCGAAGTCCGTGTACATCGGCGTTGCGGCGCTATCTGGTGGCGCGTCGGGCGCACGCCAGGGCGTATCCGGGAAGCGCCAGCACGTCAAGTCGCGATACTGCGCCGCCAGATAGGCCGCGTCCACTGCGAGCAGCCGCTGCGGCACGATCCAGATCAGCACCCCATCGGGAGCGAGCTTACTCGTGACGCGGCGCAGGAAGCGCAACTCCAATCGCTCGCGACGATGCGCGGCGCCAACGCCCTGAGGCGCATTATCGGTGGCGCTGACGTCATCGTAGGGCGGGTTGACGAAGGCGAGTTGGAAGCTACCTTCGGAGAGGGTGGTGGTGAAGAAACTGGAGACGAGCAGGTTCGGGATGCGCGTCTGCGCTTCCTGGGCGCGCTCCAGGTTAGGCTCGATGCCATAGCATGCGAGCGCAGGTGTGTGCTGGCCCGCTGCTACCTGCTCGGAATCCTGGCGCTGGAGTGACGCGGCTAGCAGCGCCAGCGCGCGCCCTTTGCCCGCGCAGGGATCGAGCAGACGAACGACGGGAGCTTGCCCGGTGAGCGTCGGCGCACGAACAGGTGATGGATCGGCGATACACAACAGGCGCCCAATGGCGCTCACTACGGGCTCTGGGGTCGGATAGTAGAGGCCGGCGGCCACGGCTTCAAGACGGCTCATGGATACAATGTCCTCCTGCCAAACTGGGGAATCGTCTGCATATGCGCAGGTACCCTGGATCTCACCGCGCGATGCACTGCGAGCCATCCCGTCGCATGGCGGGATGGCTCGCAGTGCGCCTGCGCCTCGCAGCTCAAAGATGTAGAGTGGCTTCATGCCGCTATGCCGCACGCTCGTCCGCTGTGGTGATGGGCGGGGTGGCGCTGAACATCCCGGCGGCGATCGCGTGACTGGGGTCGGCGGTCAGCGCCAGGGGATCGGGGCGGCAAAGGTAGGCTGCCGTGAGGTAGGGGACGGTGGCTTTGAGAGGCACTGCTGGCTCGCTGGGGAGGTTTCCTGAGGCGCCATCGTGAGCGGCGCCGTAGCTCCAGACCTGGAGTGGTTCAGCCTCACCGCGCGTCAGCGCGCGTCTCCACAGGTACTCCGCCCAGGCGGGATAGTAGGGGAGCCAGGGGATGCGCGTCGCGAGGAAACGCAGGTGCAGCTGCGCCAGCGTCGTATCGTCACCGGATCTGACGGTGCCGTGCGTTGTCCCGTCCGGCTGTTCCGTCGCGCCAGCGCGCGCGAGGAGGAGGAAGAGCGGGCGCGTCTCACGGGCGCGCGCCTCGTTCTCCTGGTCACTCGTGGCGCTGGCGGCGGTCGTCAAGGTCGCGGCGGCGCGCTCAGGGCGCGTACGCGCTGACGCTCGCTGTGCGCCTGGCTTCCCGCGTGGTGTGCGCGGAGCGCGGGTCACGACGGGCGCGAGCAGCGGGTCATAACAGGTCAGCAGGTCACTCTCCAGCACCGCCTGGACCTCGCGGCTGGGCGGGACAACCGCCTGTCGGTAGGTCCAGTGGATGGGGTAGCCCAGACCCGCTGACCCGCTGAAGTCGAGCCGCTGGTGGCCGAGCGCGACCATGCCAACGCCTTCAAGCCAGACGGCGTGATGCGTATTGCTTACCAGATTCGCCCAGATGGCGCGCAGCGTTGTGCCATGTCCGCGTGGCGCGACCAGCGAGAGATACCACAGATCGGTCGCGCCACCCGAACAGTCCGGTGAGCGACTCGCAGGAACGGCATTGCCAGATCCAGGCGTCTGTCGCCGCGCATGTTCCGTTGCGCCCACGATGTAGGCGTTGACGCGCGCCTCGAAGCCTGCAGCGCGAATGACTGGCAAGGTGGCTCCCTCCGCCGTGATCGCGGACAGGCTCTGTTCAGAGGGCGCCGGGAGAAGTGAACTACGCATCTGAGCCTCCTCCTTCACTGCGGTCGTCCGACTCAATCGCAACATCCATGGGAGCGTCAGGATATTTGGGATTCAGTTCGGTGTGCTGGCCCAGCGCGGCAAGCGGTTCGGCGGTCGCGGTGAAGTTGTAACAGCCGTCTCTGAGCAGGTACACCCCACTGCGTGGCGCATATCCGGCATCGGCAACGAGAGCGCTGATCAGCCGCTGCGCCTCGTGATGCTGGCGCGCCGCCTCCTGCGCTTGCGTCGGCGCGAGTGCCTGACCACGCGGATCGAGGCTCACGCGCGCGACGATCACCCAGGCGGAGAGCGTTTCGCTGAGTTCGTTCGCGCGACGCGCGGTAACGGCGACGCCGAGGGTGGCCGTGCCGCCGAGCGTTGATGGCTGCGTGCGGACCAACCGCTCGACGCGCACAAGCCCGCCTTCCGGTCCACCGCTGGCGGCAAGATCGGCGAGCAGTTCTTCGACCGAGCCAAACAGGAGATGTGCGCCTCCTTCGGGAACACAATAGACGGTCACGCGTCTGCTGTGCGTTGTCGTGGTATTGCTTCGAGCGGAGTGTGAAGTGTTGGATGGTCTGTCCGGGCGCGGGTCGTCGGGACGATGTTGCTGTGTCATGAGTGTGTGTCTCCTAAAAGAACACCACCCGAAGAGCCGCTTGAGGGCAGCAACTTCAGGTGGTGTGAAATGGTGAATGTGGTGAGGCGCGACGGCGCGATCAGGCAGCGCGAGCGCAGCGTCCATCGCCTGGTGACTCTCCATCGCGGTCGTTCATCTCGACGTGTGGCCAGGCCTGGGCTGGCGCCGCTGGTGGCGGCTCTGGGTCTGGAGGTTGCTCCGCGCCAGCCTGCGGCTGGTAGACCCTGAAGATGCGGACGTCTCCGCTCTCCTGGTCACGTATCCCTACGAGGTGTGGATCGCTCTCGCTGGTCTCATCGTGGCGGTGTGCGCGCACCCGCCGGAGCACTGTCCAGCGTCGTGTCGCGGACGCCCCGCGCGTCTGAGCGTCAAGAACAGTGGCAGGTGCAGTAGACTGACCATCCATCAGGCCGCCTCCTGCCTGTCGGACTCAACTCGTTCAGGTTGCGCCGCCTGTTGGAGAGCGTCCTGGAGACAGGCGCGAAACACGCGCTCGCCATTGCTGCGGTGTCCCAACTCGTTCACGTCCTTGACGCCCTCCGGCAGGGTGACGAGACGCAGGCGCGGGCCAAGCCGGCGTGCCAGTACGCGCGCCGCCTCCTGCCCGGGCGCATCCTGATCGAAGGCCAGGTAGATGGCGCGAGCGGCGCATAAGGTCTCCAGCGCGTCGGATGGTAGTGACACACCACCAGCGGCACAGGCAGGTAGCCCCCAACCCCAGAGAGTCAGCGCATCGAAATAGCCCTCCACGCCAATCACAGTGGACTGTCCCCGCACCCGCTCCGCGCCGTACAGCAGACGCGGGCCGGGCAAACTGAGGTAGCGTGGCGCGTCGATGTCATCATCGAGCAGCCGGCTCGTGAGCCAGCACACATGACCATCGCGCACTTCAGGAATTGT
>DATAED010000175.1:0-5440 GCA_036258195.1 Ktedonobacterales bacterium
GGCAGCGCGTCGAGCGTCTGAAAGGCGCGATAGCGGCGGTCGCCCGCCAGCTCGATGGCGGCGTAGCGCTGCTCGCGGTGGGTGGCCTCGCGCCAGAGCGTCAGCACGGCGGCGCGCCACTCGTCGAAGCTGTGCAGCGGATGCTCGGCGGAGACGCGGCGGCAGATGCGCCGCACCGCAGGCAGTGGGATGCCCAGATACGGCACGTCTGACTTCATGTAGGCGTGCATCGGCTCAGCTTTGGCGGGATCAGCCGCCGCCGCCAGCTCCGCCCGCAGCGCCGCCACCAGCGCGGTGATGGCTGGCGAGTCGGCGCTATCTACCTGCTCGCTCATACGTCTTCTCCCACCATTGCCGCGAACTGCTCGCCCATCACTCCGTCATCACTCCGTCATCAGCCGCGTGGCCAGATCGCTCAGTGCGACGGGCAGGCGCGTGGCGGCGCGGCGCGCGGCGTCCATATTGCCATCCGGCGCGAAGAGGTCGCCAAACAGCGCGGCGGCGTCGGCTCTGGCGTCGGCTGCCAGGCCGTCGCGGTAGCAGACCTCGTCCGCACACTCGATCACATCCTGGATGACGCGCTCACAGCGATAGTACGTCACCGCGACCCAATCAATCTCCGCTGGCTGATAGCCCTGGAAGAACGGCGCGTCCGGCTTGCTGGAACCATCTGGGGCTGGCTCGCCAGTGAAGAGGAAGTCGCGCTCTTTGGGAGCCAGCAGCGTATCATCCCAATCCACGACATGCACGCCGCCAGCAGTGTCGCGCAGCAGGTTGCCGGGGTGCAGGTCGCCGTGGCAGATGACATAGGGGCCGGAGCGGCTATGCAGCCGCTCTGCCAGCGCGCGCATGCTCGCGATGAGCGTGTGGATCGTGGCGCTCCGCTCCAGCCACCGCTCGCGCAGCGCCCGCTCCGCCTCCGTCTCGTCGCCAGATGGCGCTCCAGCGAAGCGCGCCGCGAACGTCTCCGCCGAGCGCGCGTAGCCACTCACGTCGAAGCGCTCGCGGCGCAGGGATGCGATACCCTCGGCGGGCGCCGCGATGCTATGAATTCGCCGGAAGATCTGCCCCGTCGCGCGCCACTCGGCGTCGGTCATGGCAGGGAGCCAGCCTGAGACGCCCGCAACGAAAGGATAGAGCGCGATGACCCATGCGCTGGCTGGCGGCGCGAGGCGCGCCCACAGGGCGCCATCCGTGGTGGGCAGCGGCGCCACGACCGCCGCGACGCCCTGATCCGCCAGGTAGCGTGGCGCAAGGCAACTGGCCGGGTACAGCGCCCGCGAGCGCGCTTTGACGATATACTCAGCTCCGGCCTCATCCGTGACGTGGTAGACCTGCGCCAGCGTGTCGCCGCCCAGCGCGCGCGGCTCCAGCGACACGGCAGTGCGTGCATAGTGATCGCGCAGGCAGGCACGCAGGTTGTCGTCCAGTCGTTCTGGCACGGTGAGGGATCGCGCCCGCTACAGCTTGCGCTTGGGGTCGTACCAGCAGTGGCTGCAACGGTCGCGGATCAGGCGACTGTCGTCGCGGTAGGCGCGCAGATCAGCGCTGGCGGGCAGGCTCCCGCCACCACCACTCGTCGTCTGCGGCTGGTTGGCTTCCTCCGCCGCCGCCACTTCGGCCTGCGCCGCCTCGCTGATGGGCTGGGCGAAGAGCTTGCGGTCGTCGGAGGTGAGGCAGCGCCCGGTGGCCAGCTCGAATTGCCAGCCGTGCAGCGCGCAGGTCAGCACGCCATTCTCGATGGAGCCGAAGCGCGTCAGGTCGGCGCGCAGGTGCGGGCAGCGTCGCTGGATGCGATAGCCCTCCGCCTCGAAGAACTGGTGCTCGTGCGCCTTCTCGGAGTAGTAGCCCTCGGCGTACTCCAGTCGCTCGATGGTCAGGCACTTGAAGAAGTTATAGACGTATTCGTTGTAGGCGCCTTTGCGCTCAGCCTGGAAGCGGCACGAGAGGAACAGGTCGTTGATCCAGTCCTCGACGTGATGGATGATCTCATATTCCACCAGCTCTGGCGCCACGGCGAGGCGATATTCCCACTCCTCGCCCTGCCACTCGTAGACCTCGCGCCGCTGGAAGTCGAGCACGACGGCGACGGTCTGGCAGTCCAGCAGGACGCGACCATTGATGCCCACCGAGGTGATGTCCGCCGCCTTGATGAGCGGCTCGAACCACTCTTTCAGCTCCGCCAGGATGTCCACCTGCCCGCGCGGCCACGTCGCTTTGATGTCTGCAATCGTCGCCCGCTGCCGCGACTGAAACGCCTCCAGATAGGCGCGCTTCTGGCTGAAGATGGCATCCACCTCATCCTGCGGGAAGGGATGCGTCGTGATGCAGCTTCCCGGCGTGACCTCGATCAGCGTGCCGGGGATCATCAGGCGGCCATTGTCGTGGTCGTTCGCCCGCATGTACTCCAGGAAGACGGAAGCGTCGGGAAACGTATTGATGGGGTCGCGGTCGAAGTCGTTGAGATGGAAGAGGTCGTCATCCAGGAAGCAGGGCGGCCCCGCCGACGGCACGACGTAGGTGGCGTTGATCTCGGTGGCGTAGCGTAGCGCGCGGGCCATCTCGTTCTCGCGCTTCTTGCGGCCCAGCGCATCCATCATCTTCTGCGGGTAGAGGTAGACCATCGGATACCAGATGGCGCCGGAGAACTGCAGCAGGTGCGCGTCGTAGGGGCCGAAGCCGATCAGCGCATCCAGATCGACGGGACGCGAGTCGTTTTGGTTGTAGATGCGCGTCTCGCCATCGTCGATCACGATGCCAGAGTCGCCCAGCGGGCCATCGGTCGGCGCGACGGAGGCGGCGATGATGAAGCGCAGGCCATCGAGCTCGAACGGCTCGTAGTTCTTCGAGTGGATGAACTTGGTAAAGCCGATCTTGCGCAGCTCGCGTTCCAGCAGGTCGAGCGGGTAGTCGGGCAGCAGCACGGTCGTCTCCTTCGAGACGTGCTCGCGCAGGAACTGGGGATCGAAGTGGTCGTGGTGCTGGTGCGAGACATACAGATAGGTTGGATTGGCGAGCGTGGAGCGGTCGATGGCCTCGTTGCTGGGAAAGGGGAACCACGAAGCGAAATAGGCTGGATTGAACCACGGATCGCAGAGTATGCTGCCGTGCTTCGTCTCGACAAACAGTCCGGCCTGCCCCAACGCCGTAATGCGCATGCGCCTGATCCTCGCCTGTACCTGTGAATGGCCTGCCGCCAGCACTCCGCGCGGCGGGCGCCGTGCGCGCCCGCCGATAGTATACCCCGCGCCAGCGGCGCCACAAACGCTCGCAGGACTCCTCAGACCGTCACAATCCGCTCACAGCGCGGGCCGCGCCGCCACGACCGCGCCAGCGGCGCGTGAGCCAGATCGCCGCCGCGACCAGCAGCGTCAGCAGCGCCAGCGCGCTGGCGGCGAAATAGGGCCAGTGCGCTTCGACCCAGGCTTGACGAGGATGCGCCTCAGCGTAGGTCGGCGCAATGGCGAGCGGCTGCGCCTGCGTATAGACGACCAGGCCAAACATCGAGTCAGGGGCACGCGCTTGCACGGTTACGGAGCCTAAGCGCGCATTTGCCGGAAAATTGACCTGCGCTGTGAAATGGCCAGAGCCATCCGCCAGAAAGGTTCCCAACTGCTCAGAGAGGTTGGGATCGCAGCGCAGGCCCACCATGCCAGGGATCGTGTTCTCGCCTCGGCAATACTCGATGACCCCCGATTGGTGTGGCAGCCAATGGTCGCCCGAAACCATCAATGCGCCTCCTGGATTAACAGCGATGGCGCTCAGATGGATGCTGGGAAACACCTTCGGCAGCATGACATACGTCCAGGAATCCACTTCGACATCACCGTAGCGCGGCCCCGTTCCCTCGGCAGCAAACGATATCCACGTCTCAGGAGGCTCGTCGAGCGCGGGAAGGTTTGCCGTGAATGCGCCTGTGCTGTCAGTGGTGATGCTCACAGCGTCGGCTGATAGTGGTTGTGTCGCTGGTTGCGGTGATTGCATCCCCTGGGGCGCGATGGCGGGAGTGATAGTGACATGCTCATCTGGCTCCCATCGTGCGCCTGTCATGGTGATCTGTTCGCCAGGGGCAAGATTCGCAGCCGTCGGCGTGGTCGTCACCTGCGGGCCAAGATCCGTGAGATACGTGAAATTGACGGGCGCCTGGATGTGGTTATCGAGCGTGTGGACGAGGAAGACGACCGTTTCGCCAGATTGCAGAGGGGGCAAAACGCAGGAGTCTATCACCGGCGCACGGAAACCCTGGATGGTCAGGCTGCCATCTGCTGCAGTCGTTCCCTGCGCGAGTTTGGCAAACGCCTCGTAGTCTTCGCCGCGCACGTTGATGAAGACTGATATAATGACTGCCGCGCGCGCGGGCCAATGGCTGCCTGTGAGCGACAGCGCCGTGCCGACAACTCCCTGTGTACGACTGAGGCGCGCGGATGCGCCGCCAGCCGAAGCCAGCGAGACGTGGTGTGTCATCGTAACGTCGCACGAGGCCAGCCCAGCCGCCTGCACGCCAGGCGCGCCACGAGACATCGGCGCTCCCACCGTCACTACCCAGAGCGCCAGCGCCACCAGCGCGCACAGGAACACCCGCGCGCCAGTCCGCGCTTGCCATCTTCGCCTGTCTGCTCGCTCGCTCATCGTCCTGCTCCGCCTGCATCCTCGCTGTGCGCGCCTTCGCACAATGGGCCACTGGATTCATTGTCCGCCTGGTGTCAAGATCGAGGCGAGTTTTGCAAGGGGTTTTGCAATGCAAGTTGCGCTCAATCCGCTGAAAATCAGGGCTGCGGCCATCCGTCGTATGCTGGAGTATGATCGCTGAGGAGGTTCGTTATCCCATGTTTGCGCATCACAGGGTGAACCATAGACGAGCGGCGCTGGCGATGGTGGGGCTGGCGCTGCTGCTGGCGCTGGCGGGCTGCGGGCCCGCCGCGTCTTCCGGCGGCGTCGCGACTCCTACGCCGCAGCCCACTGCGACCCCCACGCCGAAGGTGCTGTACCAGGCCGACTTCACGAACCGCGCCAGCGAGTGGAAGCTGCCCGCGCACTGGAGCATCGTCAACGGCGCGCTGCAGAACGATGGCCAGAGCTCCGCTGTCAGCGAACTGCCCATTCCCTATCAGGTGACGGCTCAGAACTATACGCTCACGCTGCAGATTCTGACGCTGGCCGCCAATGGGAAGAACGTCAGCGACGAATACGGCTTTCTGGGGCGCTCGCCGTCGGGCAAGCTGCTCTACACCGCCGCGCTGACCCAGGTCGAGCCAACGCTGCACAGTTACGCGGTGGTCTATCCAGCGAACCCCGACACGAGCAACAACAACAACTTCGGCACCTACGACTTCACGCCGGGACGGCAGACACGTCCGTATGTGGTGCAGGTCGAGAGCCCTTTCATTTCGTTCAGTGCTGGTGGCAGCCTTGTCGGCACGCCAGTCAAGAGTGTCGACCA
>DATAED010000176.1:0-3425 GCA_036258195.1 Ktedonobacterales bacterium
CTCTCCGCCGTGATGACCTTCCTGTACTCGATTCTGTATCCCTGGCTGGCGCTGCTGGTGGTCTACTTCATCGGCTTCAAGGCGGGCTGGCTGCCCTTCTCGGACGGCTATGATCTCGCGCTCACCCCCGGCTGGAACCCCGACTTCCTCCTCAGCGCCGCCCAGCACGCTATCTTGCCGGCCTTCACCATCGTCATCTCGACCGTCGCGGGCTGGATGCTGACCATGCGCAACTCGATGATTACGACGCTCTCCGAGGACTACATCACGATGGCGCGGGCCAAGGGGCTGACGACCAGCCGCCTGATGTTCGCCTACGCCGCGCGCAACGCCATCCTGCCGAGCGTGACGGGGTTCGCCATCGCCATCGGCAGCGTCGTCGGCGGGCAATTGCTGGTCGAGATCGTCTTCTCCTATCCCGGCATTGGCTACGCGCTGTATCAGGGCATCCTCAGCCAGGATTACGCCCTCGCCGATGGCATTCTGCTGCTGGTGATTGTCGCCACCGTCGCCATGAACCTGATCGTTGATCTGCTCTACACCGTGCTCGACCCGCGCACGCGCCAGGAAAGGAGCGTCTAGCCATGAGCAAGGCGACTCCGACGACCACGACGCTCGCGCAGGGCGAGCGCTCCGGAGGGCCGGGCCTCGCCGCGCAGGTCGGCGTGGTGGCGCGCACGCTCTGGCACGGCGTCACGCTCAACCGCAAAGTGGCTGCGGGCAGCGCCCTCATCGGCTTCTTCGCGCTGGTCGCGCTGCTGGGGCCGCTCATCATCCACCAGAATCCGCTGGCCTACACGCTGAACCTGAACGCGCCGCCCTCCGCCGCGCACTGGCTCGGCACCAACCAGGGCGGGCAGGATGTCTTCTCGCAGCTCGTCATCGGCGCGCGCTCCTCGATCTTCTGGGCGTTTGTGGCGGGGCTGCTCGTCTCGCTCATCTCCATCGCGGTGGGGCTGGTGGCGGGCTACATGGGCGGCGTCGTGGATGACGGACTCTCGCTGCTCACCAACGTCTTTCTGGTGATCCCCTCGCTGCCGCTGGCGATCGTAGCCGTGCAATACTTCAATCGCTCCACCATCACCATCGCCATCGTCGTCGCGCTGACCAACTGGCCGTGGGGCGCGCGGGTACTGCGGGCGCAGACGCTCTCGCTGCGCTCACGCGAGTTCATCACTGCCGCGCGCGCCAGCGGCGAATCGACCTGGCGCATCATCGCCTTCGAGATCTTCCCCAATGAAATCTCGATTGTCGCCGCCAACTTCGTCACGACGACCATCCAGGTCTTGCTGGCGGTGGCCGGACTGGAGTTCCTGGGCTTTGGCGACACGACGACGATCAGTTGGGGCATCATGCTGAATCAGGCCTACAATAGCGGCGCGCTGCTGACCGGAACGTGGTGGTGGTTCGCGCCGCCGGGGCTGTGCATCGCGCTGCTGGGCGCCGGGCTGGCGCTGCTCAACTTCGGCATTGACGAGGTGGCTGACCCGCGTCTGCGCCTGGCCAGACGACGCTGGCCGCTGCGTCGCAAGCCAGACAGCAAGCCAGAGACGAAGGCCGACAGGAAGGCGGGCGTGGCATGAGCGCAGAGCGAGTCGAGATGACGCCAACGCCCGCCGCGCAGCGCGAGGCGCCCGTGCTGGAGGTCAAGCATCTCAGCATCGAATACGCGGGCGAGGACGCCGCCGTGCGCGCCGTCACCGATGTCAGCTTCACGCTGCATCGCGGCGAGATCGTGGGGCTGGCGGGCGAGAGCGGATGTGGCAAGTCCACACTGGCCTACGCGCTGACCCGCCTGCTCAGCCCGATGGCCGCCATCACGCAGGGCGAGATCCTCTTCCATCGTCCCGATGGCGAGGTGATGGATGTGCTGGCGCTCTCGCCGGAGGAGCTGCGCGCCTTCCGCTGGAATGAGCTGGCGATTGTCTTCCAGAGCGCCATGAACTCGCTCAATCCGGTCATGACGCTGGCGGCGCAGATTGACGATGCGGTGCGCGCGCACCGCCCGCACATGCCGCGCGCCGAACGCCAGGAGCGCGCCATCAGCCTGCTGCGCCAGGTGGGCATCGCGGCGGATCGCCTGCAGAGCTATCCGCACGAGCTGAGCGGCGGCATGCGCCAGCGCGCCAGCATCGCCATCGCGCTGGCGCTGGAGCCAGCCGTCATCATCATGGATGAGCCGACCACCGCGCTGGATGTCGTGGTGCAGCGCGAGATTCTGACCGAGATTCTACGCCTGCGCGACGCCTTTGGCTTCTCGGTGATCTTCATCACACACGACCTCTCGCTGCTGCTGGAGTTCGCCGACAGCATCGCCATCATGTACGCCGGGCGCATCGTGGAGCGTGGCGCCAGTCGCGCGCTCTACGCGCATCCGCGCCATCCCTACAGCTACGGGCTGATTCACGCCTTCCCGCCGCTGCGTGGGCCGCGTCGCCGCGCCATCGGCATCCCTGGCTCGCCGCCCGACCTGCGCGCCACGCCGCCGGGCTGCGCCTTCCATCCACGCTGCCCGCTGGCCTTCGATGCCTGCCGCGCGGTCATCCCCCCGCTGCGACCAGCCCCGCCAGCTGCATCTGGCGCGACGGACAACGACGGCGTGACGGTGGCCTGCCATCTGTATGATCCGACCTACAGCCGCGCCCAGCCCACGCTGGAGACCATCGCCAGCGCCTACGCGGCCGCAGCGGAGAGGAGCGCCGCTCGATGATGCTATCCGCCTCCGACGCGCCACGCCCAGAGCAGCCAGGGCAGCCCGAGGGGCCGGGGGTCGCGACCATGACGCCGCCGATACTCCAGGCCATGCATCTGCGCAAGCTGTTTCCCGTGCATGGCGGCAATCCCTTCGCGCCGTCGCGCGCGGTGCATGCGGTCGAGGATACCTCGCTGGCGTTGACGGCGGGCCAGGCGGTGGCGCTGGTGGGCGAGAGCGGCAGCGGCAAGACGACGGTGGCGCGCATGCTGGCGCGCCTCTACGCCCCCACCTCTGGCGAGATCCTCTACGACGGGCAGCTGGTCAAGCCGGGGCGGGCGGCGCTGCGCCAGTATCGCCGCAACGTGCAGATGGTCTTTCAGGACCCCTTCTCGTCGCTCAATCCCACGCACGACGTGCGCTACCATCTGACCCGCCCGCTGCGCATCTATCGGCACGCCACCAGCGACGCGCAGGCCACCGAGCAGGCGCTGGCGCTGCTGCAGCGTGTCAGCCTGACGCCCGCCGAGCAGTTCCTGCGCAAGTACCCGCACCAGCTCAGCGGCGGGCAGCGGCAGCGCGTGGCCATCGCGCGGGCGCTGGCGGCGCAGCCGAGGGTGCTGCTGGCGGATGAGCCAGTCTCGATGCTGGATGTCTCGATCCGGCTGGAGATTCTGAATCTGCTGCTGCGGCTGAAGGATGAAGATCGGCTGGCGGTGCTCTACATCACGCA